>NZ_JBEXKB010000017.1:0-150574 GCF_040609455.1 Kitasatospora sp. NPDC004669
AGACGCTCGGCTGGGAAACCCCAGCCGAGCGTCTGGCTAAACTCCTCGCGGCCTAGACAACCGATCACGTGTTGCAACGACCGCTAGAAACCGCCTCGGGACGCGGGCCCTTCCGCGTTCCCGCCGCTGGCCGCCGCACACCGGACGCGGCCATGGTGCACGTGCCGGCCGGCAAGGACCGGCTGTTCGCCGGCCACGCCCGGCGCGGTGACCCGGCCACGCCCGGCGCGGTGACCCGGCTACGCCCGGCGCGGTGACCCGGCCACGCCCGGCGCGGTGACCCGGCTACGCCCGGCGCGGTGACCCGGCCGAGACGGCCCCGGAGGCCCTGGACGTGGCGGAGCCGGTGCCGGCCCGGCGCGTCGTCGAGGACGAGTGGCTGCGCCTCGACCCGGTGCCCGCGGCGGCCGTCTTCGACTCCTGGGAAAACCGATTGCGGGTCGTGGTCGCACTTTCGATACGGTGATCCCAGTTCGACCAGGGGGATCACAACATGGGAGAGAAGCGCGGGCCGGTCCGCGTGCTGGGTGCGGGCATCATGGTGGCGCTGGTCGTGGCCGGGGCGGCGGCCTGCGAGGGCGGCGGGCGGAGCGCCGACGCCGCTGCGGCGGCCTCGTCCGCAGCCAGTACGCCGCCCGAGCCGTTCGGGATGGGCGGCTACCGGGGCCTGAAGCTGTCCATGACCAAGGACGAGGCGCTGGCCTCCGGCGCACTGGAGGCCGCGCCGGTCTCACTGCTCAACGGCTGCACCGACTTCGCGTACAAGGGCGGCCCGGCGCCGGATCCGGTGCGGATGGCGGCCGAGGCGGACGCCCGGGCCAAGTCCGACAAGGTCACGGCCAAGCTGGACGAGATCAAGGCGAAGACGAAGACGCGCGAGACGCTGCCGCCGGGCGCCTCGCTGAAGCAGATGCAGGAGTACAACAGCCACGAGGCAGAGCGGCTCAAGGAGCAGGCCGCCGACATGAAGGAGCTCAGCGAGCTCTCCAAGGACGCGGAGGCCCTGACCACTGCCCGCAAGAACCGGGACCTCGCCTTCCTGGCCACCGGCCGGGTCGGATTCGGCACGGAGGGCCTGCGCGAGCTGGTCGCTCCCGCCGGGGCCCGTACCGCCGACGGCATCGGCGCGGGCTCGACCGAGGACGAGCTCAAGCAGGCCTACGACGCCAAGGGCCTCAAGTCGGCCAAGGACGGCACGTACGAGCTGGAGGCGGAGGGCGGCCACGGCGGCCAGGGCTGGTTCTACGAGTTCACCATGGACGGCGGCAAGGTCTCCGGCCTCGCCTTGGTCAAGCACGGTACGTACTGTTCCTGAGCGCATCACCCGCGCTGACGGCCGACACCGACGAGTCGCCCGCGCCCGTGCAGGGCCGCGCGGGCGCGGGTGACGCCCTCCGAGTCGGGCGCGTTCACCGGCTTTGTCGCTGACTGCTCAGCGCGAGGCGGCGCGTTGGAGGGCGCTGGCGAGGAGGGCGAGGTCGGTGGGGCCGTTGCCGAGCTCGCGGACCGGGCGGCGGGCGGGTGGGGCACCGAGCTGGAGCGGGTCTATCGCGACCACGGTGGGCCGCAGGGTGGCGGTGCGGGGGATGCGGCCGCTGATCCGGGCGGTCTGGAAGGCGGTGACCCCGCCGTCGGGCCGGCGCAGGTAGCCGCGGCCGGGGGTGTCCTCGGGGATGGCGGCCGCGTCGCCGAGGTGGATCAGCAGGTCGGAGTCGGCCGGGTCCTCGGTGCGCAGGGCGATCCGGAGCAGCGCGGCCTCGTCGACCTCCGTGCCGGCGCTCTCCTCCGGGCGGCCGGTGGCGACCGCGAGGTGGATGCCGAGCGGGCCGCCGCGCCGGGCGACGGCGGCGAGCGCGCGGGCCAGCGGGCGGCCGGCCGGCGAGGTGGGGGAGAGCAGGTCGTCGTAGTCGTCGACCACGACGACCAGCCGGGCCGGGGCCGGGTCGGCCGGGGAGGCGGCCGGCCGGGCGTCGGAGGCGCTGCGCGGCGGGATGATCCGCGCGCCGCCCGCCGAGGCGGCACCGACCGTGGCGGGCACCGGGATCTGCGGGCGGTCCGCGCCCAGGCCCTGGCCGTCCAGGCCGCGTCCGTCCAGGCTGTGCCCGTCCAAGATGCGCGCCGCGTGCCAGGCGGCGAAGTCCAGCCCGTCGAACAGCCGCTCCCGCAGGGCGAGTTCGTCCTCCAACGCCTCGGCCGCGAGCAGTGCGGCGCGCGGGTCGGAGGCGGCGTTGACGCGCCCGGTGACGTGCGGCAGCTCGGTGCAGCCGTCCAGGCCGTCCTGCCCGTCCGTGGCGGCCCGGCCCTCGATGAGGGTGACGGCCAGGCGCTCGGGACGTTCGGAGACGGCGAGCGATGCGACCAGGGTGCGCAGCAGTTCGGTCTTGCCGGAGCCGCGCGCGCCGCCGACCAGCAGGTGCGGCCCGCCCGGGTCGGGGGAGGGGAGGGCTAGTTCGGGGTCGGCGAGGTCGAGGGTGCACAGCTCGTCCCGGGTGGTGCCGAGCAGCGCGCCGGCCGCGCCGATGCCGCCGGCGTGGGCGGTCCAACGGGCGGACAGCTTGGCCGGGGTGACGGTGTCGAGCTGGAGCAGGTCGAGCAGCCGCAGCGCGTCCGGCAGCGGGCCGCGGGCGGCCGGGGTGGCCTCGCGCAGCGGGGCGAGGACGCGGGCGAGCCGCTCGGCCCAGGCGTCGGAGACGGCGTCCAGCGAGACCTCGTGCAGGGTCTCGCGGCCGCGGGCGACCGGGCGGTCGATGGAGAGGTGGGTGCCGACCTCGCCGGTGATCAGCGCGGTGGCGCCGAGGCCGCGGGGGAGCAGCTCGGGCTGCTCGGCGAGGCAGATCGGGAAGATGCCGACCGCCGGGCCCTGCCGCAGCAGCAGGTCGAGCGCGTGCCGGGCGGCCTCGGTGGCCGGGCGGCCGTCCACCACGACCACGGTGGCGGGGTGGCCGCCGAGGCCGGCCGGGCCGCTGAGCCGGGCGGTGAGTTCGGTCAGCCGGGAGGTGGCCTGTTCGTCGTCGAGGCCGAGCAGCAGTCGGCAGTCCTGGCCGTCGGCGGGGCGCAGGTGGGGCAGCCAGAGCGCCCAGGCCCAGGTGTCGACGCGTTCCTCGGGGCCGCGGGCCGGGTCGGCGTCGACCACGACCAGGCTCAGCCCGGTCGGCGGGTGCAGCGCGGCGAGTTGGGCGACGACGGCGCGGGTGAGCGCGTCCAGGCGCTCGCGGGGGCCGCTGAGGCCGAGGCTGCCGGCGGTCTGCAGGTCGAGGGTGACCGGGACGGCGGGCAGCATGGTGCCGGGCGTGGTGCCGGGGCCGCCGGGGCGGTCGGCGGTGCCCAGGCGCAGGGTGAGCGCGTCGGGGTGGCCGGGGCTGCGTTCCCAGAGCCGGGGGCCGGGGCCGACGGCGTTGAGCAGCACGGTGGCGAGGTCGGGCCAGCGCTCGCGCTGGGCGGCGGCCTGGCGCAGCCGTACCGCGGCGTGGTGGCGCTCGGCGCTCTCCTCGGGCGGTTCGGCGGTGCGGCCGGACAGCAGGGAGAACAGGCCGAGGCCGCGCCCGTGGGTGAGCTCGGGGGTGATGGGCGGCTCGATCACGGGCGGTGCGGGCCGGACCGGGCCGGGGGCGGCGAGCTGGAGGTGGCCGTTGCCGTCGGGCAGGGCGACGCGGGCGGGTTCCCCGGCCGGTTCGAAGACCTGCAGGGTGGACTCGCCGATCCGCAGCAGGGCGCCGTTCTCCAGCGGGACGGCGGCTTCGGCCGGGGCGGGCGGGACGATCCGGCCGTCCAGGGTGGTGCCGTTGGTGGAGCCGAGGTCGCGGACGGCGATCCGGCCGTCCTCGCCGAGGTGCAGGGCGAGGTGCAGCCGGGAGACGTCCGGGTCGTCGAGCGGGACGTCGGCCTCGCCGGAGCGGCCGATCCGGATCTCCCGGCCGTGCAGTCGGTGCACGCCGCCGGCGTCCGGGCCGCCGACCACCCGCAGCTCGGCGGCGGGGGTGTCGTCGGGGTCGTCGGCGGTCGGGTCGGGCTCGTTGAGGCTGAGGACGGCTCCGTCGAGCAGCGGGGGGTGGCCGAGCAGGGTGTGTTCGTCCACCCGGTGCGCCCCGGCGTACAAGTGCACGTGGGTGGCGGCGCGCGGTCCGCGCACGCCCACGGCGCCCGCGAGCGCGCCCGCGATGGCGCCGAGCGCGGTGCCGACGGGCGCGGTGACCAGCACGTCCACGTAGGGGATGGCGGAGCCGGCGGCGGTCGGGCCGCTGCGCGGTCGGAGGACGGTCAGCCGGATCTGCATCTCGCCCGCGGGTCCCTTCTGCTGGTGTGATGCCTGGTACCGCTGCCAGGTGTCGTCGCGGTCGCACCGGGCGGTCGCGTCGACCCTTTGGGCCACACGAGTGGCGAGTGTCCATCCTGCCATCCGGCATGGACAGTCCGCGCACCGTACCGGATTTGACGATCTTGCGATCATCGCCATGGTGGAGGCGACGGAGAGTCAGGTCAACCGCAGCCGCGACGGGCCCCGGCGAGCGGCTCCGACCAGCCCCCCGGGGCGCGTCCGGGCAGTCCCCTAGGGGATGTCCCCCAACCCTGCTCGGGTGGCCTACCGGTCACCTCAAAAACCTGAACGGACACGGTTAGAGTGGCCGCAAACACGGGCCCGGCAGGCTCACCGCACCGGCGGAGGAGCGCCCCGCGCGGGCGGCACGGCGAGGAGTGCGACAGGTGCGGCCAGTCGGCAGCAAATATCTGCTTGAGGAGACCCTGGGACGGGGTGCCACCGGGACCGTCTGGCGCGGCCTGGTGCGTCCGGACGTCCAGGCGCCGGGCAGTGAGCCCGGGCAGCAGGTGGCGATCAAGGTGCTGCGCGAGGAACTGGCGGCCGACCCGGACGTCGTGATGCGCTTCCTGCAGGAGCGCTCGCTGCTGCTGCGGTTGACCCACCCGAACATCGTCCGGGTCCGTGACCTGGTCGTCGAGGGCGAGCTGCTGGCCCTGGTGATGGACCTGGTGGAGGGCCCGGACCTGGCCCGCTGCCTGCGCGCCAACGGCCCCTTCAGCCCGATCGCGGGCGCTCTGCTGATGGCCCAGGTCGCCGACGCGCTGGCGGCCAGCCACGCGGACGGGATCGTCCACCGCGACCTCAAGCCGGCCAACGTTCTGCTCGCCTCCGTCCTGGTGGACGGCACCGAGCAGATGCACCCGATGCTGACCGACTTCGGCATCGCCCGGCTCGCCGACTCCCCGGGCGTCACCCGCACCCACGAGTTCGTCGGCACCCCCGCGTACGTCGCGCCGGAGTCCGCCGAGGGCCGCCCGCAGACCTCCGCGGTGGACGTCTACGGCGCCGGGATCATGCTCTACGAGCTGGTCACCGGCCGCCAGCCGTTCCAGGGCGACAGCGCACTGGCCGTCCTCCAGGCCCACCTGACGCAGGAGCCGCAGCGGCCCAGCACCATGCCGGAGCCGGTCTGGACGGTGATCGAGCGCTGCCTGCGCAAGGACCCGGCCCAGCGGCCGAGCGCCACCTCGCTGGCCCGCGCGCTGCGGGTGGTCGCGGCCGGGGTCGGCGTGCACGCCTCCCCGGCGGCGGTGGACGAGGCGCTCGCGGTCGCCGCCCTGCTGCTGCCGGACCCGCAGCCGGCCACCGCGCCCGGCACCGTGCCGGCCGCACCCGGGGCCGGCGCCGAGGACCGCACCCAGGTGCTGCCCCCGCCCCCGGGCGGCCCGCAGTACGACCCGGCCGGGGCGACCCGGGTGATGGGCACCCAGCCGCCGCCCGCGCCCCCGTACGGCACCCAGGACCGCACCCAGGTGATGCCGCCCACCGCCGTGCCCCCGCCCGGAGCGCCCGGAGCACCCGCCGCGCCGCAGGAGGAGGCGCCGCACCCGTGGCAGACCCAGCTGCGCGCGGCGCGCGACCGCAACCAGCAGACCCAGGTCGGCTACTTCGGCCCCGAGGACTTCGAGGAGCCGCAGGTCGCCCCGCCGCCCTACCAGGCCGGACCGGGGGGCCGGACCGGTCAGGGCGCGCCCGGCTACCAGCCACAGCCGCCGACCGGCTACCGCCCGGACCAGCGCCGCCAGGGCCCGCCGCCCGGCTACGCCCAGCGCCCGCCGGTCGCCCCGCCGCCCTACCAGGGAGGCCAGGGCGGCCGAAACGGCCAGGGCGGCCCCGGCGCGCAGGGCGGCTACCGGCAGCCGCCGGCCGGGTACGGCCAGCCGCAGGGCGGCTACCCGCCGCCGCCCCCACCCGCCCCGGTGCCGCGCCGGGCCGAGCCGCCCGCGCCGCAGCGCCGGGAGCCCCCGCAGCGCCGCGAGGAGCCGCCCGCGCCGCCCCGGCGCGAGCCCGCCCCGCCGCGCGAGCGCCGTCCGCGCAGCCGCAACCGGATGTACATCCCGGGGCTCGGCTGCCTCAAGGGCTGTCTGATGGTGCTGCTGGTACTGGCCCTGGCCGGCATCGCGTTGTGGAGCTTCACCCCGCTGCCGCACTACTGGGACAACGTCGTCGGCTGGTTCGACTCGGCGCGCGACTGGGTGAACAGCGTCTTCGGCAAATAGCCGCGGATCGCCTCCAGGACGGCAGGATTGACGCTTTGTCGACAATTCACGAGATTTCTCGCCCCGGAGTCCCGCCCCGGGGCCGTCAGGCGGCCCGCACGGGGGGTCGGGGCGCGTAGGTTGGTCGCTGTTGTCCCGCCCCACCGAGCGCGCCCGGACCCCCGGAGCGCTCCCGCGCCGCCCACGGAGCAGCATTGGCACGCAAGATCGGCAGCCGGTACACCGTCCACCAGGTGATCGGCCGGGGTTCGGCCGGTACGGTCTGGCTCGGTGAGGGGCCGGACGGCCCGGTGGCGGTCAAGCTGCTGCGCGAGGACCTCGCCGCCGACCAGGTGCTGGTCGGCCGCTTCGTCCAGGAGCGCACCGCGCTGACCAGCCTCGACCACCCCCGGGTGGTCGGCGTTCGCGACATGGTGGTGGACGGCAGCGACCTCGCCCTGGTGATGGAACTGGTCCAGGGCACCGACCTGCGCTCCCGGCTGGAGCGGGACGGCGCCCTCCCGCCGCAGACCGCCGCCTCGATCATCGCCGACGTCGCCGACGGCCTGGCCGCCGCGCACGCGGCCGGGATCGTCCACCGTGACGTCAAGCCGGAGAACGTCCTGCTCGACCTCGCCGCCGCCCCCGGCCCCGGCGGCGCCCCGCGCGCCAAGCTCACCGACTTCGGCGTGGCCCGCCTGGTCGACGCCCCGCGCCGGACCCGGGCCACCCGGATCATCGGCACCCCCGACTACCTCGCCCCCGAGATCATCGAGGGCCTGGAGCCGCGCGCCGCCGTCGACATCTACGCCCTCGCCACCGTGCTCTACGAGCTGCTGGCCGGCTTCACCCCGTTCGGCGGCGGCCACACCGGCGCGGTGCTGCGCCGGCACGTCACCGAGCAGGTGCCGCCGATCCCCGGCCTGCCGGACGGGCTGTGGCGGATCATCTCGGAGTGCCTGGCCAAGGCCCCGGCCTCCCGGCTGCGCGCCGCGGAGCTGGCCGCCCGGCTGCGCGAGCAGCTCCCCTCGCTGGCCGGTCTGCCGGTGCTGGCGGTGCCCTCCCAGGGGCGCGCACCGGCCGAGGAGCAGTTGACCCCCGGCGAGGCCGTCTACGCCGAGATCGACGCCGGCCCGGGCACCCACAAGCGGCGCCGCGGCCCGGCCGTCCCGCTGGTGCCCGGCGTCGCCCCGGACTCCACCCGGGACACCCACACCAGCCTGCGCCGCCCCTCGGCCGACGAGCTGGCCGCGTACGCGGCCGAGTCGCGCGCCCAGCGCGCCGCCCCGGGCCACCGCCGGGACCGCCAGGCCCTGCTGCGCCGCCGCCGGCTGCTGGCCGTGCTGCTGGCCACCGTCCTGCTGCTGGCGGGCGCCGCCGCGGCCTGGACGGCCTTCGCGGCCGCCGGGCCGGACCGCGGCCACCCGGCCCGCCCGGCCGTGCACAGCACCGCCCCGCGGGCCCCGTAGGGCCGGTCTCCCGGGTTTTGTCCGGATCGGGCAAGGGCCCGGGAGGCCGGCCCCGACCCCGGGCGAACCGGGGGTGTCGTCATGACCACCCCCGGAACCATTACCCTGGGGGGCGTGGCAGCCGTCGATCCTTCCGAAGAGCTCAAGAACCTCGATACGACCATGGGGTCGATCGAGGCCGTCCTCGACCTGGACAAGATCCGGGCCGACATCGCGGTCCTGGAGGAGGAGGCAGCCGCCCCCACCCTGTGGGACGACGTCGCGAACGCGCAGAAGGTGACCAGCCGGCTCTCCTTCCTCCAGGGCGAACTGCGCCGGGTCGAGGGCCTGCGCGGCCGCATCGACGACCTGGGTGTGCTGTTCGAGCTGGCCGAGGCCGAGGACGACGCGGACACCCGCGCCGAGGCCGAGGTCGAGCTGGTGGCCGTCAAGAAGGCGGTCGAGGAGCTGGAGGTCCGCACCCTCCTGTCCGGCGAGTACGACGCCCGCGAGGCGCTGATCAACATCCGTGCCGAGGCCGGTGGCGTCGACGCCGCCGACTTCGCCGAGCAGCTGATGCGCATGTACCTGCGCTGGGCCGAGCGGCACGGGTACCCCACCGAGGTGTACGACACCTCGTACGCCGAAGAGGCCGGCATCAAGTCCGCGACCTTCACCGTGAAGGCGCCGTACGCCTACGGCACCCTCTCGGTCGAGCAGGGCACCCACCGTCTGGTCCGCATCTCGCCGTTCGACAACCAGGGCCGCCGGCAGACCTCCTTCGCCGGTGTCGAGGTGCTCCCGGTCGTCGAGCAATCCGACCACGTCGACATCGACGAGGGCGACCTGCGGGTGGACGTCTACCGCGCCTCCGGCCCCGGTGGCCAGGGCGTCAACACCACCGACTCGGCGGTGCGCATCACGCACATCCCGACCGGCATCGTGGTTTCCTGCCAGAACGAGCGCTCGCAGATCCAGAACAAGGCGTCCGCGATGAACGTCCTCCAGGCCAAGCTGCTCGAGCGGCGCCGCCAGGAGGAGAAGGCGGCGATGGACGCGCTCAAGGACAGTGGCAGCTCCTGGGGCAACCAGATGCGCTCCTACGTGCTGCACCCGTACCAGATGGTCAAGGACGTCCGTACGACGTTCGAGGCCGGTAACCCGCAGGCGGTGCTGGACGGCGACATCGACGGCTTCATCGAGGCCGGCATCCGGTGGCGCAAGCAGCGCGAGACCAGCGCCGAGTAAGCACCCGGACACGGAGAAGGCCCCCGACCACAGTGGTCGGGGGCCTTTCCGTACGTCTCGTCGGTTCTCAGGTCAGGGCCTGCCGCGCGATCAGCGCCACCGCGAGCAGACCGGCCAGCAGGGCCAGCAGCATCGCGGGGGAGAGCGTGGCGAACGGCCCCTGCTGCTCCTGCAACCGGGCCCGGTTGGCGCGGCACACCGGGCACCGCCCGTCGCTGACGCGGCCGTTGCAGTTGGCGCACACCAGATGGTCGCACGTCATGCGATCTCCTCCTCGCTGCTACAGCCAACGCACCGGACGGGGCTTTGGTTCCTTTTCCTGCCCTGTACGGGGGAGCGACCGAACACGGTCGCCACCTCCACTCTGCCAGGTTCTGGCGCTTCCGGCTCCCGGGCTGTGAGATGGCTCGCAATATTCAGGGCATAACCGGACATTATCCCCCAGATTTCGACCGCCGTCCTGGACCGACCCTGCGGGCCGGTCGCCGATTCGCGTATGGTCCCAGACCGGGAGCGGCCCTCCGCGCTCCCTTCGCCCGCCGCCGGACCGGGCCTCCGGGGTGGACCGACCGAGGACTGGCGCCGCCTAGGATGGCCTCCGTGATGCAGCCGTGATCAGATTCGACAACGTCTCCAAGACCTATCCCAAGCAGAATCGTCCCGCCCTGGACAACGTCTCGCTGGAGATCGAGAAGGGTGAGTTCGTCTTCCTGGTCGGCTCGTCCGGCTCGGGCAAGTCCACCTTCCTGCGCCTGTGCCTGCGCGAGGAGCGCCCCAGCACCGGTGCGGTGCACGTGCTGGGCAAGGACCTCGGCAAGCTGTCCAACTGGAAGGTGCCGCACATGCGCCGCCAGCTGGGCACCGTCTTCCAGGACTTCCGCCTGCTGCCGAACAAGACGGTCGCGCAGAACGTCGCCTTCGCCCTGGAGGTGATCGGCAAGCCCAAGAGCGCCATCAACAAGGTGGTGCCCGAGGTGCTGGAGCTGGTCGGCCTCGGCGGCAAGGAGGACCGCATGCCGGGTGAGCTGTCCGGTGGTGAGCAGCAGCGTGTGGCGATCGCCCGTGCCTTCGTGAACCGCCCGATGCTGCTCATCGCGGACGAGCCCACCGGTAACCTCGACCCGCAGAACTCGGTCGGCATCATGAAGCTGCTCGACCGCATCAACCGCACCGGCACCACCGTGCTGATGGCCACCCACGACCAGGCCATCGTCGACCAGATGCGCAAGCGAGTCATCGAACTCGACAAGGGGCTGCTCGTCCGCGACCAGGCTCGCGGCGTCTACGGGTACCAGCACTGACCCCCAGCGCTGACCCGTAGGGCCGCCGGCCCGAACGCCAGACCGAGCAGTACCGACCCTGGAGTTGTTTCCGCATGCGTGCCCAGTTCGTCCTGTCGGAGATCGGTGTGGGTCTCCGCCGCAACCTGACCATGACCATCGCGGTCGTCGTCAGTGTCGCGCTCTCCCTCGCCCTCGCCGGTTCCTCGCTCCTGGTCCGCGACCAGGTGAACTCCATGAAGGGGTACTGGTACGACAAGGTCGAGGTGAGCATCTACTTCTGCACCAAGGCGGATGCCCGCAACTCGCCGCAGTGCGACAAGGGCGCGGCCACCGACCAGCAGGTCCAGGACATCAAGGACCAGCTGGACAAGATGAGTTCGGTGGTCCAGACGTCCACCTACGAGAGCTCCGCCGACGCGTACAAGCACTGGAAGGAGATGAACCCGGACAACCCGCTCATCTCCGTCCTGGGCGCGGACGCCATGCCGCAGTCCTGGCGGGTCAAGCTCAACGACCCGACCAAGTACGACGTCATCCAGAGCGCCTTCGCCGGCAAGCCCGGCGTCAAGTCGGTCGAGGACCAGCGGAAGATCCTGGAGAACCTCTTCGGCCTGCTCAACGGTCTCCAGACGGCGGCCTTCGTGATCATGGTGCTGATGCTCTTCGTCGCGTTGCTGCTGATCGTCAACACCGTCCGGGTGTCGGCGTTCAGCAGGCGGCGCGAGACCGGCATCATGCGCCTGGTCGGCGCCTCGAACTTCTACGTCCAGATGCCGTTCATCGCCGAGGCCGCGTTCGCCGCGCTGCTGGGTGCGGTGATGGCCTCGGGCCTGCTGCTCGGCGGGCACTTCTTCGTCCAGCACTGGCTGGCCGACCGGGTGCAGTTCATCCACTTCATCGGTCTGAGCTCGGTGCTCGCGGTGATCCCGCTGCTGGTCGTGGTGGGTATGGGCATGGCCGGCGTCGCGGCGTTCTTCACGCTGCGCAAGTACCTCAAGGTCTGATTTCCATCGGGTGCTTCGGCCCCGGACGGCACTGCGCCGTCCGGGGCCGTCGCCGTTTCGTGGTCCGTCGTTCCGGCCCGTCGGGTGCGATGCGGTGTCTACACTCCGGTCCATGCCGCAAACTCCGCGCAGGGCACGTCAGGTGGCCGCCCTCAGTCTGGTGTTCGGCGCCGTGCTGATCGCCGGCGCCGCCACCGGCGCCTGGGGCGACCCGAGCGCGCCTTTGCACCGCGCCTCCGCCGACCTCGCCCCGGCCGCCGCCGGGCTCCCGGCGGACCCGGCGGGCACCGCGCTGTCCGAGCAGCAGGCCGAGCACCTGCTCGCGGCGGGCGGCGACCGCTGGGGCGCGTACTACAGTGCCCGGGAGTACGCCGAGTTCAGCCAGGGCCTGGACGGCCGCTACCTGGGCGTCGGCCTCTCGGTCGGCCGCGGCGAGGACGGCGTCACCGTGGTCTCCCAGGTCACCCCGGCCGGACCGGCCGCCGAGGCCGGGATCGCCCCCGGCGACCGGCTGCTGCGGATCGACCAGGACCAGGCCGACCGGCTGCCGGTCACCGAGGTGGTCGCCCGGCTGCGCGGGCAGGGCGGAGAGCGCGGGCGGGGCGGCGAGCGCGGGGTCGGCTCCGAGGTCACCCTGGCCGTCCGGCGCGGCGACGGGCAGGTGCGCGAACTGCGGCTGCGGCGCGTGCTGCTGGACAGCCAGCAGGTCACCGCCGAGCGGCTGGACAAGGCGGACCTGCGGATCACCGTCCGGGCCTTCACCAGCGGCGTGGCCGAGCAGGTGCGTACCGCGCTGCGCGCCCCGCACACCGGCGTGGTGCTCGATCTGCGCGGCAACTCCGGCGGGCTGGTGGACGAGGCGGTCGGTACCGCCGGGGTCTTCCTGGACGGCGGGGCGGTCGGCTCGTACCAGGAGCGCGGCGAGAAGCGGGAGCTGACCGCCCCTTCGGGCGGCGACCAGCGCACCCCGCTGGTGGTGCTGGTGGACGGTGGCACGATGAGCGCCGCCGAACTGCTCGCCGGCGCCCTGCAGGACCGCAGCCGCGCCGTGGTGGTGGGCTCCCGGACCTTCGGCAAGGGCACCGTCCAGCAGCCCAGCAGACTCGCCGACGGCGCGGTGCTGGAGATGACCGTCGGCCGCTACTACACCCCGGCCGGCCGCTCGCTGGACGGCACCGGCCTCGCCCCGGACGTCCCGGCCGCGGTCGGCGAGGACGCCGACGCGCTGGCCCTACGCGTCCTCGCCGGGCTCGGCACCCGGGCCTGAGGCCCGCCGACGCCCCGCCGACACCCGTCCGCACCCCGGGCCTAAAGCAGCTGCCCGATCCGGCGCCGAAGTGCGAGAATGGCGGCGCTATG
The DNA here is from genome assembly GCF_040609455.1 of Kitasatospora sp. NPDC004669. Classification (NCBI taxonomy): domain Bacteria; kingdom Bacillati; phylum Actinomycetota; class Actinomycetes; order Kitasatosporales; family Streptomycetaceae; genus Kitasatospora; species Kitasatospora sp. NPDC004669. Next base: position 12,859 of record NZ_JBEXKB010000017.1, read on the forward strand.
GCAAAGGAAACCGGACAGAAGCTGATCGCGCAGAACAAGAAGGCGCGACACGAGTACACCATCCTCGACACCTACGAGTGCGGCCTCGTACTCACCGGCACCGAGGTGAAGTCACTGCGCGAGGGGCGGGCCAACCTGGTCGACGGCTACGCCTACATCCAGAACCACGAGGCGTGGATCGACAACGTCTTCATCCCCGAGTACACCCAGGGGACGTGGACCAACCACGCGGCCCGGCGCAAGCGCAAGCTGCTGCTGCACAAGCTGGAGATCCGCAAGATCGAGACCACGGTCCGCGACGCGGGCCACACCCTGGTCCCGCTCTCGCTGTACTTCAAGGACGGCCGGGTCAAGCTCGAACTCGCGCTCGCGGTCGGCAAGAAGTTGTACGACAAGCGCCAGGCGCTGCGCGAGAAGCAGGACACCCGCGAGACGGCGCGTGCCGTGGCCGCGGCCCGACGGCGCCAGGGTTAATCCGCTGGACCCTCGCCCGTCGCCTCGCGTACTATGGCGCCAGCAACACGGACGGTCACCGTCCGAGCTGTTTCTCAATAAAACATGGGGATGATCGGTTTCGACAGGGGATGTTGAAACAGGGGAAGCGAGCCGAGGAACGCGGCAATGATCTCGTTAACCACGTGTCGCAAAAAAATAATCGCCAACTCTAAGCGCGATTCCCAGCAGTTCGCTCTCGCTGCCTAATAAGCACCGATAGCGCTTGGGTGTCAGACCGGGGAGTTCCCGACCCGGACCCTGGCATAATCTAGGGAACTCAACCGTCCGCCCGGGCTGCGAGGGTGGATGGGAAATCAAACAGCAGCTGGGCCTGTTGGCGGCTTGTCCGTGTGACCGCCAGGGCCGAGAAAAGCACAGCGGACTGCGCTCGGAGAAGCCCTGAATTAACTCCACTGGACCCGGGTTCGATTCCCGGCATCTCCACCACCCCATGTTCACACCGAAGGCCGTCCACCGCTCCGCGCGGAGGGCGGCCTTCGGATTTTTTTACGATCCCGGTGCGGCACGGCGGCCCGCCCAGGCGTAGGATCATCCGTCCGCTCGTTTTCCGGAGCCGGATTCCGTCGCAACCCCCGAGGCCATGCAGAGCAACACGGACACCACCCCCACCGCCGACCACGAGACCGTCCGCGAGCGCGAGATCGTCGGTGAACAGCAGCACCTCGACACCGTCTACCACCGGCTGGAGGAGAAGCTCGCCGAGGCCGAGTACATCCTGGAGGACGCCGCCAAGCGGGTTCACGTCGGCACCCCCGGCGCGCTCGCCGAGCGCGACGCCCAGGTCTACCGGGCCGGCGCCCACCTCCAGCGACTCAACAACGAGTTCGAGGACTTCCTCTTCGGCCGGATCGACCTCCAACGGGCGGACGCCCCGGAGGAGCACGGCATCCCGTCCGACACCCCGCTGGACCCGGCCGACCCGGCCGTCGCCGAGACCCTCCACATCGGCCGCCTGGGCGTGCTGGACGCCGAGTACGGCCCGTTGGTGATCGACTGGCGGGCGCCCGCCGCCGCGCCGTTCTACCGCGCCACCCCGGTCGAGCCGGGCCGGGTGATCCGCCGCCGGGTGATCCGCTCCAAGGGTCGCAAGGTGATCGGCGTCGAGGACGACCTGCTGCGCCCCGACCTCACCCCCACCCTGGACGGCCGGGAGCTCGCCGTGGTCGGCGACGGTGCGCTGATGGCCTCGCTCGGCCGTGCCCGCAGCCACTCGATGCGCGACATCGTCTCCTCGATCCAGAAGGAGCAGGACGAGGTGATCCGCGCCGCCGCGGCCGGTGCCACCCTCGTCACCGGCGGTCCCGGCACCGGCAAGACCGCGGTCGCCCTGCACCGTGCCGCCTACCTGCTCTACCAGGACCGACGCCGCTACGCCGGGGGCATCCTGGTGGTCTCGCCGACCCCGCTGCTGGTCTCCTACACCGAGGGCGTGCTGCCCTCGCTCGGCGAGGAGGGCCAGGTCGCCATCCGTGCGGTCGGCTCGCTGGTCGACGGCATCGAGGCCGGCACCTACGACACCCCGGAGGCGGCCCGGGTCAAGGGCTCGGCCCGGATGGCGCAGCTGCTGCGCCGGGCCGCCCGGGCGGCGCTGGAGCTGGGCGCCCCGCAGGAGCTGAAGGTGGTCGCCCGCGGCGAGGTGCTGAAGCTGGACGCGGGTCGGCTGAAGGCCGTCCGCGGCAACGTCGTGGGCTCCGGCGGCACCCCGCTGAACCTGCTGCGCCCGCGCGCCCGCCGGCTGCTGCTGGACGCCCTGTGGCAGGAGGTCGTCAAGCACCTGCCCAAGCCCACCGACCACTACGCCCGTGAGCAGCGCCAGGAGGAGAAGGAGTCCTTCGACGAGTACGTCTCGGACGAGGCGCCGTTCCTGGACTTCCTGGACGCCTGGTGGCAGACCCTGACCCCGCGCCGGGTGCTCGGCACGCTCAAGCAGAGCCGGCACACCAACCGGATCGCCCGCCGCGCCGTCACCCCGGACGAGGCGAGGCTGCTGGCCGCCTCCTGGCGCCACCTGTCCCCGGAGGGCGAGGGCGCGCTGTCCGCGCACGACGTCGCGCTGGTGGACGAGCTTCAGGTGCTGCTCGGCGAGCCGGCCCGGCCGAAGGTCCGCGAGGTGGACGCGGTGGACCTGCTGAGCGGCCTGGAGGAGGTCACCACCTTCGCCGACCGCAGCGCCCGCCAGCGCGACCGCCAGCCGGTCGAGCGCAAGGAGTACGCGCACGTCATCGTGGACGAGGCGCAGGACCTCACCCCGATGCAGTGGCGGATGATCGGCCGCCGGGCCCGGATGGCCACCTGGACGATCGTCGGCGACCCGGCGCAGTCCTCCTGGCCGTTCCCGCAGGAGGCCCAGGCCGCGCTGGACGAGGTGCTCTCCGGCAAGCCGCGCCGCCGCTTCACGCTGACCGTCAACTACCGCAACCCGGCCGAGATCGCCGAGGTCGCGGCCAAGGTGCTGGCGCTGGCCGCGCCGGGCACGCCCTCGCCGAGTGCGGTGCGCCGGGTCGGCGTGGAGCCGCGTTTCGCGGCCGTCACCGACCCCTCGCCGGAGGCCCTCGGCAAGGCCGCCAGGGCCGAGCTGGAGCGGCTGCTGGGCGAGGTGGACGGCACCGTGGCGATCGTGGTGCCGATGGACCGCCGGGCGGAGGCGGCCGGCTGGGCCGAGGGCCTGGGCGAGCGCGTGGTGGTGCTGGGCAGCCTGGAGGCCAAGGGCCTGGAGTACGACGCGACGGTGGTCGCCGACCCGACCGGCATCGCCGGTGAGTCGGAGGCCGGTCTGCGGGTGCTGTACGTGGCGCTGACCCGGGCGACCCAGCGGCTGACCGTGCTGTCCGGCCCGGACGACCTGCCGGACGCGGCCGGCGTGCCCGCGCTGCTGCACGGCTGACCCGGACCAGCGCGAAGGCCCCTCACCGATGGTGAGGGGCCTTCAGACGTTTACGACACCGACCCGCCATGCTCGCCTCGCGGCAAGTGGTCCCTCGAAGGGACGAAGGTTGGGCCCGGGGGCTTGGATCGAGCCGGTGTCCCGTCCAATGTAACGCATCGGCCCGGAGAGGCAAGGAGCGGACGGCGAAAGACCGCGGGCGGCGGGTCGGGGTTGTCGGATCCGCACACTCAATGAACGTTATTTCTGGCTACCCCTTGGTAGGTGCGACGATCGAGGTCTAGCATGCGCAGGCGATGCCTTCAACAAAATGTTGAGCCTGCGGGACTGACGGAAGAAGGAAGCGTCGATGGCGACGGTGCCCAGTGTCTCCAACTCGATCACGGTGCGACTGGAGGTCCCGGCCCGCGGCAACGCGGTCAGCGCGATCACCACGGCCGTGGAGTCCTCCGGTGGATCGGTGACCGGTCTCGACGTCACCGCGTCCGGTCTGGAGGCGCTGCGGATCGACGTGACCGTGGCGGCCACCTCGGTCGCCCACGGCGAGGAGATCGTCGAGAAGCTGCGGGCGATCGACGGCGTGTCGATCGGCAAGGTCTCGGACCGTACCTTCCTGATGCACCTCGGCGGCAAGATCGAGATGTCCTCGAAGCTGCCGATCCGCAACCGTGACGACCTGTCCATGATCTACACCCCGGGTGTCGCCCGGGTCTGCATGGCGATCGCCGAGAACCCCGAGGACGCCCGCCGTCTCACCATCAAGCGCAACAGCGTCGCGGTGGTCACCGACGGCTCGGCGGTGCTGGGCCTCGGCAACATCGGCCCGGCGGCCGCGCTGCCCGTCATGGAGGGCAAGGCGGCCCTGTTCAAGCGCTTCGCCGGGATCGACGCCTGGCCGATCTGCCTGGACACCCAGGACACCGACGAGATCGTGGCCATCGTCAAGGCGATCGCCCCGGGCTTCGCCGGCATCAACCTGGAGGACATCTCCGCGCCGCGCTGCTTCGAGATCGAGGCCCGGCTGCGCGAGGCCCTGGACATCCCGGTCTTCCACGACGACCAGCACGGCACCGCGATCGTGGTGCTGGCTGCCCTCACCAACGCGCTGAAGGTGGTCGGCAAGGAGATCGGCGACATCCGCGTGGTGATGTCGGGCGCCGGTGCCGCCGGTACCGCGATCCTCAAGCTGCTGCTGGCGGCCGGTGTCGAGCACGCCACCGTGGCGGACGTGCACGGTGTGGTCCACCAGGGCCGTGAGGGCCTCAACGACAGCCTGCGCTGGATCGCCGAGCACACCAACCGCTCGGCCCGCACCGGCAGCCTCAAGGAGGCCGTGGCGGGCGCCGACGTCTTCATCGGCGTCTCGGCCCCGAACGTACTGGACGGCGACGACCTGGCCACCATGGCCGAGGACGCGATCGTCTTCGCGCTGGCCAACCCGGACCCGGAGGTCGACCCGAACGTCGCCCGCCAGTCCGCCGCCGTGGTCGCCACCGGCCGCAGCGACTTCCCGAACCAGATCAACAACGTGCTGGTCTTCCCGGGCGTCTTCCGCGGCCTGCTGGACGCCCAGAGCCGTACGGTCAACACCGAGATGATGATCGCCGCCGCCCGGGCGCTGGCCACCACCGTGACCGACGACGAGCTGAACGCCAACTACATCATCCCGAGCGTCTTCCACAAGGACGTCGCCAAGACCGTCGCCGCCGCGGTGCGCGAGGCTGCCCTGGCCGACGCCGAGGAGGCCCCGGCCCCGGCCCGCCCGACCCCCGGCATCGTCGGCACCCTCGACACCTCCGCCTTCCCCACCGTCAAGCTCTGACGGTCCGGCGCGGCGGCGTGTCGTCGATCGGTCAAATGTCCGATTAGCGGCCATACTCGCCCAAGCGCGCCCCGAACCCTTGCGACACAAGGGCGAGGGGCGTGTTTGGGCTTGTCAGTCCTAGGGCGTACGGTAGCCCTGCACGGGGCAGGCGTGTCCGACAAGTACGGAACGTCCCCCTGGTCTTCCGGCGAGTCGTCCCGACCGCCGCCCGCGCCCGGTCCGCCGGAGCCGACGGAGCGTCACACCTCCAACGGGCGGGCATTGTTCGGGTGGCCCGGCCGGGGCCCGATTGGCTTTCTCGGGGCCGGTCGGGGCAGGATTCGTTCCCAGGCAAGCGGGCGGGCCTTCGACGGCTCCGGCGTGCGGCATCGGGTGCGGACCCGGCCTGCGACCACGCATTGCCTGCATGAGCACAGTGTGCGGACCTGCGGCCCATCCGGGTGCCCCCCGGTGGGAGCACCGATGGGCCCCCGCACACCGCAAGCGAACAGACCACAGGAGTACACATGAACCGCAGTGAGCTGGTGGCCGCGCTGTCCGAGCGCGCCGAGGTGACCCGCAAGGACGCCGACGCCGTTCTGGCCGCCTTCGCCGAGATCGTCGGCGAGGTCGTCGCCAAGGGCGACGAGAAGGTCACCATCCCCGGTTTCCTGACCTTCGAGCGCACCCACCGCGCTGCCCGCACCGCCCGCAACCCGCAGACCGGTGAGCCGATCCAGATCGCGGCCGGCTACAGCGCCAAGGTGAGCGCCGGCTCCAAGCTGAAGGAAGCCGCCAAGGGCGCCTGAACCACCCCTTGAACGCCCGAGAGGCCGGGCTCCCCGCTGGGGAGCCCGGCCTCTCGCCGTATGGCCCGGTCGTCAGGCGTCGACCAGCTGCTCGCTGGGGAGCTCCACGTGGGCGCCCAGGTCGCGCAGCTTCTCCATGAAGTTCTCGTAGCCGCGGTTGATCAGGTCGATGCCGTGCACGGTCGAGGTGCCCTCGGCCGCCAGCGCCGCGATCAGGTACGAGAAGCCGCCGCGCAGGTCCGGGATGACCAGCTCGGCGCCGATCAGCTTGGACGGGCCGGAGACGACCGCGGAGTGCAGGAAGTTGCGCGCGCCGAAGCGGCACGGGGTGGCGCCCAGGCATTCGCGGTACAGCTGGATGTGCGCACCCATCTGGTTGAGCGCGCCGGTGAAGCCCAGGCGCGACTCGTACACCGTCTCGTGCACGATGGAGAGCCCGGTGGCCTGGGTCAGCGCGACCACCAGCGGCTGCTGCCAGTCGGTCTGGAAGCCCGGGTGCACGTCGGTCTCCAGGGCGATCGCCTTGAGCTCGCCGCCCGGGTGCCAGAAGCGGATGCCCTCGTCGTCCACCTCGAAGGCGCCGCCGACCTTCCGGAAGGTGTTGAGGAAGGTCATCATCTCCAGCTGGCGGGCGCCGCGGACGTAGATGTCGCCCTTGGTGGCGAGCGCCGCACAGGCCCAGGAAGCGGCCTCCAGGCGGTCCGGCAGGGCGCGGTGGGTGTAGCCGCCCAGCTCGTCCACACCGGTGATCAGGATGGTGCGGTCGGTGCCCAGGGTGATGATCGCGCCCATCTTCTGCAGCACGCAGATCAGGTCGACGATCTCCGGCTCGATGGCCGCGTTGCGCAGCTCGGTGACGCCCTCGGCGAGGACGGCGGTGAGCAGCACCTGCTCGGTCGCGCCGACCGAGGGGTAGGGCAGCTCGATCTTGGTGCCGCGCAGCCGCTGCGGGGCGACCAGGTAGGTGCCCTGCGGGTGCTTCTCGATCGTGGCGCCGAACTGGCGCAGCACCTCGAAGTGGAAGTCGACCGGGCGGCCGCCGATGTCGCAGCCGCCCAGGCCCGGGATGAAGGCGTGGCCGAGGCGGTGCAGCAGCGGGCCGCAGAACAGGATCGGGATCCGTGAGGAGCCGGCGTGCGCGTCGATGTCGGCCACATTGGCGCTCTCGACGTGCGAGGGGTCGAGGATCAGCTCGCCGTCCTCGTCACCGGTGCGCACGGTCACACCGTGCAGCTGCAGCAGGCCGCGGACCACCTTGACGTCGCGGATGTCCGGGACGTTGCGCAGTCTGCTGGGGCCCTGGCCGAGGAGGGCGGCGACCATGGCCTTGGGGACCAGGTTCTTCGCACCGCGGACGCGGATCTCGCCTTCGAGCGGGTTTCCGCCGTGGACCAGCAGGACGTCGTCGGTCATCGTTCTCGCAATCCGGGGTGCCAGAGGAGTGGGACGGGCTCCGGTTCGGAGCCACGGGTGGACCGGTGGTACGGGCGTACGGGCGCGTTCGGGCCCCCGGAGAATCCGAGTCGGCACCGTAGAGGGGCGTCCACCATCCGTAGATGGTAGTGGGCGTCCCGATGGTTCCCGCGAGCCTCTCCCGTGATGGTGCTCTCTCCCGGGTCCCGCCCGCCCGCCGGTGCGGCCGTACGGGTGTTCGTTCGGCGTGGCGGGGTTTCGGGTGTTGCGGTGTCCGACCGGTGCCGTTCTGCGGGATCATGTGTGGCATGACGGCGGCCCATTCGCACGGAGGCCGGTCCCACACCGGCCGTCTGCTCGTCGCGACGCCCCTGCTCACCGATCCGAACTTCGCGCGGGCGGTGGTGCTCCTCCTCGACCACGACGCCGAGGGGGCGCTCGGTGTGGTCCTCAACCGGCCGACGCCGGTCGAGGTGGGCAGTGTGCTGGACGGCTGGGGCAGACTCGTCGGGCAGCCGGCGGTGGTGTTCCAGGGCGGGCCGGTGGCGCTGGACTCGGCGCTGGGCCTGGCCGTCGCGCCGGGGGAGCCGGGCACCGGCGAGCCGCTGGGCTGGCGGCGGGTGCACGGCGCGATCGGTCTGGTGGACCTGGAGGCGCCGCCCGAGGTGCTGGCCGGCGAACTGGGGAGCCTGCGGATCTTCGCCGGGTACGCCGGCTGGTCGCCGGGCCAGCTGGAGGCCGAGCTGGAGAGCGGCGCCTGGTACCTGGTGGACTGTGAGCCCGGCGACATCTCCAGCCCCGAGCCGGAGCGGCTGTGGCGCTCGGTGCTGCGCCGCCAGCGCGGGCCGCTGGCGCTGCTGGCGACCTACCCGGACGACCCGATGCTGAACTGAACTCCGTACGGATGTGCGGGCCCGTCCGCACGACACTGGCCCGGTTTCCGGAGGCCCCCATAGACTTGTCACCTATGAGCACTCTTGAGCCCGAGCGCGGCCTCGGCACCGGCACCCTGGTCGAGCCCGTCCCGCAGGTGTCCAACGGGGACGGCGACCACGAGCGCTTCGCGCACTACGTCCAGAAGGACAAGATCATGGAGAGCGCGCTCTCCGGATCCCCGGTGGTCGCGCTCTGCGGCAAGGTGTGGGTGCCCGGGCGCGACCCGAAGAAGTACCCGGTCTGCCCGATGTGCAAGGAGATCTACGACGGCATCGGCAAGCCGCAGGGCGGCGACGGCGACAAGTAGCCCCCGGCCGCCCCGGTTCCGGCGAACGCCGTGCAGCGCCGTTTCGCACAGCACCGCGTTTCCGTAGTGGTCTGTGCCGATCGTTCCGGGCGTGGGCAGGACGTCGGAACGGACCTCGTTCCCGCACCTTCGCGTGCCGTCCGCCGCCCGGACGAGGACTTCCCGCTCGATGCCGCGACCACGCCGACCGCCCCGCCCGGGTCGGCCGACGTCGAGCACCGGCCGCGCGGCGCGCTGTCCGCCGCCGCCGGGCTGCCGTTCGGCCCGGGCCGGCCGGGCGCGGGGATCGAGCGGGTGCGGGACGACCGGCCGGCCGCCGAGGCGTACCGGATCGCGGTGCGCCCCGGCCACGCCGTCATCGGCACCCGGGCCGACCTGTGGAGCGAGTTCACGGACAGCGCCCGGGACATCGGCTACCGGGCCTTCCCCCGGCTGGTCGCCTTCGCCGAGGTCGCCTGGTCCGACCTGCCCGCCGAGCCGGCCGAGCGCGACTTCGCGGGCTTCGAGCAGCGGCCGGCCGTCCACCTCGGGGTATTGGACGCGCTCGGCGTGGAGTACCGCCCGGCGGACGGCCCGCACCCCTGGGACGGCCCGCACTTCTGGCAGCGCCGGCCGGGAGTGGTCGGCCGGCCGATCGGCGGACCGCCGCCGGTGCGGTGATCGCCGCCCCGTCGCGAAGCGGGGAGTGCGGGAACTTATGGGTGGTCATCTGACGTCAAGAACAGATGAACATCTGCCCAGGCCCGGCCCGGGTCGGGGCAGATACCGCCCGGTATCCGTCCCAAACGGGCAGTCCCGTTCACCGGTCCCGAAATGATCATCGAGCATTGTGTGCCAGAGTTGCCCAACCCGGCCCGATCGCCCGTACCCTACGGGCCAGGCCGGGCTGCTGACGCGGACAGTACGGCCAGGGCCGCGGGCGGCAGGCGATCGATGAGCAAGTGGAGCACGGTGGGACCCAGGTGAACCGGACGATCATGCTGCCGGCCTCGCTCGACGAGGCCGTCGACGCGCTGGCCGCCGCCCCGGCCGCGGTACCGGTGGCCGGGGCCACCGACCTCATGGAGGCCGTCAACGCCGGACGGCTGCGCCCCGCCGCCCTGGTCGGCCTCGGCCGGATCACCGAACTGCGCGGCTGGCGCTACGAGGACGGCGGCACCGCCGTCCTGGGCGCCGGACTCACCCACGCCCGGATGGACCGCCCCGACTTCGCCGCGCTCATCCCCGCGCTCGCCGACGCCGCCCGTACCGCCGGCCCGCCGCAGGTCCGCAACGTCGGCACCCTCGGCGGCAACATCGTCACCGCCGCCCCGGCCGGCGACACCCTCCCCGTGCTCGCCGCACTGGAGGCCAGCGTCACCCTGGCCCGGGCCGGCGCCAGCCGCGAGGTGCCGGTCAGCCACCTGCTCACCGGCCTCGACCCGGTGCGCCCGGGCGAACTGCTCACCTGGGTGCGGGTCCCGCTGCTGCACGCGCCGCAGGTCTTCCTCAAGGCCACCGGACGCAGCGGCCCGGCCCGCGCCACCGCCTCCGTCGCGCTCGTCCTCGACCCGGCCCGGCGCGCCGTGCGCTGCGCCGTCGGAGCCGTCGCCCCGGTGCCGCTGCGCCCGCTGGAGGCCGAGGCCTGGGTGGCCGGCTGCATCGACTGGGACGGCAGCCGGGAGATCGACCCGGCCGCCACCGCCGCCTTCGGCGAGTACGTGGCCGCCGCCTGCGTCCCCGACAACTACGGCGCCGAGGGTGCGTGGGAGGCCGTGACCGAGGGGCCGACGGCGGCCGCCGTTCGGCTGCGGCGTACCGTATCGGTGCTGGCCCGACGGGCACTGGGAAGGGCGCTGAAGTGACCACAGACCCCATCGAGACCCTCGACGCCGACCCGCTCGGCCTCACCCCGCAGGTCACCCGCGAGTTGCGCCCGTGCGCCTCCTACACGCTGCGGGTCAACGGTTTCGAACGACCCGTCACCGACGCCTGGATCGGCGAGAGCCTGCTCTACGTGCTGCGCGAGCGGCTCGGCCTGGCCGGCGCCAAGGACGGTTGCGAGCAGGGCGAGTGCGGCGCCTGCTCGGTGCAGGTGGACGGCCAGCTGGTGGCCGGCTGCCTGGTGCCCGCCGCGCTGGCCGCCGACAGCGAGATCAACACCGTCGAGGGCCTGTCGGCCGGCGGCGGCGCGAGCGACGTCCAGCAGGCGCTGGCCGCCTCCGGCGCCGTCCAGTGCGGCTACTGCACCCCCGGTATGGCGATGGCCGTGCACGACCTGCTCCAGCGCAACCACCGGCCCACCGAGGTCGAGGCCCGGCAGGCGTTGTGCGGCAACCTCTGCCGCTGCACCGGCTACCGCGGCGTGCTGGCCGCCGTCCAGACCGTCGCGGACGCCCGCGCGCTGGAGGCCGAGGAGACGGAGGAGGCCGCCGCGGCCGCCGCCGAGGAGGCCGTCGCCGAGCAGCCCGCCGTGGAGACCCCGGTCGAGGTGCGGGCCGAGGCGTCGGTCGGGCAGCCCGCCGCCGTCGAGCCGGAGCCGACCGTCGAGCCGCCGGTCTACACCGACGCCGAGGCCTGGATCGAGCACACCCCGCAGCCGGTCCCCGAGTCGGCGCCCGGCCAGGCCGTGCCCGACCCCGGGTACGGTGACGGCGGTTACGACACCGGCGGTTACGACACCGGCGTGTACGACACCTCCGCGCTGACCGCGATGCACCCCGGTATTCCCGCCCAGGCCACCGACGACCAGGTCTACTACCCGCCGCAGGGCTACCCCGAGCAGCCCTACCAGGCCACCCCCGCACACGGCACCTACGTGCCGGCGGCCGGCTACCCGGACGACCACCAGCCGCAGCACGGCTACGACACCGGCTACGACGCCCCGGTCTACCAGGCCACCCCCGCGCACGGCACCCCGCTGCCCGCCGCCGTCTACGACGGCACGTTCCCGCACGACACCCCGTACGCCGACCCGCACGGTGCCCCGGCCGAGGGCGGTGCCCCGGCCGGCGTCCCGTACACCGCCACGCCCGCCCACGGCATCCGCCTCACCGAGGACGACCACGCATCATGACGTCGCCTACCGACATCGGCGCAGCAATCCAGCAGGACGGCGGCGAGGGCGGCGCGCCGGAGCCGTTCGGCCTGGGCAGCTCCCCGCTGCGCAGCGACGCGCTGCCCAAGGCGCTCGGCATCTACCCGTACGCGGCCGACCTGTGGGCCGAGGGGCTGCTCTGGGGCGCGGTGCTGCGTTCGCCGCACCCGCACGCCCGGATCCGCGGCATCGACACCTCGGCCGCGCTCGCCCTGCCCGGCGTGCACGCCGTGGTCACCGCCGAGGACCTGCCGCCCGGTCCGGACGGCACCCCGGACGGCGCCCCGGCCGGCCCGATCGTCGCCGACCGGCCGGTGCTGGCCGCCGGCGTGGTGCGCCACCACGGCGAGCCGGTCGCCGCGGTCGCCGCCGACCACCCGGACACCGCCCGGCTGGCGGTCGGCCTGATCGCGGTCGACTACGAGCCGCTGGAGGCCGTGACCGACCCCGAGCAGTCCTTCACCGCGCCGCCGCTGCACCCGGACGGCAACCTGTTCCGCCACCTGCCGCTGCGCGCCGGGGACCCGGACGCGGTCGGCGAGATCATCGTCGAGGGCCTCTACCAGGTCGGTCGGCAGGACCCGGCCCCGCTCGGCGCCGAGGCCGGGCTGGCCGTGCCGCGCCCGGACGGCGGCGTCGAGCTGCACCTGTCCTCCACCGACCCGCACGGCGACCGCGACCGCACCGCCGCCTGCCTGGGCCTGGAGCCCGACCGGGTCCGGCTGGTGGTCACCGGCGTGCCCGGCGCCACCACCGACCGCGAGGACCTCGGCTTCCAGGTCACCCTGGCGCTGCTGGCGCTGCGCACCGGCCGCCCGGTGAAGATGACGCTGACCCGCGAGGAGTCGTTCCACACCCACGCCTCGCGCCACCCCGCGCTCCTGCGCTACCGCCACCACGCCGACGCCGAGGGCAACCTGGTGAAGGTCGAGGCGCAGATCCTGCTGGACGGCGGCGCCTACGCGGACGTCTCCGCCGAGGCGCTGGCCGCCGCGACGGCCTTCTCGGTCGGCCCGTACGTCTGCCCGAACGTGTTCGTGGACGCCTGGGCGGTGCGCACCAACAACCCGCCGGCCGGGCGGATGCGGGGCGAGGGCGCGCTGCAGGCCTGCTTCGCGTACGAGGCCCAGCTGGACCAGCTGGCCGCCCGGGTGGGCGTGGACCCGGTGGAGATCCGCCGCCGCAACGCGATGTCCACCGGCGACCCGATGCCCACCGGACAGGCCGTCACCTGCCCGGCGCCGGTGAAGGCGCTGCTGGACGCGGTGGCGGCCGAGCCGCTGCCGGCCCTGCCGGTGGACGACCCGGACGCCGAGTGGCTGCTGCCCGGCGGGCCCGGCGGTGCCGGGGACCCGGCGGCGGTGCGCCGCGGCATCGGCTACGCCGTCGGCATGGTGCACATGCTCGGCGCCGAGGGCGAGGACGAGGTCTCCACCGCCACCGTGCGGGTCAGCGGCGACCACGCCACGGTGATCTGCGCGGCCGTCGACGCCGGACAGGGCTTCGCCACGCTGGCCCGGCAGATCGTGCAGACCGTGCTGGGCGTCAGCGAGGTCTACATCGCGCCCGCCGACAGCGACCAGTCGATCGCCGGGCCCTCCGCCCGGGGCCGGCACACCTGGGTCTCCGGCGGCGCGGTCGAGCGGGCCGCGCTGATGGTCCGCCATCAGCTGCTGCAGCCGATCGCGGCCAACTTCGGGATGTCCGTGGAGCTGCTGCAGATCGCCGACGGCAAGATCACCTCCTACGACGGGGTGCTCGGCATGCCGGTCGCCGAGGCGCTGGAGGGCAAGGAGCTCTGGGCGACCGCGCAGTGCCGCCCGCACCCGACCGAGCCACTGGACGAGTCCGGGCAGGGCGACGCCTTCGTCTCCATCTCCTTCTGCGCGATGCGCGCGGTGGTGGACGTGGACATCGAGCTGGGGGCCGTCCGGGTGGTCGAGATGACCGTCGCCCAGGACGTCGGCCGGGCGCTGAACCCGCGGCAGATCGAGGACCGGATCGAGGCGGGCGTGGCCCAGGGCGTGGGCCTGGCGCTGATGGAGGACCTGCACACGGAGGGCGGGGTGCTGCGCAATCCCTCGCTCACCGGCTACCGGCTGCCCACCTCGCTGGACACCCCGGAGGTGCGGATCGCCGCGCTGCTGGAGGAGCGGGACGTGGTCGCCACCTTCGGTGCCAAGGCGGTCAGCGCCGTCCCCGCGGTGGTCGCCCCGGCGGCCGTCGCCGCAGCCGTCCGGGCCGCCACCGGCCTGCCGGTCGGCCGGCTGCCGATCCGCGCGGAGGACGCGGTCACGGCCTGAGCGTGGCCCGGGCGCGGCCCGAGCAGAAAAGCAGGAAAGCGGAATGCGGAATTGCCGGTCGACTTTCGGAGTCGACCGGCAATTCCCCTTTCCGAGGCCGTGGCGGGAATTGAACCCGCGTTCACCGCTTTGCAGACGGTCCCCTGAGCCACTCGGGCACACGGCCAGTGAATTCAGGATGGCGGAGCGCGGGAATGGGGTCAATGAAGTTTTGTAAATTCTGTATGGCAATGTGTGCTACCGTCGAGCAGGTGGCTGTTTTTCCCGCCACTCCGGACGAGCGCGTCGTACCCGGTGACGACAAGACGACGCAGTTCAGCGGCGATCCGGCCGCTGTGGACTGCGGAGGTGCGGCCGTCATGGCTTGGCTCGTTCTGATCGTCTCGGGTCTCCTGGAGACCGTCTGGGCGGTGGCCCTGGAATCGTCCAAGGGCTTCTCCCGCCTCGTTCCCGGCCTCGTGTTCGGCGTCGCTCTGCTGTTCAGCATGGGCGGGCTGGCGTACGCGATGCGCACCATCCCGATCGGCACCGGGTACACGGTCTGGGTCGGCATCGGCGCGGTCGGCACCGCGCTCTACGGCATGGCCGCCCTGGGGGACCCGGCGACCACGGCCCGGATCGGCTGCCTGCTGCTGATCGTCTCCGGCGTGGTGGGGCTCAAGGTGCTGCACTGAGCCCCGGTCCTACGTCCACGGACCCAGGAGATCACCGACTCGGGTCAGGGGTCACCGAGGCGGACGGCTCTTACGATGTCATGTATGAGCACTGCCTCCCCCACCTCCGTCGGCTCCACCTCCATACCCGACGGAACCGACCCCGGCGGCGGGGTCCTCAGCGGCCCCTACCGCGCGCTGACGTTGGGGATCGTGTCGGTGGTCCTGGTGATCGCCTTCGAGGCGACCGCCGTCAACACCGCGATGCCGACCGCGGCCCGCCAGCTGGACGGCCTCGGGCTGTACGCCTTCGCCTTCTCCGGCTACTTCACCACCACGCTGTTCGCGCTGGTCGTCTCCGGCCAGTGGTGCGACCGGCGCGGGCCGCTGCAGCCGCTGTTCACCGGCATCGCGGTGTTCGGCGTGGGCCTGGTGGTGGCCGGGACGGCGCCCGGCATGTGGGTGTTCGTGGCCGGGCGGGCGATCCAGGGCCTGGGCGGCGGGCTGGTGATCGTCGCGCTGTACGTGGTGGTCGGCCGGGCCTACCCGGAGCGGCTGCGGCCGGCGGTGTTCGCGGCCTTCTCCTCGGCCTGGGTGCTGCCCTCGATCATCGGGCCGCTGGTCTCCGGGACCGTCACCCAGCACCTCGGCTGGCGCTGGGTGTTCCTGTCGGTGCCGGTGCTGATCCTGCTGCCGCTGGCCGTGATGGGCCCGGCGTTGGCCCGGTCCGAACGGGAGCACCCGGTGCTCAAGGGCGCGGACTTCGACCGCCGCCGCACCCTGCTGGCCGCGATGGCCGCGGTCGGCGCCGGCCTGCTGCAGTACGCGGGGCAGCGGCGCGACCTGGTCGGGCTGCTCCCCGGGATCGCCGGGGCGGCGCTGCTGGTGCCGGCCGTCCTGGGGCTGCTGCCAGAGCGGACCCTGCGGGCCGGGCGCGGACTGCCGACCGTCATCCTGCTGCGCGGTCTGGCGGCCGGGGCGTTCCTCGGGGCCGAGGCCTTCGTCCCGCTGATGATGACCACCCAGCGCGGCCTCTCGCCGACGCTGTCCGGACTGACCCTGACCAGCGGCGGGCTCACCTGGGCCCTGGGCTCCTGGCTGCAGGGGCGGCCGGGGGCCGAGCGCTACCGCGAGGCGATGATCCGGGGTGGCTTCGTGCTGACCTCGGTGGCGATCGCGGGGGCCGCGCTGGTGCTGGTCCCGGCGGTGCCGGCCTGGGTGGCCTCGGTGGCCTGGGGCGTCGGCGGCATCGGGATGGGGCTGACGGTCGCGAGCGTCAGCGTGCTGATGATGAAGCTCTCCGCGCCGCAGGACGCCGGGGCCAACTCGGCCGCCCTGCAGATGAGCGACGCGCTGGGCAACGTGCTGCTGACGGGCCTGGCGGGGGTGCTGTTCGCGGCGCTGGGCGGTGGCTCGCTCGCCGCCGCCCACGAGGGCGCCGGGGCCGCCGGCTCGCCCGGCGCCTTCGCGGTGATCCTGCTGGTGATGGCCGGGGTGGCGCTGGTGGGGGCGCTGCTCTCCGGCCGGGTCCGCAGCCGCGCCTGACGGTCAGCCCACGGCGGCGGGGGAGGTGGCCGGCGGCGCCGCGGCCGGGGCGCCGAGGAAGTTCTCCCAGCCGCCGGCCGGGGACTGGCCCGGGGCGAGGCTCTGCAGCTTGCGCAGCACCGCCGGGTCCTGGGCGTCCAGCCAGTCCACCAGCTGGCGGAAGGAGACCAGCCGGACCTCCGGCTTGCCCGCGATGGCCGTGAGCGTGTCCTCGACGGCGTTCATGTAGATGCCGCCGTTCCACTCCTCGAAGTGGTTGCCGATGATGTACGGCGCCCGGTTGCCGTTGTACGTGCGGTCGAAGCCCATCAGGTAGGCGTCCCGGGCCTGGGCCTGGAAGCCCGGGTGGAGCGCCGGGTCGGCCTTGGTGTCGGGGCCGCACTGGTTGTACATGATGTTGTAGTCCATCGACAGCACCTGGAAGGTGTGTCCGGGGAAGGGGATGGCCTGCAGCGGGATGTCCCACAGCGCGCCGCCCTGGATCTTCTGCGGCCACACCTGGGTGCCGTTGCCGCTGCTGTCGTAGCGCCAGCCGCGCTTGACCGCGGTGGGCAGCAGGTTGCGCTGGCCCTCCAGGCAGGGGGTGCGGCTGCCGATCAGCTCGTTGCGGTAGTCGAAGGGCAGCGCCGGCAGGTCGGTGAAGCCGGTGTTGGTGCGCCAGTTCATCACGAAGTCCATCGCCTGCTGGATCTCGCTGTCCCACTCCTCGGAGGACCAGTTGCCGACGCCGGTGGAGCCGCAGAAGTGCCCGTTGAAGTGGGTGCCGATCTCGTGGCCCTCCAACCAGGCGGCGTGCACGTTCTCCAGGGTGTCGTGGATGTGCTGGTCGCTCAGGTAGCCGATCTCGGAGGCGCCGACCTGGTGCTGCGGCGGGCGGTACTGGTCCTTCTTGGACTCCGGCAGCAGGTAGAGGCCGCTGAGGAAGAAGGTCATCGAGGCGTCGTGTTCCCGGGCCAGCCGGCGGAAGCGGCCGAACAGGCCGTTGTCGAGCTCGCCGGCGCCGTCCCAGGAGAAGACCACGAACTGCGGCGGGCGCCGGCCGGGCCGGAGCCTCTCGGGGACGGGCTGGCGCGGCTGGACGCCGGTGTCGGAGGTGGAGCCGTCGCCGATCAGTACGGCCTGCGGCTTCTGCGGGACCGCGGCCGGGGTGGGGCCCGGCCTGCCGTCCGTCGGGGCGGCTCCGCCCGCCGCGTGCTCTCCGCCGCCGGACCGGTCGTTGCCGCAGCCGGCTGCCAGGGCCGCGACGGTGGCCGCTCCGGCGGCCAACAGGGTCCGGCGGGAGAGAGCGTCCATGGTCACTCCGTTCATGAGGCGTTCGGCAGGCGTACGGCGTGCGGAAGTCCGGTCGGACTGGAGGAGCGATAGAACCCGTGATCGGGTCAGCATGGCATGCGGGCTGGAACGGTCTCAGAGGCGCATCGATCGGTCGAAATCGATCGCCCGATTGACGCAACCGAACCGAAAGGCCGGGGCGTCGGTGCTGTTCGACAGGTCGTTCCACCGCACCCGCTCGCGGACCGGGCCCGTCACCCTCGGTGTCAGAAACCCCACTCGGCGCACGGACAAGGGCTGCAACCCTGCCGATCGGCGGGTGCGGATACGACCGTCGTGGGGACGTGCCCTAGGGTCCGATCCGATTGAATGAGTTCCCAGGAAACTCCCAGGAAGCGGGAATCCGATCGGCAGAGGGGAGCGCCCATGGGCGTCCAGCAGAGCAGGAGCCCCTGGCCGGGCACCCTGGCGGCGGGCGCCGCGCTGGTGCTCGGCGCCTGGCTGCTGCACGGCGGCGCGCCCGTGCTGCCGCCCGCCCCGCAGACCGGGCAGGCGCTGTCCGGCCTCGCGCCGGTCTCCGTCGTCCCGCCGCTCGGCCCGTCCGCCCCGACCCGGGTCCGCATCCCGGCCGTCCGCCTGGACGCCCCCGTCACCGAACTCGGCCTGGACTCCGACGGCCACCTGCAGGCCCCGCCCGAGGCGGACCGCAACCTCGCGGGCTGGTACCGCGGCGGCGCCACCCCGGGCCAGCGCGGCACCGCCATCCTGGCGGGCCACGTCGACAACAAGGCCGGGCCGGCCGTCTTCTACCATCTCGGATCGCTCCGTCGGGGCGACCGGGTCGAGATCGCCCGGGTGGACGGCGCCACCGCCGTCTACCAGCTGTACGCCATCGAAGTGCACGACCGAAAGGACTTCCCGGACGACCGGGTCTACCGCCAGGCCGCCGACGCGCAGCTGCGGGTGATCACCTGCGGCGGCGCGTACAGCGAGGAACACGGCTACGAGGGCAACGTCGTGGCCTACGGATTCCTGGCCGACACCACTCCTCCGGGCGAAGCCGCATGACCACGCTCACCCTCGCCTCCCGCTGGAACCCGATCGACTGGCCGCTCACCCACGGCCCGGTCCCGTACGCCGTGCTCGCCGTCGGCTGGGCGGCGCTCGCCCTGCTGACCCTCTCCCGGCACGAGCGCTGGCGCGCCCCGCGCATGCTCGGCGCCCTGCTCGCGGGCGCAGCGCTGACCGCCCTGGTGAAGGTCGCCGTCGACAGTTGGTGGCGCCCCTTCCCCGAGGGCACGCCGGACTTCGTGATGCGCTGGACAGCCGTCGCGCTGTTCGGCATATCCCTGCTCTGCTTCCGGGTGTCGCTGCTGTCCAACCGCCGTCGGCTGCTGGCGGTCGGCGGCGCCGCCCTGGTGGTGGTGATGGCCGCCTCGCAGATCAACCGGGGCTTCGACCAGTACCCGACCGCCCGGTCCATGCTGGCGCCGCGGACCGACGAACTGACCGAGGGCCGCGCGGCCGCCGTCGTGCGGGGCGCACCCGACCGGCCGCTCGCCGAGCTCTGGCACGCGCCGCCCGGCCTGCCCGACAAGGGCACCCTCTCCACCGTGACCATCCCCGGTACCAAGTCCGGCTTCTCCGCCCGGCCCGGGTACGTCTACCTGCCGCCCGCCTACCGGGCCAACCCCCGGCCGCTGCTGCCGGTCGTGGTGCTGCTGCCCGGCCAGCCCGGCGCCCCGGAGGACTGGGTCAACTCCGGTGGCATCCGGGACACCCTGGACGCCTTCGCCGCCGAGCACCAGGGCCTGGCGCCGATCGTGGTGGTCGCCGACGAGACCGGCGGCCAGTTCGCCAACCCGCTCTGCGTGGATTCGAAGATCGCCAAGTCGCAGACCTACCTGGCCGACGACATCCCGGACTGGATCCACCGCAACCTGCAGACCGCCACCGGCCGCGGCTCGCTCGCCATCGGCGGGCTCTCGCTCGGCGGGACCTGCTCGCTCCAACTGGCCCTCAACCGGCCGGACGTGTACGGCAGCTTCCTGGACATCTCCGGTCAGGAGGAACCGACCCTGGGCAGCCACGACGAGACCGTGTCCAAGGCCTTCGACGGTGACGAGAACGCGTTCGCCGCCGTCGACCCGTTGCACCTCATGGCCCGCAAGCAGTTCCCCGACACCGCCGGCATGTTCGTGGTCGGCGCCAGCGACCAGTGGTACCGGCCGGGCCAGGAGAAGGTGTACGGGGCGGCCCAGGCGGCCGGGATGAAGGTCGGCTACCAGACCATCACCGGCCAGCACAGCTGGGTGGTGTTCCGCCAGGCCTTCGAGCAGAACCTGCCCTGGCTCGCCCAGCGGACCGGACTGATCCGGTGACCCGCCTGAAGCGGCCGCGACGCTCCCCCGGCCTTCGGCCGGGAGGTACCCCCAGGGCACAAGCGCATCTCGCCGCGTTGTCGCCAGTCGCCGACGTCCCCCAGCCAGGAGGCCGGGAGGTGCCCCCACCGCACGGACTCTCCCCCAGCCCGGCGGCCGGGAGGTGCCCCCATCCTCCGCCTTGCGGTGCACACACCCGGACGCCGCGGTCCGATTCGACGACATCCGCCGGACAGGCCCCGGCGGCCCCGGCCGCCCCGCCGTCGACCGCCGAGCACGACCGCGGCGCCGACCTCGGCCCGGTCACCCGGACGGTGGAGCCGCGCCCGCAGCGGGTGCGGCGGGCGGCCCGGGTGCTCCGCGACCGGCTGCGCGCGGCGCCGCTGACCCTGGCGCTGCTGGCCGGGCTCTGGACGCTCGGCGCGGCCACCGGGAGCCTGGCCGCCGGGCCGTCCGAGCGGCTGCTCGGCCGTGCCGGCGTCGGCCTGCCCACGCTTGCCGAGGGCCGCTGGTGGACGCCGGTCACCTCGATGCTGTGGTGCTCGGGCATCGGCGCGTACGTCTTCACCAGTCTGCTGTTGCTCCTGGTCGGCCCGGCCGCCGAGCGGCGGCTCGGCCGGCCGCGCACCCTCGCGGTGCTGGTCGGCGGGCAGGTGGCCGGCACCCTGCTGGGCGCCGGGCTGGTCGAGTTCGGCTCCTCGGCGGGGGAGCAGTGGACCGGCGCGGTGGCCGACCAGATCTCGGTCGGGCCCGGCGTCGGCCTGTTCGCCCTGGCCGGGGTGCTCGGCTACCGGCTCACCGTGCTCTGGCGCCGCCGGCTGCACCTGCTGGTGCTGCTCGTCCCGCTGGTCATGACGCTGTACGTCGGCCACCTGCAGAGCGTCCAGCGCTGCGCCGCCGCGCTGGTCGGACTGGGCGTCGGCGCCCTGCTCAGCCGGGGCCGGCCGTACCTGCGCACCCCCCGCTCCTCGCACACCGAGACCCGGGTGCTGGTCGCGCTCTGCCTGGTCGCCGCCGCCTTCGGGCCGCTGATCGCCTCGCTGTACGACAACGCCAGCGGGCCGTTCAACACCTTCTCCGAGCTGTACTTCTCGCACCGGCTCAGCCCGGAGGAGGTGGCCGACTTCTGTGCGATGTCGGCCCACGACTGCGCCCGGGCGCACGCCGTCGAGCGGATCTTCGACACCCCGGGGCGGCTGATGGCCGCACTGTTCCCGGCGCTGCTGCTGGTGCTCGCCGAGGGGCTGCGCCGGGGGCTGCGGTTCGCCTGGCGGATCACCGTCGCCGCCGAGCTGCTCTGGGTGGCACTGCTGGCCTGGCTGTACCTGGACACCGGGCCGGCCAGCGGGGACATGGTGCAGTACTTCGTCGAGGCGATGCTGCTGCCGCTGCTGACCACCGGTCTGCTGCTGGCCACCCGGCAGCGGTTCCGGGTGCGGCTGTCCGGTCGGGCGGTGCGTCGGCTGGCCGTGGTGGTCGGCGGGGCCGCGCTGGTCTCCTCGGCCGCCTACGTGGGGCTCGGGCGCCTGGTGGCCCACCAGTTCGAGCCGGGGGCGACCGTCCGCCGGCTGATGCACGGACTGCCGGCCCAGTTCCTGCCGCCCGCGTACAACGACCTGACGCCGGACTACCCGATCGCGGTCGGGCCGGTGGCGCTGTTCCTGGAGACGTACTGCGGGCTGGCGTTCTGGGTGGTCACCCTGTGCGCGCTGCTGTCCGTCTTCCGCCGTCCGGTACTGCACACCGACGCGGCGGCCGCCGCCCGGGCCCGGGAGCTGCTCAGCGCGCACGGCGGCGGGACGCTGTCCTTCATCACGACCTGGGACGGCAACCACTACTGGTTCGACGAGCAGGGCCGCGCCGCCGTCGCCTACCGGCTGGTGGGCACCGTGGCGCTGACCACCGGCGATCCGTTCGGCGCGCCGGACGCGCGGGCGCGGGCGGTGGCCGGCTTCGCCCGGCACTGCGACGCCCGCGGCTGGACGCCGTGCTTCTACAGCGTCTCCGCCGAGACCAGGGCCGCCGCCGCCCAGCTGGGCTGGCGCTCGGTGCAGGTCGCCGAGGACACCGTGGTGCCGCTGCCCGAGCTGGCCTTCACCGGCCGCAAGTGGCAGGACATCCGCACCGCCCTCAACAAGGCCGGCAAGCAGGGCATCACCGCGGAGTGGTGGGCGTACCACGAGGCGCCGATCGCGCTGCGCGAGCAGATCCGGGCGATCTCCGAGGAGTGGGTCTCCGAGAAGGGCCTGCCCGAGATGGGCTTCACCCTCGGCGGGCTGGAGGAGCTGGACGACCCGGACGTACGGGTGCTGATCGCGGTGGACGAACAGCGCACGGTGCACGGGCTGACCAGCTGGATGCCGGTGTACGAGAACGGCGTGCCGGTCGGCTGGACGCTGGACTTCATGCGGCGGCGCTCGGACGGCTTCCGCGGCGTCAACGAGTTCCTGATCGCCTCGGCCGCGCTCGGCTTCAAGGGCGAGGGTGCGCGCTTCCTGTCCCTGTCGGGCGCGCCGCTGGCCCGCACCGGGCAGGACGAGGAGCCCTCCGGGCTGCAGCGGATGCTGGACTGGATGGGCAAGGTGCTGGAGCCGGTGTACGGCTTCCGCTCGCTGCTCGCGTTCAAGGCGAAGTTCCAGCCGGAGTACCGGCCGATGTACATGGCCTACCCCGACCCGGCCGCGCTGCCCGGCATCACCAGGGCGATCGGCAAGGCCTACCTGCCGCACCTGACGGCGGGGCAGGGCGTGCGGCTGATGCGCAAGCTGTCGGGCTAGCCCTTCCGGGTCCCGTAGCCCTTCCCGGGTCCCGTAGCCCTTCCCGGGCCCCGGACCCGGGATCGGCCGTGGCCGTGTCGGCCGCCGTGGTGGCAGGTTCTGACGGCCGGAAGCGCGGGGGCGCTCCCGGACGCCGTCCGGCGGTCAGCCGAGCAGCTGGGCGAGCGCGCGGTCGGCGTCCAGGTGCAGGTGCTCCTCGCCCTCGGCGACGAGCAGTCGGCTGCGCCACAGGAAACGCCGCAGGTCGGTGGTGTCGAACTGGAGCAGCGCGGTGCCCTCCGGGGCCCGCAGCTCCACCACGGTGCGTCGGCCGGTCGCGGGCCGGACGTGGACGTCGCCGACGCCGGCCGCCAGCTCCAGGCCGGCCGAGAGCAACTGGCGGGCGAAGACCCAGACGACGTCCTCGGCGCCCTGGCCGTCCGTGACCTCGTCCAGCGAGAACTCGGCGGGAAAGGCCATCCGCACCGCGAACGGGTCCTCCGGCAGGTAGGACAGCACCACGCGCAGCCGGGCGGAGCGGTGCGGGGAGAGGATCAGACGGGCCTGGACGGTCTCTTCGACGGCGGTGTGCTGCATGGCGGGGTTCCTCCGGGCGGTCGGGGGTGGGGCGGCCTTACACCGGTGAGAGCGGTGGGACGGCCCGCCATTACGCGCTTTCGACGGGACTTCGATGTGACCCGTGTCACGTCGATTTCCGGCCGCCCCGGCCTCGCGCCGACTCGGGTCGAAGCGGCCGAACGGCGGCGGGGCCGGTAGGCTGGGCGGGTTGTCCGATCGCCGCCCGACCGCGGGACGGGGCCGCAAAACAGCCCCTGACCTGCGATGATCCCCCTCGGAGACCGTGAGTACTGCCGCCGCCTCCTCGATGCCGCTGTTCTCCGACGTACCGGAGACGCAGGAGCCCGCCCGGGCCGTAGGCCACGCCGCATCCGCCGCCTCGCACCACCTCTCCCCGGCTTTCCCCGGCCGCGCCCCCTGGGGCACCGCGGGCAAGCTGCGGGCCTGGCAGCAGGGTGCGCTGGACAAGTACATCGAGACCCAGCCGCGCGACTTCCTCGCGGTCGCCACCCCGGGTGCAGGCAAGACCACCTTCGCGCTCACCCTGGCCTCGTACCTGCTGCACAACCACCTGGTGCAACAGGTGACGGTGGTCGCGCCGACCGAGCACCTGAAGAAGCAGTGGGCCGAGGCCGCCGCCCGGATAGGCATCAAGCTGGACCCGGCGTACTCCTCCGGGCCGCTGTCCCGGGAGTACCACGGCATCGTGGTCACCTATGCGGGCGTCGGGGTCAACCCGATGCTGCACCGCAACCGGACCGAGGCCCGCAAGACCCTCGTGATCATGGACGAGATCCACCACGCCGGTGACTCCAAGTCCTGGGGCGAGGCCTGCTTCGAGGCCTTCGAGCCGGCCACCCGTCGGCTGGCGCTGACCGGGACGCCGTTCCGCTCGGACACCAACCCGATCCCGTTCGTCTCGTACGAGGCGGGCGGCGACGGCATCCGCAAGTCCGTCGCCGACTACACCTACGGCTACGGGCATGCGCTCGCCGACCACGTCGTCCGCCCGGTGATCTTCCTCAGCTACAGCGGCAACATGCGCTGGCGCACCAAGTCCGGCGACGAGCTGGAGGCCAGGCTCGGCGAGCCGATGACCAAGGACCTGATCGCCCAGGCCTGGCGCACCGCGCTGTCCCCGCAGGGCGAGTGGATCCCGGCGGTGCTGCAGGCCGCCGACCGGCGGCTGTCCGAGGTCCGCAAGGCGATCCCGGACGCCGGCGGACTGGTGATCGCCACCGACCAGACGGTGGCCCGCGCCTACGCCAAGATGCTGCGCGAGATCAGCGGCGAGAAGGTCACCCTGGTCCTCTCCGACGAGACCGAGGCCTCGCAGCGGATCTCCGACTACTCGGCCGGCACCTCGCGCTGGATGGTCGCGGTCCGCATGGTGTCCGAGGGCGTCGACGTGCCGCGGCTGTGCGTCGGGGTGTACGCCACCTCGATCTCCACCCCGCTGTTCTTCGCCCAGGCCGTAGGCCGCTTCGTGCGCGCCCGCAAGCGCGGCGAGACGGCCTCGGTGTTCCTGCCGACCATTCCGATGCTGCTGGGTTTCGCCAACGAGATGGAGCTCCAGCGCGACCACGTGCTGGACCGTCCGAAGAAGGAGGGCGACGGCCTCTTCGACGAGGAGGACCGGCTGCTCGCCGAGGCCGAGCGGGCCAACGACGGGCCGGACGGCGCGGGCGGCGAGGAGTTCTCCTACGAGGCGCTCGGCTCCGACGCGGTCTTCGACCGGGTGCTGTACAACGCCATGGAATTCGGCATGCAGGCCCACCCGGGCAGCGAGGAGGAGGACGACTACCTCGGTATCCCGGGCCTGCTGGAGCCGGACCAGGTGCAGATGCTGTTGCAGAAGCGCCAGCACCGCCAGATCCAGCGCAGCAAGACCAAGCCCGCGGAGGAGGCCGACCTGCTGGAGCTGCCGGCCGAGCAGCGGCCGGTCGTCACCCACCAGGAGCTGCGCGAGCTGCGCAAGGAGCTGAACGCGCTGGTGGCCGCCTGGCACCACCGCACCAGCCAGCCGCACGGCACCATCCACAACGAGCTGCGCCGCCAGTGCGGCGGGCCGCTCACCGCGCAGGCGACCGCGAATCAGCTGAAGGCGCGGATCGCCCGGATCCGGGAGTGGGCGAAGTAGTAACGGCACGTCAGTGGATTCCTCCGGCGGGTCGGGAGGAATCCGGGGCTCGGTAACGCGGGATGACATTCCGGTACAGGTGGGGAACTTGTCGAGACTTCTGATGTGATCATCCGCTAGTGTTCCGCGTGCCTCACGGCTCGGCAGCGGCTCACCGCCGCGCCGCATCTGTTACGCAAGGAGCACAGTAGAAGTGTCGTACCCCCCCTACGCCGGTCAGCCGTACCCGGGTCAGCCGGGTCAGCCCGAGCTGTCGGACAAGTCGAAGATCGTCGCGGGTATCCTGCAGCTGTTCTTCGGCAGCTTCGGCGTCGGCCGCTTCTACACCGGTCACATCGGCATGGGCGTCGCCCAGCTCCTGACCTGCGGCGGCCTGGGCTTCTGGGCCCTGATCGACGGCATCCTGTTCCTGGTCAGCAACGACCGCACGGACGCCCAGGGCCGTCTGCTGCGCGGCTGACCCCGCACGCGCCATGACCCTGCGCACACCGCGCGCGGCACGCCGCCCCGGCTCCGGCCGGGGCGGCTTCGCCGTTCCCGCGCGCCTGCGCGCCGCTGCCGCGCCGCTGGCCGTGCTCCTGGGCGGCCTGGCCGGCTCGGCCTACCTGTGGACGCGCAACCCGCACCTGCCCGGGCAGGTGCTGCCGTTCTGCCCCTGGCGGCGGATCACCGGGCTGCAGTGCCCCGGCTGCGGCGGCACCCGGATGGCGTACGACCTGATGCACGGCGACCCGAGCGCCGCCTTCCACGACAACGCGCTGCTGCTGATCTCGCTGCCGCTGGTCGCGCTGATGTACCTGACCTGGCTGCGCGAGGGCCTGGCCGGGCGGAGCTGGCGACCGCCGCTGGGACGGCGCGGCACAGCGGCGGTGCTGGGCACCGCGGTGGCCTGGACGGTGCTGCGCAACATCTGGTGAACGACCCGCCCCTGCGGCCCGAAGTGTCCGGACATCGGACCGGGGTCGAACCCGTGCGCTGATGCGCCCGGCGAATTGGGGGTGTTCGTCCGGAATTCGCGACGGTGTTGAAGTCGATCACGCCCGAATTTTGGACAACCACTTCCGCTGCGACATTTCCTTCACTACCTTTCCCCCACGCTCTTCCGGTGGGCAACCCCCGCGGGACGGGCTCCGCAGGACCGCGCGGTCGTCAACGACGACACCGCGCGGCCCGAGCGCGGCCACCCCCACCTGCGCGCGACACCGACCTTTCGGCTCGGCGCCGCCCGCCCCGCGAGCGCCGCGGAAAGGAATGTCCGTCGTGACTGCCGAGACCTCCCAGACGCTGGACCGCGGCGTCCGCGTCCTCAAGCTCCTCGCCGACTCCGAGCGCGGGCTCACCGTCACCGAGCTGGCCGCCCGGCTGGCCGTCAACCGCACCGTGGTCTACCGGCTGCTCGCCACCCTGGAACAGCACGGCCTGGTCCGTCGCGACATCGGCGGCCGAGCCCGGGTGGGCCTCGGCGTGCTGCGGCTCGCGCACCGGGTGCACCCGCTGCTGCGCGAGGCCGCGCTGCCCGCCCTGCGCAGCCTGGCCGAGGACCTCGGCGCCACCGCCCACCTGACCCTGGTGGACGGCAACGAGGCGCTGGCCGTCGCCGTGGTCGAGCCGAGCTGGACCGACTTCCACGTCGCCTACCGGACCGGCCTGCGCCACCCGCTCACCGAGAGCGCGGCCGGGCGGGCGATCCTGGAGGCGCGCACCTTCCCCAGCCAGCGGCGGCCCGAACAGGGCTTCGTCATCACCCGTGCGGAGGAGCAGTCCGGGGCGTGCGGGGCGGCGGCCGCGCTGCTCGGGCTGAGCGGCATCGAGGGCAGCGTCGGCGTGGTGATGCTCAACGGCATGGTCCCCGAGCGGGTCGGCCCCCGGGTGGTGGAGGCGGCCACCGAGGTGGCCGACGCCCTGAGGTAGCGCCTCTGCCCCGAGCCGAAGGGCGCGCCGGCGCCGAAAGCGATGAGCGACCAGCGACCGACGGAGGAGGGAGTGCCGGAGCGAAGAGTGTCGGCGCCGGATCAGAGCGCCTGGAGGCGAGCGGGCGAATCACAGAGTGTGTTTGGATTCCCCTTGTGTCCGACACCAAGCTGCCCAAGGCCCTCTCCGCCCCGCGCACCCGCGCGCTCGCGCTCTGCGGGGTGCTGGTCGCCGCGCTGTTCGGCGTGGCCGCCTTCGTCCCGCTGCCGTACACCCTGACCTGGCCGGGCCTGACCGCGGACACCCTGGGCTCCTACCAGGACCGCCCGGTGCTCACCATCACCGGCGCGCCGCTGCGCACCACCGAGGGCGAGCTGCGGATGGTCACCATCTCGGCCACCAACCCGGGGCAGAAGACCAGGTTCTGGCGCGCCCTGCAGGCCTGGTTCGACCCCAAGGAGGCGGTCCGCCCGACCGACACGGTGTACCCGCAGGGCAACCCGGCCAAGGCCGAGGAGGTGACGGCCCAGCAGATGGCCGAGTCGCAGGACAGCGCCACCGAGGCCGCGCTCAGCTACCTCCACCTCTCGCCGGACCAGGTGAAGGTGAAGGTCGACCTGGGCGACGTGGGCGGCCCGAGCGCCGGCCAGATGCTGGCGCTGGGCATCGTGGACAAGCTGGCCGGCGACGGCAAGGGCGGCGACCTCACCGGCGGGCTGAAGATCGCCGGCACCGGCACCATCGACAAGGACGGCACCGTCGGCCCGGTCGGCGGCGTCCCGCTGAAGACCCAGGCGGCCGCCCGGGACGGCGCCACGGTGTTCCTGCTGCCCAAGGAGGAGTGCACGGACGCCAAGGTGAACACCCCCAAGACGCTGCGGCTGGTGCCGGTCGGCACACTCGCCGAGTCGGTTTCGGCGCTGGAGGCGCTCAGGGGCGGGGGCAGCGTCCCCAGCTGCTGACCGGCCGCTGTCGTCGATTCTCCGTGGGCGGACCGCCCTACTCGGCGGCCGCCTGGTCCACCAGCGGCAGGATCCGGTACGGCACCGGGTTCTCCAGCACGATCGCGGTGGAGGAGCGGACGATCCCGTCGAAGCCCACCACCCGGTCGATCACCCGCTGCAGATCGGCGTTGGAGCGGGCCACGATCCGCACCAGCATGTCCCCGATGCCGGTGATCGTGTGCAGCTCCAGCACCTCCGGCACACCCGCCAGGTGCGCCCGCACGTCCGCGCCCTGGCCCTGGGAGATCTCCAGGGTGGCGAAGGCCGTCACCGGGTAGCCGATCGCCGCCGGGTCCACCTCCGGGCCGAACCCGCTGATCACCCCCTTGGCCTGCAGCCGGTCCAGCCGGGCCTGCACGGTGCCGCGGGCGACCTGCAGCCGGCGCGAGCACTCCAGCACGCCGATCCGGGGCTCCTCCGCCAGCAGCCGGATCAGCCGGCCGTCCAGGGCGTCGATGGCGTCGTTCCCGCCGCCCGACGGGGAAGTGGAAACGCCCTGGGAGGTGGGGGAGTTGGGCGAGCCGGGGGAGCTCGGAGAGTGGGCGGGGGGCATCGCGGCTCCTCCTCCGGTGGGCATTCTGTACAGCGGTGCCGCCGATTCTCCCGCTCCGGGGCACAGCTTGACCAGGAGGAAACGGAACAGTTGCGCGCAGGTCGGCTCGGCGCCACCCTCCAGCCACGACTCCGTGCCCCGGGCCCCACCCCGGACGCGGGGCGGTCCGTACGCCTACCGGGAGGGCCGTCATGACCGACACCGCCGCCGAACCCGTCCTGCTCGCCGCGGGCCTGGCCGAGGGGACGGCGGAGCCGGATCCGCTGCCGATGGGCCGCGCCGACGCGGTGGTCTTCGCGGTCGCCGACGCGCAGCGGGCGGCCCGCCGCTACTGCGCCACGCTCGGGCTGCGCTGCACCGCGTACGCCGGGCCGGAGACCGGCGAGCCGGAGACGGTGTCGTACGTGCTCTCCGCACCGGGGACGCGGATCGTGCTCACCTCGCCGGTGCGGGTGACCGGCCCGCGCGGCCGGGAGCTGGCCGCGCACCTGGCCCGGCACGGGGACGGGGTGCTGGACCTCGCGGTGAGCGTGCCGGACGTCTACTACGCGTACGACTACGCGGTGGACCGGGGCGCGCTGTCGCTGGCCGAGCCGTACGAGGTGCGGGACCGGTTCGGCTCGGTGGTGCTGGCCATCATCGGGGTGCCGGGCGGCACCAGACACACGCTGGTGGACCGGGCCGGGTACGCGGGGCCGTACCTGCCGGGGTACGCGCCCTTCGAGAGCTGGTGACGCCGGGGCGACACCGGTGACGGGGCCTCAGCGGATCGCCGTCTCCACGATCGGCGGGTGGCCGTTCCAGTAGGCGAACACCGAGTTGGCCTGGTCGCCCTTGGTGAAGTCCACCCGCATCCACTGGTCGCCGTTCCACACCTGCATCTGCCAGCCCGGGTCCGGGGTGGCGGAGACCAGCGAGGCCCGGTCGGCGCGGATGTCCAGGGCGACCCGGCCGCCGGGGATCGGGTAGCTCTTCACCGTGGACGTCGCGGTGGCGGTCGGCGTGGCCCGCCGGGTGGGCGGGGTGGTCGCGGAGGCGGTCGGCGGGCGGGTGGCGGTGGTGGTCGGGGAGGCCGGTGCGGGCGTGGACCCGTCCTGGGCGGCGGTGCGCGGCTGGTCGGGAGTGACGGTCGTGGTGTACGGCGTGCCGTCGGCCCTCGGGGAGGGCAGCGGCAGCGCCGTGGGCTGCTCGAACGCGGCGTCGGTGAGCACCGCGTGCACGCCGAGCCAGGACAGCGCCACCGCCGCCCCGGTGGCCGCCGCCCAGGCGCCGAGCTGTACCAGTCCGTTCCGCATCGTCCGCACATCCTGCCGTATTCCCGGGCCGTCGAGGGCGGCACCCTCGCTGTTCGGCAGGGCAGCCGCACGATGTCCGGACCCGGCCCGGGCCCCACCCCCGAGGTACAGACCACTGCCCGCCGATGGCGTACCGTGCAGGCCCATGGCAACAGTGCTCGTGGTCGAGGACGACCCCTTCGTACGTTCCGCCCTCATCCGCCACCTGACCGACACCGGTCACGCGGTCCGCAGCGTGGGCACGGCTCTGGAGGCGCTGCGGGAGGTCGCCCAGGTCGGCTGCGACCTGGTGATCCTGGACCTGGGACTGCCCGACCTGGACGGCAGCGAGGCGCTCAAGATGATCCGCGGGCTGACCGACGTCCCGGTGATCATCTCCACCGCCCGGGACGACGAGGCGGAGATCGTCCGACTGCTCAACGACGGGGCCGACGACTACCTGGTGAAACCCTTCTCCGGGGAGCACCTGAGCGCCCGGATGGCCGCCGTGCTGCGCCGGCTCGGCAGCGGCGCCGCGCCCGTCGCCCAGGTGCTGCGGGTCGGCGGACTGGCCATCGACCTGCAGCGGCGCGAGGCCGTCCTGGACGGGCGGTCGCTCGACCTGACCCGGCGTGAGTTCGACCTGCTGGCCTTCCTGGCGGGCCGGCCCGGCGTGGTGGTGCCGCGCAAGGAGATCCTCGCCGAGGTCTGGCGGCAGACCTACGGCGGCGACCAGACCATCGACGTCCACCTCTCCTGGCTGCGCCGCAAACTCGGCGAGAGCGCCTCCAACCCCCGCTATCTGCACACGGTCCGCGGCGTCGGGGTCCGGCTGGAGCCCGTCGGGGACCCCGGGGGACACCGGACGTGAAGCGGTTCGCGCACTCGCTGCGCTGGGCCCTGATCAAGGCCGCCGTGGCCGGGACCACCATGGTCGCCCTGGCCTTCCTCATCCCGCTCGGCCTGATGGTCCAACAGACCGCCCGGGACCGGGCGTTCACCGCCGCCGAGCGGCAGGCCGCCGCGCTCGGCCCGGCGCTGGCCATCACCACCGACCAGGACGCCGTCAACCGGGCGCTGGCCAGCACCGACGCGGGCGCGCAGGGCCGGATGGCGGTGCACCTGCCGGTGCCCACCGGGGTGCCGACCGGCGGCGGGCCGGACGGGCCCACCATCGGCGAGGGGCGTGCGGCCCTCGGCGACGTGGCCACCGCCGGCGGGCAGGGCCGCTCCTTCACCGTCGCGGTGCCCGGCGGCTACACGCTGCTCCAGCCGGTCGCGGTGGACACCGGCCGGACCGCCGTGGTCGAGGTGTTCGTGGCCGAGAGCGACCTCACCCGGGGCGTCTCCACCGCCTGGCTGGTGCTCTCCGCGGTCGCGCTCGGCCTGGTCGCCATCGCGGTGCTGGTCGCCGACCGGATGGGCGGCCGGATCGTCGCCTCCGCCCGCCGGCTCGCCACCGCCGCCCGCTCGCTCGGCGCCGGCAATCTCGCGGTGCGGGTCCCGGTGGCGGGCAAGCAGGTCGACGGCAGCCCCGAGGAACTGCGCGAGGCCGCCCAGGCGTTCAACACCATGGCCGACCGGGTGGTCCAACTCGTCGCGGCCGAACGCGAGTTGGCCGCCGACCTGTCGCACCGGCTACGCACCCCGCTGACCGTGCTGCGGCTCAACGCCGCCTCGCTCGGCGACGGCGACGCGGCCGACGCCACCCGGCACGCGGTGGCCCAACTGGAACGCGAGGTCGACCAGATCATCCGCTCCGCCCGCCGCGCCCCCGAGGACGTGCCCGCCGTCGTGGTCGGCTGCGATGCCGCCGAGGTGATCCGCGAACGGGTCGGCTTCTGGTCCGCGCTGGCCGAGGACGAGGGCCGCCGCTGGCAGCTGGCCGGCGCCGAACAGGCCGTGCCGGTACCCGTCCAGCGTGCGGACCTGGCCGCTGTCGTCGACGCGCTGCTCGGCAACGTCTTCCGCCACACCGCCGTCGGCACCGCCTTCTCGGTGGACGTACTGGCCACCGACTGCTCGGTGATCGTGCTGGTCGGCGACGGCGGGCCGGGCTACAGCGACCCGGCCGCCGCCCTCAAGCGCGGCGAGGGCCACGGCGGCGAGGGCTCCACCGGCCTCGGCCTGGACATCGTCCGCAAGCTCGCCGAGTCCACCGGCGGCGACCTGGCGCTCGGCCGCTCCGCGGTCCTCGGCGGCGCGGAGACCCGGCTGCGGCTGCGCACCCGGGCGGAGGGGGCGACCCCCGCGCGGGCCGGGCGGCGGCGCTCGCGGGGCGCGCTGTTCCCGAAGTGACCCGGTGTCGTCCCGCCCGCGCGCCTTCGGCTCGGTTCGGCTCAGCTCAGCTCAGCTCAGCTCAGCTCAGCTCGGTTCGGTTCGGTTCGGGGCGGTGTCGGGGCCGTTCCTTAACTGCGGCCTAAGGGAGTTCTACCGCATGCTCAGCCCGCCGCTTCGGCCGCTGCCGCGCCGCTAGCGTCGGTCGCGCCGGTCACCCGACCGGCGAAGGCACTCGGAGGTAGCGCGCCATGACCAGCCAGCCCACCCGCCGTTCCGGTCGCCGCAGGCGCAGCCGCAAGGGCTCGATCATCGGGGCCTCCGCGGTCGCCGCCGCCGTGGTCGCGGGCGGGGTCGTGGTGCTCGCCTCCTCGGCCAGCGCCGCCTCGCTCGGCGCCGTCTACAGCCGGACCAGCGACTGGGACTCCGGCTACACCGGTCAGTACCTGGTCACCAACCCGGACCGCAGCGCGATCGAGGACTGGACGCTCAGTTTCGACCTGCCGACCGGGGCGAAGATCGACTCGCTCTGGAACGCCACCTTCACCGCCGACGGGCAGCACATCACCGTCAAGCCGGAGTCCTGGAGCAAGCGGCTGGAGCCCGGCAAGAGCGTGGTGGTCGGCTTCGTCGCCCAGGGCACGGGCGCGGCGCAGGCCGAGCCGGGCAACTGTCTGATCGACAACGTCTCCTGCAAGGCGGGCGACGGCACCGTGCCCACGCCCTCGGGGCGGCCGACGGCCACCGCCACCGCGGTTCCCACCGCTACGGCTACGGTCTCGGCCACGGCTTCGGCCAGTGCGAGCGCCACCGCCACCGCCAAGCCCACCCCGACCGCCACCGCGAAGCCGACCACCCCGGCGCCGGCCCCTGTGACGACCGGCCCCGGCCGGACCGCCACCCCCACGGCGACCGGTGTGCCCGTACCCCCGGCCGGCGCCGGGGCCGGCTTCGCCCCGTACGTGGACACCTCCCTCTACCCGCCCTACGACCTGGCCGCCACCGCCAAGGCCGCCGGCGTGAAGAACTTCAACCTCGCCTTCGTGGTCTCCGGCGGCGGCTGCGTGCCCAAGTGGGGCGGCGTGAGCGACCTGTCCGCCGACGCGGTGGCCGCCCAGATCGGCGCGCTGCGGGCGGCCGGCGGCGACGTCCGGGTCTCCTTCGGCGGCGCCAACGGCAGCGAGCTGGCCCTCGCCTGCGGCTCCACCGCCGACCTGGCCGCCGCGTACCAGAAGGTCGTCGACGCCTACGGGGTGACCAAGCTCGACTTCGACGTCGAGGGCGGTGCGATCGCCGACGCCGCCGCCAACACCCGGCGCGCCCAGGCCGTCGCCCAGCTGCAGAAGAACGCCGCCGCCAAGGGCAAGGCCCTCGACGTCTCCTTCACCCTGCCCGCGCTGCCCTCCGGTCTGACCCAGGAGGGCGTCAACCTGGTCGCCGACGCCAAGGCCAACGGCGTCGCGATCGGCGCCGTCGACATCATGGCGATGGACTTCGGCGACGGCGTCGCCCCCAACCCACAGGGCCGGATGGGCACCTACGCGATCGCCGCGGCCACCGCCACCCAGGCCCAGGTCAAGAGTGTGCTGGGGCTGGACGACGCGGCCGCCTGGCGCAAGGTCGCGGTCACCCCGATGATCGGCGTCAACGACGTCGCCAGCGAGGTCTTCACGGTGGCCGACGCCAAGCAGCTCGCCGACTTCGCCGCGACCAAGCACCTGGCCTGGCTGGCGATGTGGTCCGGTACCCGGGACAAGGCCTGCGACGGCGGCGCCAAGGGCTACGCCGACGCCACCTGCAGCAGCATCGTCCAGAAGCCGCTGGACTTCACCCGGACCCTCGGCGGCTACACCGGCTGAGGTCCCCCCGCCCCCGGGCCCCTGTTCTCCCCCCCCGGGCCCCTGGTCGGCCCCGGACGTCCGTGCTCAGCCCGCAGCCGGGCACGGGCGGCCGGGGCGTCACTGTTCCGCAGCTCGGGCCGCGTTTATGACGCTGTGTAGTCGATCGTGCCCAGGCCGGGTCCGGCACCATCCGGTATCGTCGCTGGTTGGCCGAGCGGTGGACGGAGTGGACAGTGACAGCGGTGCAAGACGAGCGCAGCCCGGTGCGGACCGTACCCGACCCCTCGCCCGCCCCCCTGTCCGACCGGCTGCGGCTCGCGCTCGGCGCCCCCGTGCGCGCGCTGCGCGAGGCGCCCCGCCGCCCGCTGCTGGCCGCCTCGGCCCTGGCTCTGCTGTCCCTGGTCGTGTACGCAGTGGTCCGCCACTTCGTCCACACCTCGATGGTGGACATGATCGTCTACCGGGCCGAGGGCGCCGCCGTCGCCAACGGCACCGACCTGTACGCGCTGCGCGTCACCGAGTGGAACCTGCCCGCGACGTACCCGCCGTTCGCGGCGATGCTGTTCGTCCCGACCACCTGGTTCCCGGTCCCCTTCCTCCGGGTGGTGATCACTCTCGGCAACCTCGGGCTGCTCGCCCTGCTGACCCACCTGTCCTTCAAGCTGGTCGGCTGGCCCCGCCGCGAGCTGCGACCGATCGGCGTGGTCCTGGTGACCGGCCTCGGCGTCTGGCTCGAACCCGTCTTCACCACGCTCCGGTACGGCCAGATCAACCTCGCCCTCGCCTGCCTGATCCTCTGGGACCTCACCCGTTCGGACACGCGCCGTAGCAAGGGCACGGCGATCGGCATCGCGGCCGGCCTCAAGCTCACCCCCGGCCTGTTCGCCGTCTACCTGCTGCTCACCGGCCGGGTCCGGGCCGCCTTCACGGCCGGCCTCACCTTCCTCGGCACCTTCCTGATCGGCGCGCTCTTCCTGCCCGACGCCACCTGGGGCTTCTGGACCAAGTACCTCTACGACTCCTCCCGGGTCGGCAAGACCGAGATCGTCGACAACCAGTCGCTGCGCGGCGCCTTCGCCCGCCTGCTGCACACCGCCGACCCCGGAATCCTCGCCACCCTCGGGGCCGGCCTGGTCGCGCTGGCTGGCCTCGCCGTCGCCGCCCGGGCCGCCCGCAGCGGCCGCTGGCTGCCCCGGGCCGAGGCCTGGGGCGTCTGCTGCGCCGCCGTCACGGCCGTGCTGATCTCGCCGATCAGCTGGACCCACCACTGGGTCTGGTGCGTGCCGCTGCTCGTCCTGCTCGCTGCCGAGGCCTCCGTCGAGCACGCCCGCCCGGCGGGCGTGCGCAGGCTCCGCTGGCGGGCCGCGTTCTGGGCCACGCTGGTCGCCTTCCTGTCCTTCGCGATGTGGGCCGCCAAGCCGCTCGGCCCGGCCGTCCTCCACATGTCACCGCTGCGCCAGCTGCCCACCTCGATCTACCCGTGGGTCGGACTCTGCTTCCTGCTCGCCGCCGCGATCCGGATGAGGGCCCGGCGGCGGTCCGCCGGCGCGCCCCCGGTCCGGCTGCCCGGACAGCGCGGCGGCGACGGCGGCCCGGACGCCACCCGCGGTCGTCAGCAGGCCCCCGCGGCCCGCTGAGCCGACGGGGGCGCAGCTGCTGTTGCCCGGTTCCCGGGCCTGTTCCGGCACGTGTCGTCGCGGCACGTGGTGTTCCTGCCGGTGGTGTGCCCGGACGCGTCGTTCCCGGACGCATCGTTCCTGCACGCGCCGGTGCGCGCTGCGGCGCACGCCTACGCGAGCAGCTCGGCGAGCGAGCCGTCCATGTCCAGCGCGGCCAGCTCGCTGCCCGGCGGTACCAGCCGGTGCGCCCGCTCCAGCCAGGCCGCGACGGCCGGCAGCGGCGCCTCCAGCAGCGCGTCCCCGGCGGGCGAGCTGAGCGCCAGGCAGAGCACGCTGCGCCGGCCCGAGCGGGTCGGCCAGATCCGCACGTCGCCCTGGCCGCACGGGCGGAAGGTGCCCTCGACCAGCAGCTCGCGGGCGAACACCCAGGTGACCGGGGAGCCGGTGTCCAGGTGGAAGGTGATGTACACCGCGTACGGGTCGTGGCTGCCGTAGGTCAGTCGGGCCGGGACGGGGACGCTGTGCTCGGGGGAGAGCACCAGGTTGAGCTCCAGCTCGTGCTCCACGACGCTGACGGGGCGATCCATGATCGTCTTCCTCTCTGCCTTCGGTTCGTGCCCGGTTCCGGGCCCTGTGACCTTTGAGAGGGCGGTCCACGCCGGCTCTTACACGCGTTTCCAGGTTTTCTTCGGGACGTTTCCCGAGGGGTGGTGAACGACCGGGGCCGCGGCGCGCGGGCACCTGCCGCGCGCCGGTTTCCTTACCCCGGGCGGCCGTCCGCTGTCCGGGGATTCGCCAACTTCCTGTCGGCACTCCGGCGAGGTACTACCCTTTGTGACTGCTCGGCGACTGTCCGCCCATCGCCGGCGCCCCCACACGCGCGCCGAGCGCCCCAGGGTGCGCGCGGGCGCGCCGCCGTGGCTTGCGTTGCGACCTGTTCCGACCCGCCCTGACCGTTCCGACCTCCCATCGGCCCTCGTCAGGACCTGGCAGGAGAGAAGACCGCCATGACGGACCGCCCCTTCGCCGCCGACGGCGACCCGTCCGTCGCACCCGAGCCGGGCTACTACCCCGACCCCTCCATCCCCGGCTTCGTCCGGTACTGGGGCGGCTCGGCCTGGGTGCCGGGCACCAGTCGCCCCGCGCCCGCCGAGGGCGAGGTGTTGCAGCCGCCCCGGTTCGCCGCCCGGCGGCCCGCCCCCGACGTGGCCGCGACGCGGGTGGTGCCGCCGCCGGTGGTGCCGGTGCCGCAGGCGCGCTCGCAACCACCCCTGTCGTCGTCGCGCCCGATCGAGACCTCCGCCGACACCGGGCCGGTCTACCTCGACCAGACCGCCGGCGGGGCGTCGTTCACGGTCGGGCCGCGGGTCTCGGAGGTGATCGGCGGGCCGGTGTTCCGCACCGTCGAGCCCGCCGCGGAGGAGGCCCCCGGGGCGTCCGGCTGGCAGGCGGATCCGCGGACGCAGCGGGGCCTGATGGAGACCGGCGGGGCGCCGCGCTGGGTCTCCTGGGGGGTGCTTCCGGGGGCGCCCGAATCGGAGGAGGGGAGCGCGGAGGCTGGGCGCACTTCCGTTGCTGTGGAGATGGCCGCCGCGGTCGCGCCCGCCGGTGCGGTCGCGGTGCGGGAGCCGCCGACGCCGGTGGCTGCCGCGGGGCCGGTGGTCGGGGCGGAGGGCGATCCGGCGGCGGACGGGGAGTCGGCGGCCGAGGGTGAGGCCGCGATGGAGGTCGCGCCCGCTCCCGCGCGGTCCGTACCCGCTCCGGCGCCCACCCGGGTTCCGGTGCCCGCACCCGCCGCTTCGCTGCCCGCCGTGCGGCCGGCCCGGGAGGCCGCCGTCCGCCGTCGGTCCGCTGCCGCCCCCGCCGTGCCGGCCGGGCTGGGGCGGCGGCTGGCGGCTCGGGCGGTGGACACCGGGGTGCTGTTGGTGGTCGCCGTCGCCGCGGGGATCCCGCTCGGCCGCTCGGTGGCCGACCACCTCCAGCAGAAGCTCGACCAGGCCAAGATGGCCAGCTTCCTCACCCGCCGTCAGGTCCAGGTCTGGCTGGTGGACGACGTGGTGGTGGGCAAGCTGGCCGTGCTGCTCGGCATCCTGGTGTTCGTCAGCCTGCTCTACGAGGTGCTGCCGATCGCCCGGACCGGCCAGACCTTCGGCAAGCGGCTGGCCCGGATCCGGGTGGTGGACGCCGCCCAGCCCGGCAAATCCCGGTTGAGTCTCGGCCGCTCGCTGCTGCGCTGGACGGTCGGACAGCTCGGGCTGGTGCTGCTGCTCGGCCTGGTGTGGCCGGTGTTCGACCGTCCGGCACGGCGCGGTTGGCAGGACCGGGCGGCCCGGACCAGGGTGGTTCGCGGCTGAGGCCGCAGCGCGGGTCGTCGCCGGGGGGCGTTGCGGCGAGGCCGTTCCGGCCAGGCGGCAAAACGGACAAAATGTCCTAAGTGTCGAGAATGTGTGATGTTCTACTCGGGGAATGAGCACCCACGACCCCTCAGGCCCCCAGCCGGAGGGGGGCGGTAAGCCCTCCTTCGACAAGCAGCCCCCGTACCCCGGTGGCGGCACGCCGGAAGGCGAACCGCCGCGCCCGACCCCGTCCGACGCCCCGCCCGGCACCCCGACCGAGGGCCCCGGCGCCTACCAGGGCACCTACGGTGGATCGGGCCACGGCCAGAAGCCGTACGACCAGCCCCCGTCCGGCTACGGCACCGGCCCCGGTATGCACGGCACCCCCGGCCCCGTCCCCGGGATGCCGCCGATCGGCAGCTGGCCCAGAAGGATCCTCGCCCGGCTCATCGACCTCATCCTCGTCGAGGCCGTCGGCGCGGTCGTCGTCGGGCCTTTCGTCGACCTCGGCACGCGCAACGGTTCCACCAGCGCGTTCTGGCTCGGCTGTGCCATCTACCTCATCTACGAGGCCCTGATGCTCAGCCGGGACGGCCAGACCCTCGGCAAGAAGGCGACGAAGGTCCGCGTCGCCATGCTGATCGACGGGAACTCGCCCACCCAGTCCGCCGCCTGGACCCGGGCGGCCGTCTTCATCCTCCCGGCCGTGCTCTGCTGCGCCGCCCTGTGGTGGCTCGTCGACGGGATGTTCGGCGTCTTCGACAAGCCCTTCCAGCAGTGCATCCACGACAAGGCCGCGAAGACCGTGGTGGTCACCACCGAGGTCTGAACGCGACCGCGGGACGACGCCCGGCGGCGGATCAGCGCTGCCGGGCGTACTCGCGTCCGGCGGTGGCCGGGGAGCCGGAGCCCTTCGCAGGGTCGGCCGGGCGGGAGGACGCGGACAGCGAGAGCACCGTCACCACGGTGCCGAGCGCCAACGCGAAGGCCACCAGCACCGCGACCTCCAGGACGCCCGAGGCGCCCGAGACGGCCAGCAGTGCCACCGTGGTGGCGACGACGGTGAACGAGCCGAGGCAGAACTGGGCAGCAGACGGACGCGGCATGGCGGGGGTCCTTCGCACGTCGGGGGAAACGGGCGGGAGTTGTGCCGGTTCCAAAGGTCCTACCCGGCAGGGGAGTTCGGTAAGCCCAGGCTAACCTGCAGGGTCAGGGGCACAGGGGGCGCACGGGCTCACCCCGGGGTCGTCCGAGCCCCTCGGTACGGTGGAGCCCGTCCACACCACGCAGACCGGGGGAACCGACCGTGACCATCCCCGCCGACTGGCCCACCACCGAGGCCCAGGCGATCGCCGAACAGGAACGACTGCGGCCGCTCGTCCAGGCCGTCGACGGCGACAGCTCCGAGGATCGGCTGATCGCCGGGGTCGACGTCGCGTACGACGACGACCACGACCTCGTCGTCGCCGCGGCCGTCCTGCTCGACCGGGACACCCTCGACGTCGTCGAGGAGGCCACCGCCGTCGGCCGGATCGCCTTCCCCTACGTCCCCGGACTGCTCGCCTTCCGTGAACTCCCCGCCGTCCTCGACGCCTTGGCCGCCCTCACCCGCACCCCCGACACCGTCGTCTGCGACGGATACGGCCTCGCCCACCCGCGCCGCCTCGGCCTCGCCAGCCACCTCGGAGTCCTCACCGGGCTGCGTACCCTCGGTGTCGCCAAGACCCCCTTCACCTTCGACCACCG
Source organism: Kitasatospora sp. NPDC004669 (assembly GCF_040609455.1). Lineage (NCBI taxonomy): Bacteria > Bacillati > Actinomycetota > Actinomycetes > Kitasatosporales > Streptomycetaceae > Kitasatospora > Kitasatospora sp. NPDC004669. The sequence continues at coordinate 52,794 of NZ_JBEXKB010000017.1, forward strand.
CGAACCCGCCACGGAACGCGGCTCCTCGACCCCGCTCACCGACCCCGCCACCGGCGAGGAGGTCGGTCGTGCCGTCCGCACCCGCCCCGGCGTGAAACCCGTCTACGTCTCGGTCGGCCACCGCATCGGCCTCGACACCGCCGTCCGCACCACCCTCGACCTCGCCCGCCGCTACCGGCTGCCCGAGACCACCCGGCACGCCGACTCCCTCTGCCGCCGGGCCCTGGCCGAGGCCCTGCGTGCCCGGACGTCCTCGAACTGACCCCGCCCCGGGCGGATTTCGGGCCCGGTGTGTTAGACATGAGGCACCGGGGCCCGGCCCCGACCGCAGGGGACGGACGCACGGGGGAGGCGCCGAAGTGGGAGCAGGGACCGGTTCGACCGGGGGAAACGGACAGGGCTACCGGGTCGAGGTCGAACAACTCCGGACCTTCGCCGGCCAAGTGCGGCTGCTGCTCAAGACCTTCGAGAAGGACGCGAACGGCACCAGCACCCACGGGCTCAGCGGCATCGGCAAGGACGCCTTCGGCACCTTCGCCGAGGCCACCGAGATCCACGGCCGCTACGGCACCATGCGGGACGCGCTGCGCGACGTGCTCAACCAGCTCCAGGGCGCCATCGACGAGGCCCAGAAGAGCGCCGAACTCACCGCGACCAACTACGAGGAACACGACCAGCACGTGGCCAAGAAGCTCATGCTCGCCGACGACGGCTGGTCGGTCGCCGACCCCTCCGCCACCAGCAAAGTCGCGTACGAGCAGAAGCAGAGCCTCGTTCCGTCCAACCGCGGCAACGCCACCCTTTAGCCGCCCGCGACCCGAACGGAGGGGAACCACCCGTGGTCTACACCGACTTCACCAAATACAGCCACGCCCAGCTCCGCAAGATGGCGCAGGCCCTCGACCCCGGCGCGGTCATGGTCGCCGGCGACCCCTGGCGCAAAGCGGCGACGACCCTCAAGGACATCCGCAAGACCCTCACCAAGGTCAGCACCGAGGCCGCCACCTCCTGGGAAGGCCCCACCAGCAACGCCTTCCACACCAGCATGCTCAGCCTCGCCTCCAGCATCAACGAGGCCGCCGCCTACGCCAACGACGCGGCCAACACCCTCCACAACATGTCCGAGGCCATGGCCAAGGCCAAGCGCGACATGCCCGAGGAGCCCGGCAACTGGGACAAACTCAAGGACACCGTCGGCGACTTCCTCAGCACCGACGACGAGCACGTCCAGATCGCCGACCGCAAGAAGGCGGAAGCCGCGACGGTCATGCAGACCCTCGCGATGCACTACCGCATCGCGACGCCGGCGCTGAAGGCTCCGCCGCTGGACCTCAAGGCGTCAAAGCGGTCGGACCCTGACAACGGGTCGCAGAATGACCCGAGCAACGCGGCGGCGGCCGTGACGGCCGCAGTGTTCTCGGGAACCTCATTCGGAGCCGGGGGAACGCAGGCACGGTCGGCGGCTGTCACCGCGCCGCAGCGGACCAAGGCCTCCCAGCCGCCGATGACGGCAAGTTCTACGTCCAAGAACGCGGCCACCCCGACAGATTCCGGGATCAAGGGGGGCACGGCGCAGGACTCGCCGAAGCCGTCGAGTACGGCGAGCCGTCGTCCGGATGCGGGTATCTCGGGCACTCCGGTGTCCCGCCCGAGCGGAAGCGTGCCGAGCCCCGTGACCTCCGGGACCCAAACGTCTGGCGTGAGCGAGGTGCCGTCCACGGTCCCCACGAGTGGGCCGATTGCCGGCGGCGGTGGGCAGACAACTGTCAGTCCTTCGGGACCGACCATGCAGAGCACCCCGGTCGCGCCCAGTTTCGGGCAGGGCAAGTCCGGATTCGGTGGCAAGGAGTTCCCTCGCGACGGCGTGGTGCCGGTGGAGGGTTCGGGACCGCGTGGGGGCCGGGCCGTCAGCGCCGGTGGTGGCGGGGTCAATTCGGGTATCGGATCTGGGGGCTGTCCGGTGCCTGGTGCCAAGCAGGTGGGCGGCTCCGTGGCCCGGCCCGGTGGCGCTGTCCGCGAGACAACGCCGCCCGGCGTCGGAGCACGCGGCAAACAGGCTTTCACGGAAGGCGGATCCGGGCTGGGTACCCGGAGTCGGATGGGTGTCGAACCCGAGGCGCGCGGCACGGGCGCCATGGCGCCCGGCATGCCGATGAGCGAGGCACAGAGTCGCAAGAAGGGCCGGGGGAAGGACGGCAAGCGGCCCGACTACCTCGTCGAGGGCGAGGAGACCTGGGCGTCGGACAAGCCGGCCAACCCGAACGTGGTGGAATGAGGCCGGTCCGTAGACGGACGGGTGATCTGATCGCGTCCCGCAGGTCGGTGATCTGCGGGATGCCTCGTTGAGTGGGGTGACCGGGTTTGACGAGCCGCCTGTTGGCGCGTGGTACGGCGGCCCTTGCCGCTGGGGCACTGGTCTGGGCCGTCGCCGCACCGGCGGCATCGGCCGATCAGATCAGGGACCAGCAGTGGGCTCTGAAGACCTTCGAGGCCGAGGCCAAGGTTTGGCCGGTCAGCCAGGGCGACAGGGTGGTCGTCGGCGTGATCGACACTGGGGTGAACCAAGATCACCAAGATCTGGCTGGGCAGGTGCTTCCCGGGGCCGACTTCTCAGGTGGCAACACGGACGGTCGTGTGGACGGTGACGGTCATGGCACCGCTATGGCGAGCCTGATCGCTGGGCACGGGCATGGGGTCCAGGCAGGGGTGGCGGGCCTGGCCCCGAAGGCGAAGATCCTGCCGGTGAGGGTGGGGACGAAAGGCGATGATTCCGCTCCTCAGCCGACCGCGTTCGCGGACGCGATCCGCTTTGCGGTGGACCACGGTGCGAAGGTCGTCAATATCTCCCTCGGTGGGAGCGGCTTTCGGTTCGACTCAAGGTTGCGCAAGGCTGTCAACTACGCCGTCTCGAAGGACGTTGTGCTGATCGCCGCTACGGGCAACACCGGGGCAGAGAAGGATGTGGAATATCCGGCCGCCTTCCCAGGCGTGGTGGCTGTAGGGGCAGTGGACTCCAATGGGGTCGTCTGGGATAAGTCCACATCCGGCCCTGAGGCCACGCTTGTCGCGCCCGGCGTGGGGATCTACCACGCTGCGGCTAAGTCTCCGACGGGCTATGGGTCTGGGAGCGGTACCTCGGATGCCACCGCGTACGTCTCGGCCACCGCCGCGCTCATTCGCTCCAAGTACCCCAACCTGTCCGCCGGGCAGGTGATCAACCGGATGATCAAGACGGCCACCCCTCCCGCCAACGGGACGGTGGTGCCCAACAATCACTACGGCTACGGAACCGTCTCGCCCGCGAAGGCACTGGAGCCGAATCCCGCAGTGGACAACGGGCCGAAGGAGAACCCGTTGGTTAAGCGGCCCGAGTCGAAGGGCACCCCGCCGACCGACGACGACAGCGACGCGACGGACCAGCCCTCCGTGGAGCCCATGGTCCCCGAAGGGGATGCCGGCAGCGGGAGCAGCGACAGCACCGGCCTGGTGATCGCAGCAGCCGCCGCCGGTGCCGTGGTGCTGGTCGCGTCGGTGGCCGCCGTGCTGATGGCCCGGCGACGGAAGCGGGCGGCGGCTGCGGCCGCTGCCAGGGCGTGGCCGCAGCAGCCGCCCTATCAGCAACCGCCGTACCAGCAGCCGCCCTACGGCGGGCCCGGTCAGTGAGTGGCGAGCCAGTCGTCCCGTAGGGCGGCCATGTGGAGGACGTCCCAGTAGCGGCCGTCCCAGTGGTGGGCCTGCGGGCGCGGCCTTCGAGGGTGAAGCCGGCTTTCCGGTAGGCGCGGGCGGCGCGTTCGTTGTACTCGTAGACCTCCAGGTGGACGCGGTGGAGGCGGACGGTCTCGAAGGCGTGGCGCAGGACCAGGAGGGTGGTTTGGGTGCCGATGCCACGGTCGGTGCTGTCGGATGTGAGGGCGATCCGGAAGTCGGCGGAGGAGTTGTCGGGGTCGACGTCGGTGAGGGCGGTTTCGCCGAGGAAGCGGCCGGTGGCGGGGTCTTCGACGGCGAGGTCGAGCCGGTCGGGCTGGTCGGGGCGGGTGGTGCACCAGTTTTCGATCCGGTCGCGGGTGAAGGCGGTGCGGGTGCCGGTGAGGCGGTTGGTCTCCGGGTCGGCGCAGAGCTCCCACATCGGGTCGGTGTGCCGGGCGTCCAGGGGGACGAGGCGGACGCTGGGGCCGTGGAGCACGGGCTTCACGGAGAGGGCGGAGAGATCGCTCGGCATGGCGCCCAGGATGCCCGGCGGCGCCCGGTTCGTACAGGGAATTACCGCGCGTCGAGGGGCTGTTCGGCGACGGCGATCTGCTGCCGGTGGTGGGCCGGGTCGGTGAGTTCGTCGACGACGGCGACGGCGAGGTCGGCCTGGGCGATGCGGGGGCCGAGGACCTGGGGGCCGCCGACCCGGTAGTGGCCGGTGCCGGGGGCGGTGCGGTCGAGGTCCATCGGTGGGGTGACGACGACCCAGTCGAGGGTGGCGGGGGAGTCGTGCAGCAGGTCGAGGGCGGCGGAGTGGCCGAGGGAGAAGGCGCGGTACGCCTCGGGGAACTCGGGGTCGTCGTGGACGGCGACGCCGGGGGCGGTCTCCAGGGTGGTGGCGACGCCGACGCTGACGAGTCGCCGTACGCCGGCCCGGTCGAGGCCGGTGACGAGTGCGGTGGTGGCGGCGCGGTAGAACTCGGTGGAGGGCGTGTCGGGGGTGTAGACGGAGCTGACGGCGGCCGGGTGCCCGGGGGCGGTGGCGGCGACGGCGACCGGGTCGGTGACGTCGCAGCGCAGCAGGGTGACGCCGTCCCCGGCGAGGTCGGCGTGGCGTTCGGGGTCGCGGACGGCGGCGGTGACGGTGAGGCCGCGCCGGCGGGCCTCGGTGACGACGGCTCGGCCGACCTGTCCGCCCGCGCCGTAGACGATGACGTCCGCGCGGTGCTGCTGTCCGGTCGTGGTGTTGGTCATGGGCGGTCTCCTGTCCGGTGGGGGCGGGCCTGTTCGGCTGCCGCTGTCGGGACGGTAGACCGGGGGGTGCCGGTTACTTCAACGGTACCGACCTCGCAGCGGGTACCGTCGGGGGTATGACGCAGACCAGTCCCGCGCCGCTGGCGGCTGACTTCTTCCCGGCCGACTGTCCGGTGCAGACCGTGCCGGTGCTGGGCAGCCGCAAGTGGGCCTGGAAGATCATCCGTTGCCTGGAGGAGGGCCCGCGCCGCTTCTCGGAGCTGCGGGTGCCACTGGCCGGCATCACCGCCAAGGTGCTGGTGGAGTCGCTGCGTTCGATGGAGCAGGACGGTGTGGTGGCCCGGACCGAGTACGCCGAGAACCCGCCGCGGGTCGAGTACGCGTTGACGCCGCTGGGCCGCACGCTGCTCGGTCCGATGGACGCGGTGTGCGCGTGGAGCCGTGAGCACCTGGACAGTCTGCTGGCGGCCCGGCTGGAGTACGAGCGCGACGACCGCTGACCCGGGAAAACCTGGCAGCATTTCGGCGGTCGCTGGCGTCCTTGCTGCTGGTCGGAGGGTCGGCGTGGCCGTCATGCTGGGCCCATGAGCACTTCAGAGCACGCCCTGAGCCCCGCCGACGCGATCGTCCCCGACACCAAGGACTGGACCTGGGTGCTGGAACGCCCGTGCGCCGACTGCGGGTTGGACACCCCGGAGGTGGTGCCCACGGACGTCGCCGCGATGGTCCGGGCGAACGCGCACAGCTGGCTGGCGGTGCTGGCCGGCGATGAGGAGGAGCTGCGCCGCCGCCCGGCCCCGGAGATCTGGTCGGACCTGGAGTACGCCTGCCACGTCCGGGACGTCTTCCGGCTGTTCCTGGTCCGGCTGAACCTGATGCTGGACCAGGACGGCCCGCTGTTCCCCAACTGGAACCAGGATGAGACGGCGGCCGCCGAGCGCTACTGGGAGCAGCGGCCGCAGACGGTGGCCGGGGAACTGGCGGAGGCCGCCGAGGCGCTGGCGGCGGCGTTCGAGGCGGTGACGGGCGAGCAGTGGCGGCGGACCGGGAACCGCAGCGACGGGGCGCGGTTCACGGTCGAGTCCTTCGCCCGCTACCTGATCCACGACCCGGTGCACCACCTGTTCGACGTGACGGGCGAGCGGCTCTGAGGCGCCCGGGGGCGGGCGGGGTCACCAACCGGAGGCCTCGTGCAGCATGGTGCGCCGCAGCCGCCCGGCCACGCTGGCGGTGTCGGTGCCGATGACGTCGGCGATCTCGGGTGCGGCGAGGCCGACGACGTAGTGCAGGATCGCCAGGTCGTCGTCGGCGGGGTGGCGGTCCTGGTCGACGACGGTCGTCTGCCGGGTGTGTTCGGCGACGGTGGTGCGCAGGATCTGCCAGGCGAGCGCGGTCGGGTTGGGGCTGGTGAGCAGTTCCCGCCAGTGGACGGCGATTTCGGCGAAGGCCTGCTGCACGGCGGTGGCCGCGTCGCCGTGCCCGGTCAGCCACACCCGGGCGTAGCTGAGGTACCGGGGGCGGTGGAGTTCGCAGAAGGCCGCGAATTCCAGTGGTACGTCCTCCGGTTCGCCGGGCTCGGGGGGAGGCGCGGCGGCGCTCGCGTGACGGTTGGTCATCTCGTCTTCTCGGAAAGGGAGATGGGTTTCTGGCGGTCGATCATCTGTGCTCACTCTACGGTAGGCCCTCGGTGCGCTGGGTGACCAATCTGATGGAATGCCCGGAACCCGACGCCGCTCGGCCGGTTCCGGCGACAGCCGGTGCGGCGCGACGGCGGTACTGCCGGGCAGGGGGTCGGGCCAGGGCCGGTCGGAGCCGGTCCGTGGAGTGCTGCGCAGTGGTGCGGGGGGCGTAGGTGCGAGCGTGTCGCAGCTGGCCAGAGGGTGCGGGAGGGCAGATGCTGCACGGCAGTTGAGGTGCCACCGTAGGGCCTGCCGGGTCTCACGTCCACGCCCACGGCGCGAAGCCGCGGCCGCACAACCGCCCGCGCAACCGCACTCACGGCGGATCTTGCATCGGGGCGGGTGTCGGTGGGCGGGGCGGGTGCGGCGATCGCGCCCCGGCGGCCTGCGGCAACCGGGGCGCGGGGCGGGGCAGCGCGCGGGGCGGCCCGGTCAGGAGTTCGTGCGGGCCTCCGAGGGGGAGATCCGGTCGTCGGCGGCGTTGCCGCGTTCGACCTGGGCGGGGAAGGCCTCGACGGCTCGCCGCCGGGCCAGTTGGGCGGACGCGGCGGCTGCGGCCGCAGCCGCCGCAGCGGTCACCGCGGCGGCCTCCTCGCGCTCGCACCGGTGGGTCCCGGGAGTGCCGGGGGTGCCGTGGGTGCCGGACGGGCCGATCGCATGCCCGCTGGAGGCGCGCCCGCCACCCACGTGCGCCGTACCGGCGTGTGCCGTCCCCGCGCGCGCCCCCGCCGCCCGCCTGCGCCGGCCGAGCGCGACCCGCTCGGCGTGTTCCTCGGCCGCCTGTCTAGCGGCCAGATAGGCCTGCACGGCGGCCATGCCGTAGACCGGCTGGATGAGCTGGTGCCCCTTGAAGAAGGGCCTGGCCGGCGCGAACCCGGCGGCGACCACCAGCTCGCGGATCTCGGCTATCTCCGCCTCGCTGCGGGCGGTGAAGCGGACCTCCCAGCCCTTCTTGTACGTATGGCCCTTCTCACCGCTGCGGCGGGCCGGGTCCGGGCGGCGGACGTATCCGGGCAGACGGCCGAGGCGGAGCTGGGCCGCGCGGAGGCCGGCGGTCTCGTCACGTGACATGACGTAAGCCTAGGCAATCCACGGGGCGGGATTGACGCACTGAGGGTCTCTTGCCGTATGCCCTTGATCACTCTGGGTCAGACGACCAGGTCGGCGATCGTTTTCGATCGGATCCGATAGCCATATGAACGTCATTTACTCCAAATGAGTGAGGGTATGGGGACTTTAGTGCAGGCTGATCCCGGTTTCGCGACGGTTGCGTAACAGTGCGTCAGGCTACCGCTCGCGAGCCGCGGTGGTTGGGGATGGTGTCGGCATGAACTACCGGATTCCGTCGCCGCCACCGTCCTTGGACGAACTGGCGAAGCGTCAGCTGAACGTCGTCACCGCGAGCCAGCTGCGTGCCCGGGGCGTGCCGGCCCGGGTCGTCACCGGGCACTGTCGCCGGGGCGGGCCCTGGCAGCGGCTGCTGCCCCGGGTCTACCTGCTGCAGTCCGGCGAGCCCACCCCGGAGCAGCGGCTGTGGGCCGCGCTGCTGTACGCGGCGCAGAACGGTCGCGAGGAGGGCCGCCGCGCGGGTGCGGTGATCACCGGTGCGGCCGCCCTGGCCCTGTACGGCTTCGCCGCCGTGCCCCGGCTGCCCGCGGTGACCGGGGTGGACGTCCTGGTGCCCCGCCAGCGTCGGCTCAAGGACGCCGGAGAGGTGCGGATCCGGCGCACCGAACGGGAGTTGGTGGCCCGCTCGGTGCACGGCCTGGCCTGCGCGCCGGTCGCTCGGGCGGTCGCGGACGCGCTGTGCGAGTGGACGGTCGACCAGGGCGCCCCGGCGCCGGTGCGCGAGGTGCTGCGGGAGGCCGTCTCCCGGCCGGAGAACCGTTGCACGGTCCGGGAGTTGGCCGCCGAGCTGGTCGACTCCGGGCTGACCGCCGAGCCCCGGGTGCGCGCAGCGCTGGACGAACTGCTCGCCGTCGAGCGGGACTCCGTGCTGGAGCAGGTCGGCCGGCTGGTGGACGAGTGGCTGCTGCCCGTCCCGCTGGCCGCCCCCGAGCTGCGGATGCGCGGCGGCACCTACATCGGCGTCCCGGACCTCTACTGGCCGGAGCGCGGCGTCGCGGTGGAGGTGGACTCCGACCTGCGCTGCGTCAGCGAGGGCGAGGCCGCCTGGGTGCGCGGCGGCCAGCACCGGATGGAGTACCTGGGCATCCGGGTGGTGTACGTCTCCGGGGCCCGGCTGGCCGCCGACCCGGAGGGGGTCGGGGGTGAACTGCGCGAGGCCTACCGGGCCGGGGGGACGGACGTGGTGGAGCTGCTGGTCGTCTGAACCCCGGCGTCGGCCGCTGTCGGCACGTGCCAGTCGGCGTCGGCAGGTGCGGGTCGCCGTCGGTCGGCGTCAGGAGCGGACCACCGGCGTGCCGACCAGCTCGACCCCGGCCGCCCGCAGCTCGTCCAGCGCGGCGGCGGTGGTCTCCGGCGCCACCCCGGCGGTGAGGTCGAGCAGCACCCGGGTGGTGAAGCCGGCCCGTGCGGCGTCCAGGGCGGTGGCCCGGACGCAGTGGTCGGTGGCGATGCCGACCACGTCGATCTCGTCGACCTGCCGCTCGCGCAGCCACTCCACCGGGCCGCGGTTGTTCTCGTCCAGCCCTTCGAAGCCGCTGTAGGCCGCCGAGTAGGCGCCCTTGTCGAACACCGCTTCGACCGCGCCGGAGATCACGGCGGGCGCGAAGTTGGGGTGGAAGCCCACGCCCTCGGTGCCGGCCACGCAGTGCACCGGCCAGCTGGAGACGTAGTCCGGCTCGGCGGAGAAGTGCTCGCCCGGGGCGATGTGGTGGTCCCGGGTGGCGAGGATGTGCTGGTAGCCGGGGGAGGACTCGGCGATCAGGTCGGTGATGGCGGCGGCCACCTCGGCACCGCCGGCGACGGCCAGGCTGCCGCCCTCGCAGAAGTCGTTCTGCACGTCGACGACGATCAGTGCCCGGTGCATGGCTCGCATCCTCGGATGTGGGGGCGGTGTGCCCCGGTGGTGGGGCCCTCGGGGCCCTCGGGGGCTCTGGGAGGACTCCGGGGGATTCCAGGGGAACTCTACGGCTGACTCTAGGGAGTGGCGCGCGGGGGCGGAAGGCCTCTGACCCACCGCCAGTCCGCGCGGATCCGGCCCGGCCGAGGTCAGTCGATCAGCTCGGTGGGGATGACCGGGTCGCCCTTGGAGAGCTGAGTGGCCGACAGCGGCAGCGCCGCCCGGGCCCGCACGTGCCGCTCGCGGGCGGCGGTCAGCGGCTCGCGGCCGACCGTCTCGCCGCCCAGCACCAGCGGCACCTGGACCAGGTGCGCCCGGAGCTCGTCCGGGACCGGGCCGGTGCCGATCACCTCGGCCTCGGCCACGCCCTCGGAGTCAGGCCTGCGGGCGGCCCACTTGCGGCCGCCGATGCTGGTCTTGCCGCCGGCGGCGCGCTTGGCCACCGGCACCAGCGGGCCGTCCTCGGTCCCCGCGCGGGCGACCAGCTTGTAGACCATCGCGCAGGTCGGGTGGCCGCTGCCGGTGACCAGGCTGGTGCCGACGCCGTAGCCGTCCACCGGAGCGGCGGCCAGTGCGGCGATCGCGTACTCGTCCAGGTCCGAGGTGACGATGATCCGGGTGTTCGTGGCGCCGAGCTCGTCCAGCTGGCGGCGGACCCGGTGGGCCAGCAGGGTGAGGTCGCCGGAGTCGATCCGGACCGCGCCCAGCTCGGGGCCGGCCACCTCGACGGCCGTCCGGACCGCTTCGTGCAGGTCGAAGGTGTCGACCAGCAGGGTGGTGCCCTTGCCCATCGAGGCGATCTGGGCCTTGAAGGCGTCCCGCTCGCTGTCGTGCACCAGGGTGAAGGCGTGTGCGGCGGTGCCGGTGGTCGGGATGCCGTGGGTGAAGCCGGCCTCCAGGTCGGAGGTGGCGGCGAAGCCGGCCACGTAGGCGGCCCGGGCGGCGGCGACGGCGGCCTGCTCGTGCGCCCGGCGTGCGCCCATCTCGATCACCGGACGGCCGCCGGCGGCGGCGGTCATCCGGGAGGCGGCGGCCGCGATCGCCGAGTCGTAGTTGAGGATCGACAGGATCACCGTCTCCAGGATCACCGCCTCGGCGAAGCTGCCCTCGACGGTGAGCACCGGCGAGCCGGGGAAGTAGACCTCGCCCTCGGGGTAGCCGTGGATGTCGCCGCGGAAGCGGTAGTCGGCGAGGAAGCGCAGGGTGTCGTCCTCGACGACGCCCCGGTCGGCCAGCCAGTCCAGTTGGGCGGTGCTGAAGCGGAAGTTCTCGACGGCGTCCAGCACCCGGCCGGTACCGGCCAGGACGCCGTATCGGCGGCCGCTGGGCAGGCGCCGGGTGAAGACCTCGAAGACGGAGCGGCGGTGCGCGGCCCCGCTGCGCAGGGCGGCCTGCAGCATGGTGAGCTCGTAGCGGTCGGTGAGCAACGCGGTCGACCCGGCCGCGCGCACTGAAGTGGCGTCCATGAGGATGATGCTACTACCACTTAGCGTCAGATTGACGATTTCTCGTGACGAGGCCGGGGCCGGAATCGCCCGGGTCTCCCCCGGATGGCAGCATGGGGCGTGAGGGACAACGGACGAGTGTGCAGCGAGGAGGCCCGGCGGTGAGTGTCGCGCCCGTGGAGATCGAGCGCCCGGAGGTCGAAGGACTGCCGGTGACGGAGCCGGACACGCCATGGGTGACCATCGTGCACAACGACCCGGTCAACCTCATGAGCTACGTCCAGTACGTCTTCCAGGCCTACTTCGGTTACCCGAAGGACAAGGCCCGGAAGCTGATGATGGACGTGCACAGCAGGGGCCGGGCGGTGGTCTCCAGCGGTTCCCGCGAGGAGATGGAGCGCGACGTCCAGGCGATGCACGGCTACGGCCTGTGGGCCACGCTGCAGCACGACTGAGCGCGTCGGGCACCGACCGCACCGGGCGCACGCCGGCCCACCCGCGACCGACCCGTCGCCGGCCGGTGGCGCGGCCGAAGACCGAAGACGACGAAGACGGGCTGACCGATACAGATGGCTGGGTTGTTCGAGAGCACCGGCGATGGCGGCGCGGCGATCGCGCTGGACGAGGTGGAGGCCTCCATCCTGCGCTCGCTGGAAGTGCAGATGCTGGAACTGATCGGCCCCGGCCCGGGCGGCGACGGCGGTGACCCGCTGGCCGCGCTGTTCGCCGAGGGCCCGACCGAGGCCCCCGCCGACCCGGCGCTGGCCCGGCTGTTCCCGGACGCCTACGGCGACCCGGCGAAGCCGGACGACGCCGAGGCGGTCGCCGCCTCCGGCGAGTTCCGCCGCTACACCGAGCTCGACCTGCGGGCCCGCAAGCGGGACGACGCGCTCCAGGTGGTCCGGGCGCTGGACGGCCTCGGCGGTGCCGAGGTGCTCAAGCTGGCCGCCCCCGAGTGCCTGCGCTGGCTGGGCGCGCTCAACGACCTGCGGCTGACCCTCGGGGTCCGGCTGGAGGTCGCCGAGGAGGACGAGCAGGGCCTCTACGAGCTGCCGGACGGCGACGAGCGCAAGCCGCTGGTGATGGCCTACCTGTGGCTGGGGGCGCTCCAGGAGTCGCTGTTGGAGGCGATCACCGACTGAGAGCGGACCTGTTTCATCCGCTCTCCTGCGCAATCCTGCCCGCTTTCGGGCAAGCCCCGGCCGATTCGTCCAGCATGTGGACGATTCGCCGGGGCATTTTTCTTCAAAACGGGCAAAACATAACAGGTCATGCTCAAATATCGCTCAGATGAACACCGCTATCCGGATCCTGCGTGGTACGACTTCTCCACCCCACGAGACCCACCCAGGACGGTGCGCCATGGCCGAGCAGTCGTACGACCAAGTGGTCGACACCACCCCGGATGAGGAGGGCTACGAGCGGGGCCTCGGCAGCCGCCAGATCCAGATGATCGCGATCGGCGGCGCGATCGGCACCGGCCTCTTCCTCGGCGCCGGCACCGCGATCTCGAAGTCCGGACCGAGCCTGATCCTGTCCTACGCGGTGGCCGGCCTGGTGATCTTCGTGATCATGCGCGCCCTCGGCGAACTGCTCACCTACCGCGCGGTCTCCGGCAGCTTCGCCGAGTACGCCCGGGAGTTCCTCGGCCCCTTCGCCGGCTACGTCACCGGCTGGACGTACTGGCTGTTCTGGGTCGTCACCGGCATGGCGGAGACCACCGCCGCCGCGGTCTACGTCAAGTTCTGGGCGCCCGCCATCCCGCAGTGGGCCAGCGCGTTGACCTTCCTGGTCATCCTCTACGCGGCCAACCTGATCTCGGTGAAGCTGTTCGGCGAGATCGAGTTCTGGTTCTCCATGGTCAAGGTCACCGCCATCATCGGCATGATCCTGATCGGCATCGGCGTGCTGACCCTGGGCTTCAGCAAGGCCGGTGACACCGCGTCGATCACCCACCTGTGGCAGAACGGCGGCTTCTTCCCCAAGGGCATCGGCGCCACCGTGATGACCCTGCAGATCGTCATGTTCGCCTACCTGGGCGTCGAACTCGTCGGCGTCACCGCGGGCGAGAGCGAGAACCCCGAGAAGACCCTGCCGCGCGCCATCAACACCCTGCCCTGGCGCATCGCGCTGTTCTACATCGGCGCCCTGGTGGTCATCCTCTCGCTCGTGCCGTGGACCGAATTCCAGCCCGGCGTCAGCCCGTTCGTCGCCGCCTTCGGCAAGATCGGCATCCCGGCCGCGGCCGGCATCATCAACTTCGTGGTGCTCACCGCCGCGCTCTCCTCCTGCAACTCCGGGATGTACTCCACCGGCCGCATGCTGCGCGACCTCGCCCTGCGCGGCCAGGCCCCCGGGCAGCTCACCAAGCTCAACACCCACCGCACCCCGGCCTTCGCGATCACCGTCTCCTGCCTGCTGATGGGCGCCGGCGTGGTGCTCAACTACCTCGTCCCGGCGCGGGCGTTCGAGTACATCACCTCGGTCGCCACGGTCTGCGGCCTGTGGACCTGGGCGATGATCCTGATCTCCCAGATCCGCTACCGCAAGGCCTGGAAGGGCGGCCACCTGCCGCCGCCCACCTTCAAGGCCCCCGGCGGTGTCTGGGCCAGCTGGGCCGCGCTCGCCTTCCTGGCCCTGGTCGTGGTGCTGATCGCGCTGGACGAGGACAACCGGATCTCGCTGTACGTCTTCCCCGGCTGGGCGGTGGTGCTGGTGATCGGCTACCAGGTGCTCAAGCGCCGCAACCCGCAGGCCGTCCACAGCGTGGCCCACGACCACCTGCACGCCCGCAACGGCGGCTGATCCCGGGTGCGGTCGGCACCCCGCGACCGGGTGGCGGACACCCGGGACCGGGCCTCGGACGCCCCGGCGCCCCACCGTCTGTCCGGGGGCCCGCCGGGGCATGGCATCCTGACCGCATGCTGACCATCACCCGAGAACTCCGCGACCGGATCGTGGCCCACGCCCGTGCCGACCACCCGGACGAGGCCTGCGGCGTGGTCGCCGGACCGGCCGGCAGCGGCCGGCCCGAGCGGTTCGTCCCGATGCTCAACGCCGCCCGCTCGCCCACCTTCTACGAGTTCGACTCGGGCGACCTGCTGAAGCTCTACCGCGAGATGGACGACCGGGACGAGGAGCCCGTCGTCGTCTACCACTCGCACACCGCCACCGAGGCCTACCCCTCGCGCACCGACGTGAGCTACGCCTCCGAGCCGTTCGCCCACTACGTCCTGGTCTCCACCGCCGACGGCAACGGCGAGGACGACCCCTACCAGTTCCGCTCGTTCCGCATCGTGGACGGCGAGATCACAGAGGAAGACGTCCAGGTCGTCGAGGTCTACGAGGCCTGACCGGCACCCACCCGGGCGAGGCCCGCCGACCCTCCGCGAGCGGTCGGCGGGCCCGTGTCGTCCCCGCGGAGTCTCAGCATCGGATACCGGAACATCCGGATCCCGAGACGGGCGTGTCGGAGCGGGCCCGGGAATCTATACGATGAGCCCATGCGTTCCGTCGATGTGAGCAACCAGGCCCCGGGCACCCGCCTCGTGGCGCGCCTGCACATCGACCTGTGCCGGCACGCCGGCGCGATCTGTCCCGGCACGCCCGCGCGCTCGCGCTGAGAGCCGCCTCGCCCCATCCCGGGCCCGGCGCCGAACCCGCGGTGCCGCGCCCCGGGCACCGTCCGCCCGGCCGCGCCCGCTGCGGCCCACCCACCCCACACGACTCGCACAGGAGCGCACCCATGGCCATCGAGGTCCGCATCCCGACCATCCTCCGCACCTACACCGACGGCGCCAAGGCCGTCGAGGGCAACGGCAGCAACCTCGGGGAACTCTTCACCGACCTCGACGCCCGCCACCCCGGCATCGCCGCCCGCCTGCTGGAGGGCGGCGAGCTGCGCCGCTTCGTCAACGTCTACCTGAACGACGAGGACGTCCGGTTCCTGGAGGGCATCTCCACCGCCGTCGCCGACGGCGACAGCGTCACCATCCTGCCCGCCGTGGCCGGCGGCGCCCGCTGACCTCCAGGCTCCCCCGCCCGGTGGTGGGGGAGCCACCCCTCTTCACCCTCACCGCCGTGGCCGGAGGCCTCCCTTGCGTTACGACAGTCCGCTCGAAGCCGTCGGCAACACCCCGCTGGTCCGCCTGCCGCGGCTGTCCGCCACCATCCCCGGCAACGCCGAGGGCCTGGTGAACCTCTGGGCCAAGCTGGAGGACCGCAACCCGACCGGTTCGATCAAGGACCGCCCGGCGCTGCACATGATCGAGCGCGCCGAGGCCGCCGGCCGGCTCACCCCGGGCTGCACCATCCTGGAGCCCACCAGCGGCAACACCGGCATCTCGCTCGCCATGGCCGCCAAGCTCAAGGGCTACCGGATGGTCTGCGTGATGCCCGAGAACACCAGCGAGGAACGGCGCGAACTGCTCCGGATGTGGGGCGCCGAGATCATCTCCTCCCCGGCCGCCGGCGGCTCCAACACCGCCGTCCGGATCGCCAAGGAGATCGCCGCCGAGCACCCCGACTGGGTCATGCTCTACCAGTACGGCAACCCCGACAACGCGGGCGCCCACTACGCCACCACCGGCCCCGAGATCCTCGCCGACCTGCCGACCGTCACCCACTTCGTGGCCGGCCTCGGCACCACCGGCACCCTGATGGGCGTCGGCCGCTTCCTGCGCGAGAAGGTCCCCGGCGTCAGGATCGTCGCCGCCGAGCCCCGCTACGACGACCTGGTGTACGGGCTGCGCAACCTCGACGAGGGCTTCGTCCCCGAGCTGTACGACGCCGAGGTGCTCACCACCCGCTTCTCGGTCGGCTCCGCGGACGCCGTCCGCCGCACCCGCGAACTCCTCCAGCAGGAGGGCATCTTCGCGGGCGTCTCCAGCGGCGCCATCCTGCACGCCGCGATCGGCGTAGGCCGCAAGGCGGCGGCCGCCGGGGAGCGCGCGGACATCGTCTTCGTGGTCGCCGACGGCGGCTGGAAGTACCTGTCCACCGGCATCTACACCGCCGAGTCCACCGAGGCGGCGGTCGAGGCGCTGCAGGGCCAGCTCTGGGCCTAGGGCCCGGACAGGCCCAAGGGCCAGCTCCGGCCCTAGCTGCTCTGAAGGGCCCGCTGGGCCCGGGCCCAGACCTGCCGGTCCACCGTGCCGGCGCGGCGGCGGAAGGCCGACAGCGGCACCTCGCGCAGCTCGTCGGTCTCCAGCCAGCTGGTCCGGCCCTGCCGGTCGCCCACCGAACCGGGCGGCAGTGGCAGGACGCCCGGGCGCTCGGCGTGGTGCTTGCTGGTGATCTTCGCGACGGTCGCGGTCCGGCCGTGCACCCGCAGCACCAGGCAGGGACGGTCCTTGGAACCGGGGCCGTCCTCGAACGGCACCTCCGCCCACCAGATCTCCTGCGGCTCCGGGCGGGACTTGGTGCTCGGGCGCGGCCGCGGACCGGTCGGCCCGGCCGGGCGCGGCGCCGGGCGGGTGCGCTTCACCAGCGCCGCCGCGACGGCCGCCAGCACGGCGACGCCCGCCACGGCCAGGACCGGCCAGATTCCCGTCATGCCATTCATGCGGCGAACCGTACCGGCCCGGCGGTGAACGCCACCACCGTGGTGACTGTGACAGTTGAGTATTTGTCCGCGTATTGCTCCCGGTTCGTCACGGAACGGCCACAGTGCCCGTTGCGCCGTGAACGCCCCGGTGCCACCCGGAAAAGCTGCCTCACGAACGTCCGCCCCCGTCCCCCCGGAGGTGCCCTCGTGAGCGGATCATCCGAACTCTGGTCGTACGCCGAGATCGCCAGGCACATCGACGTCCGGCCCGAGACCGTCCGCAACTACCGTCGGCACGGCCTGCTGCCCGACCCGGACGTGACCGACGGCAGCGGCCACCCCCGCTGGTACCCCGACACCATCCGTGTCTGGGCCCGCAACCGCCCCCGGCACCGCTGATCCGAGGCCCCTGTCGTCGCCCCGGCGTTCTGGGTGATTCCAGCCACAGCCCGGCACGGGGACGGGGGCAAAGTGCCGCTCCGCCCTTACCCTCGACACACCAACGCAGTGCTACCGGCCGACCGACCGACCGACCGGCCCGGCCTGCCGTTTTCCATGCTGTTTTCCATGCCGTTTTTCAGCAGCAGCCAGGACGTGTCAGGGCGGAGGGGCTCGGATGAAACTGACCGTGGTGGGGTGCTCGGGGAGCTTCCCGTCCGTCGACTCGCCCTGCTCCAGCTACCTGGTCGAGGCCGACGGTTACCGCGTGGTGATCGACCTCGGCAACGGGGCGCTCGGCGCGCTGCAGAAGTACACCGGCCTCTACGAGGTCGACGCCGTCCTGCTCAGCCACCTGCACGCGGACCACTGCGTCGATCTGTGCGCCTACTGGGTCGCCCGCAACTACCGCGCCGAGGGCTGCCCCGACCTGCTGCCGGTGTACGGCCCGGCGGGCACCGCCGAGCGCCTCGCCCGGGCGTACGACATGCCGGAGAGCCCCGGGATGAAGGAGGTGTTCGAGTTCCGCACCATCACCCCCGGCAGCTTCCAGCTCGGACCCTTCCGGGTCTCCGTCGCCCAGGTCAACCACCCGGTCGACGCCTTCGCCTTCCGGCTGGAGCACGGCGGTCGCTCCCTGGTCTACTCCGGCGACACCGGCGAGAGCCCGGAACTCGTGGAACTCGCCCGCGACACCGACCTGTTCCTGTGCGAGGCCGCCTACCTGGACGGCCGGGACACCTACCGGGCCGTCCACCTCAACGGCCGGGAGGCCGGCGAGCATGCCACCGCCGCCGGGGCGCGCCGACTCGTCCTCACCCACATCCCGCCGTGGACCGACGCCGAGCGCAACCGCCGCGACGCCGCCGCCGCGTACGCGGGCCCGGTCGAGCTGGCCCGGCCGGGCGCGGTGTACGAGATCTGACCAGGCCGGCGGGGCTCCCCGACGCCCCAAAAACCCCCGGCATGCGCGAGGCCCCGCCCGGCCGCTGGGGGATCAGCGGCCGGGCGGGGCCTCGATGGTTGGGGCCTCGACGGCGGGGACGGACGGGCCTCAGGCCTTGGTCACGTCCTCGATCTCGTCGTCGTCCTCGCGACCGGGGGTCTTGAGGTTGAACTTGGTGATCGCGAAGCGGAACGCGAAGTAGTAGATCGCGGCGAAGACCAGGCCGATCGGGATGATCAGCAGCGGGTTCTTGGCCAGGCTGAAGTTGATGCCGTAGTCGATCAGTCCGGCCGAGAAGCTGAAGCCGTGGTGGACGCCGAGGCCCCAGGTGATGGCCATCGAGGCCGCCGTCAGCACCGCGTGGATCGCGTACAGGACCGGGGCGATGAAGAGGAAAGTGAACTCGATCGGCTCGGTGACGCCGGTGACGAGGCTGGTCAGCGCGACCGAGATCATCATGCCCATGACGGCCTTGCGGCGCTCGGGGCGGGCGCAGTGGGCGATCGCGATGGCGGCGGCCGGCAGCGCGAACATCATGATCGGGAAGAAGCCCGCCTGGAACTGGCCGGCCGTCGGGTCGCCCGCCAGGAAGCGGTTGATGTCGCCGTGCACGACGGTGCCGTCGGCCTTGGTGAAGTCACCGGTCTGGAACCAGGCGTAGGTGTTGACGAACTGGTGCATGCCGATCGGGATCAGCGCGCGGTTGATCAGGCCGAACAGGCCGGCGCCGATCGCGCCCGCGCCCACCAGGCTGTTGTTGACGTGCGAGATCGCGTCACCGATGGGCTGCCAGCAGAGGCCGAACAGGACGCCCAGGCCGGTGCCGACGAAGGCCATGATGATCGGCACCAGGCGGCGGCCGTTGAAGAAGCCGAGCCAGTCGACCAGCTTGGTCCGGTGGAACCGCTGCCACAGGATGGCCGCGAGCAGACCGACCACGATGCCGCCGAGGACGCCCGGGTCCTGCGGCTTGCCCTTCGGCAGGGCCTCGGTGATGGTGCCGTCGGCCGGGAAGGCGGTCAGCACCTTGCTGAACACGAGGTACCCGACCAGGGCGGCCAGCGCCGTCGAGCCGTCCGCCTTCTTGGCGTAGCCGATGGCGATGCCGACGCAGAAGAGCAGCGGCAGCTGGGTGGTGATCGCACCACCCGCGGCGCCGAAGACCTCGACGAGCTTTGCGGGGAAGTGCCACTTCTCATGGATGTCGTCCTGGCCGAGGCGCGCCAGCAGACCCGCCGCAGGCAGCACGGCGATCGGCAGCTGGAGGCTGCGGCCGACCTTCTGGAGACCGGGAAGGACGCTGTTGCCGAACTTCTTGATCGGCGTCGGAGCCTTGGCGGGCGCCGGTGCCTGCGCAGACTGACTCATGGGGGTGGGTTCCTAACGGCATGGCGGTCGGTCGGGGGAAGGCACAGGGGGCCGAACCGCGAACTGGTCTACACCACGTGTGGTGTAGACCAGTTTTGTAGCACGGGTGGAGAAGGCGGGGAACCCCGGAAAGCGTCGCCGCCGGGAAGCGCTATGAAATCGAAACCTAGTCGCGGAACGACGATCATGATTTCAGTCGCGATTGGGATTTTGGCTATTTGCGCAACAAAAAGCGCCGTCGCCCTGCGGCCACTGGGCCGGGTCGGGTGTCGGGGGTGGCGCGGGGCGATCCCGCCGCTCCGGGGTGTGCGCGGCGGCTGCTGAGAGTGACCGGGGCGTCGCGGGCGTGCCCGATGTGGTGTCCCTCGCCCGTGCTCGGCCGCGGTGCGGAGCGTCGCCGGTACGGCTGGATCGCGACCGAATTATCTCTTCGCCGGCTATCGGGCAGGTAATGAGGTCCTTTCCCGAAATGCCGAAGGCCCTCGCATCGATGGGTCCGAGGGCTTTTGTGGGCGATGTTCCGGGTGGTGGGAATCAGGCCTTGGTGACGTCCTCGACCTCGCCCTCCTCCTCGCGACCCGGTGTTTTCAGGTCGAATTTGACGATGATGAATCGGAAGAGTGCGTAGTACACCGCGGCGAAGCCGAGCCCGATGATGATGATCATCCACGGCTTGGTGGCGAGCCCCCAGTTGATCACGTAGTCGATCAGGCCGGCCGAGAAGCTGAAGCCGTCGTGCACTCCGAGCCCCCAGGTGATCGCCATCGAGGCGCCGGTCAGCAGCGCGTGCACGCCGTACAGGGCCGGGGCGAGGTAGGCGAAGGAGTACTCGATCGGTTCGGTGACACCGGTGACGAAGGAGGTCAGGCCGACCGAGAGCATCAGGCCGTAGATCTCCTTTCGGCGGTGCGGCTTAGCCGAGTGCGCGATCGCGATGGCGGCGGCGGGCAGCGCGAACATCATGATGGGGAAGAAGCCGGACTGGAACTGTCCGGCCGTCGGGTCGCCCGCCAGGAATCGCGGGATGTCGCCGTGCACGACGGTGCCGTCGGCCTTGGTGAACTCCCCGAACTGGAACCAGACGAAGGTGTTCAGCAACTGGTGCATACCGATCAGCAGCAGTGCGCGGTTGAACAGGCCGAAGATGCCGGCGCCGCCCGCGCCGAGATCGGCGAGGTGCTGCGAGAAGTCGTTCAGGCCGCGGCCGATCGGCGGCCAGACCCACAGCGCGAGCACGGCGGTCAGCGTGCCGACCAGGGCGGTGATCATCGGCACCAGTCGGCGGCCGTTGAAGAAGCCCAACCAGTCGACCAGCCTGGTGCGGTGGAAGCGCACCCACAGCCAGGCCGACATCAGGCCGATCAGGATGCCGCCGAGCACCCCCGGGTTCTGGTAGGTCGCGGCGGCGGCCTTCGCCGAGGAGTAGTCCACGCACTGGTCGCTGACGAGCACCGTCGGCGGCTCGCAGTTCTCCGGGAAGGCGTGCAGGACCCGGTAGTAGACGAGGAAGCCGACCACGGCGGCCAGGGCCGTCGAACCGTCCGCCTTCTTGGCCATGCCGATCGCCACACCGATGCAGAACAGCATCGGCAGGCCGAGCGAGGAGTCGAGCAGGGCGCCGCCCGCCGCCGCGAAGACCTTGGCGACGTTGTTCCAGCCCAGGCCGTCCTTGCCGAAGACGTCCGGCTGACCGAGCCGGTTGAGGATGCCCGCCGCGGGGAGCACCGCGACCGGCAACTGCAGCGAGCGGCCCATCTTCTGGAGTCCGCCGTAGAAGGTGTGCCACCACGTGGTCTGCGGGGCCGCGGCTCCTGCCGAACTCGTCATTCGCCCTCCGGGAGCGGTTGCCGTCCCGAGGCCCGCTGCGGGACCCTCGGGCGAGGCCCAGGAACACCCGGGGTCCTTCCCGCGTTCACTGGAGTACACATATATTGGTGTAGACCACTTTGGGACGCGGGCCGAACGCCGGGACGCGGGCCCCGCTGACCGTCATTCTCGGGCGGCGGCCAGGAGCCTGCGCGCCGGAATAGGCCAAATGTGGTCTAACGTGGCATACCGGACCGGCTCGGGTCATGCTTGTCGCGCTGCCCGGCAGCACGACCGCAGCTGAACCCGCGTCAGCCTCCGGCACGGACCTCACCACCCGACGGTCGAGGACCACCCCAGCACAGTGCAGGACGGCACCCGGCAGAGCCGCCGACGGGCCGAGACAGAGGGAGAGAACCAGATGGCCAGCAAGGCTGAGAAGATCGTCGCCGGTCTGGGCGGCATCGAGAACATCGAAGAGGTCGAGGGCTGCATCACCCGCCTGCGCACCGAGGTCAAGGACGCCGCCCTGGTCGACGAGGCCGCCCTCAAGGCCGCCGGCGCCCACGGCGTCGTGAAGATGGGTACCGCGATCCAGGTCGTCATCGGCACCGACGCCGACCCGATCGCCGCCGACATCGAGGACATGATGTGAGCTGAGCCACCCAGGCTCACCACTCCCGGCCCGCCGACCCGCTCAGGGTGACGGCGGGCCGAGGCACATCCGGAACGGGCGTCCGGAGCGACTACGCTCAGTGCCTATGTCACGCATCGACGGCCGCACCCCCGAACAGCTCCGCCCCATCACCATCGAGCGGGGCTGGAGCAAGCACGCCGAAGGCTCCGTCCTCATCTCCTACGGCGACACCAAGGTGCTGTGCACCGCCAGCGTCACCGAGGGCGTCCCGCGCTGGCGCAAGGGCAGCGGAGAGGGCTGGGTCACCGCCGAATACTCCATGCTCCCGCGCGCCACCAACACCCGCGGCGACCGCGAGGCCGTCAAGGGCCGCATCGGTGGCCGCACCCACGAGATCAGCCGGCTCATCGGCCGCTCGCTGCGCGCCGTGGTCGACCATCGCGCCCTCGCCGAGAACACCATCGTGCTCGACTGCGACGTCCTCCAGGCCGACGGAGGCACCCGCACCGCCGCCATCACCGGCGCCTACGTCGCCCTGGTCGACGCCGTCTCCTGGGCCCGCGAGCGCAAGCTGCTGCGCGCCAAGGGCCAGCCGATCACCGGCGGCGTCAGCGCCGTCAGCGTCGGCATCATCGACGGCGTCCCGATGCTCGACCTCCAGTACGAGGAGGACGTGCGCGCCGGGACCGACATGAACATCGTCTGCACCTCCGACGGCCGCTTCGTCGAGGTCCAGGGCACCGCCGAAGGCGCCCCCTTCGACCGCGACCTGCTCAACCGGCTGCTCGACCTCGGCACCCTCGGCTGCTCCGAGCTGGACGTGATCCAGCGCAAGGCCCTGGAGGGCTGAGCCCGCATCAAGGGTGAACCGGCGCGGGCCGCACGGCCGTCGAGGTCTTCGGACGCGCCGTTCGACATGCCGTCGGACGACCTGCTGTACAGGCCGGGCCCGCAGACCGTACGGTTCCCGCAGCACCCCCGCTGCGGGAACCGCGCACCCTGTGGCGCGCGTCCCTCCCCGCGGAACCCGCGCCATCAGGAGGACCGGATGCAGTCGAGCATCGCCCGCCCCGCCGTCCTCGCCGTGGCCGGACTGATCGCGATCCTCCCGCTCAGCATGGTGAGCTGCTCCGCCGCCCAGAAGGCGATCGACTGCGGCAACACCGCCGTGAAGGTCACCGGCGACATCGCCGACCTCACCAAGGCCTACGACAACGCCGGCAACGACTCGGCCGCCGCCGGGAAGGCGCTGCAGAAGCTCAAGGGCGACCTCGACCAGATCGGGAAGAACTCCAAGAACACCGACGTCGTCAAGGCCGCGACCGACCTGCAGAAGCAGGCCGACAAGGTCCAGCAGGCCGTCGACAGGAAGGAAGCCCCCGACCTCAAGCCACTCGGCGACGCGGCGGGCAACCTCACCTCGGTCTGCACCGGCTGATCCGTTTCGCCCTCTGGATAAGGTGGGCGACATGTCCACCCGCCTGATCCTCGCCACCCGCAACCAGCACAAGGTCGCCGAGCTGCGCGCCATCCTCACCGACGCCGGCCTGGACGTCGAACTCGTCGGCGCCGACGCCTACCCCGAGATCCCGGACGTCCCCGAGACCGGCGTCACCTTCGCCGAGAACGCCCTGCTCAAGGCCCACGCCCTGGCCCGCGCCACCGGCCTGCCCGCCGTCGCCGACGACTCCGGCCTCTGCGTGGACGTGCTCAACGGCGCGCCCGGCATCTTCTCCGCCCGCTGGTCCGGCAAGCACGGCGACGACCGCGCCAACCTCGACCTGCTGCTCGCCCAGCTCTCCGACATCGCCGAGCCGCACCGCGGCGCCCACTTCTTCTGCGCCGCCGCCCTCGCCCTGCCCGACGGCACCGAGCGCGTCGTCGAGGGCCGCCTCCTCGGTACCCTGCGCACCGCCCCGGCCGGCACCAACGGCTTCGGCTACGACCCGATCCTCCAGCCGCTCGGCGAGACCCGCACCTGTGCCGAGCTCACCGCGGACGAGAAGAACGCCATCAGCCACCGCGGCCAGGCCTTCCGGGCCCTGGCGCCGGTGGTGAAGGACCTGCTGGGCTGACAGCCCGTCCGTCGAACGCCGAAGGCCCGCCCCGGAAGCATCCGGGGCGGGCCTTCGAACCTAAAGCTGGTGCGGCCTGAGGGATTCGAACCCTCACGGGGTTTCCCCCACCGGATCCTAAGTCCGGCGCGTCTGCCTGCTCCGCCAAGGCCGCGTGGTCTCTAGTCTAGGGCTTCGCTTCGGGCGGGGACACCGTGATTCCGTCCGGTGGTGTGGCCGTTCTTCCTCCGCCTGCGGTAGGTCGGAGTGACGGAGTGGCAGTTCGGGCGGGGCGGCCGGATGGCGGTCGTGGCGTCGGAGCAGGTGCGGCCCTCTCCCGCACCCGGGAGAGGGCCGACCGCTTCCGAGCGTCTCAGGACCCGGAGATCCGCGACGACCTCACGTCGGCGTGGGTCACGAGTGCTCGTGCCCGCGTGACGCGGGCGGGATGCTCTGCTCGTACTGGAAGACGTTGTGGGGGTCGTACTCCGCCTTGATCTCGCGCAGCCGGTCGAAGTTGGGGCCCCAGTAGGCGGTTTCCCAGTTCTGCATTCCGACATTCGGCACGTTGACGTAGGCACCGTTCACGTAGGGCCGCATCGCCTGGCTGAACTCGGCAGTCCATGCCTGGGCCTGCGGGGTGAGCGGGTCGCAGACGCCCGGCTGTGTTCCACGAGTCCCCCAGCCGGCACCGATCTCGCCGTAGAAGAGCGCGTCGCGGTGCGGGAACGCGGTGCCGCAGCGGGGGGGCCTCCTGACCGCTCCGCCGAAGGCCTGGGTGAAGTAGTTGCTGTCATCCGTCGGGGCGTTCTGCATGAACGAGCCGATCACGCTGATCGCTTCCTTCGGGAACGGCTTTCCGGTGAACTGTGAGAAGAACTTCCAGTTCGCGGGCTCGGCCGTGATGGGGACCTGGAATCCCGCATATACGTCGCCCCAGTTGCCCACCTGCGTCGAGACCTTCGGGCTGCCGACCGACAGGATCGGGGCCAACAACTTCTTCGCCTCTTCCGGTGATCCTTCAGCGAGAACCGCGAACAGCAGAATCTGGTTCCTGTGGACCTCAAGCTGGGTTCCGAGGCGGTCGTCGGCGGTCGGCCCCGTACGCTGCCATGCGTCGAAGACCCCCTGCAGATCGCCGAGGCCGTCCCACGTCGCCTGCACATAGGTGACGAACTTCAGCGGAGCCGTCTGGTAGGTGAGCGACGTGACGATCCCGAAGTTGCCGTTCCCCGCCCCGCGGAGCGCCCAGAGCAGGTCTGAGTCGTCGTTCAAGGACGCCTTGATCACCTTGGCGCACTCGGCACCCGACGCGACGACGATCTCAGCCCCCACGAGGCTGTCGCAGGCCATGCCGAGCCAGCGGGTGAGGAACCCGAAGCCGCCGCCGAGCGTCGCACCGGACAGGCCTACGCTGCCCTCCGTTCCCGTCGTCACCGCGAGGTCCTGCTTCGCGAGTGTGGTCACCGCTTCCAACTGGTTGAGCCCGGCGCCGACCGTCGCGATACGAGACGCGGTGTCGATCTGGACCGACTTCAACTCGCTGATGTCGATCACGATGCCGTTGTCCACGTTCGACCAGCCCTCAAGGGCGTGACGGCCACTCCGTACCCGCACCGCGACGTCGTTCTGTCGCGCCCAGGTGAGGGCGTTGACCACGTCCTGGGTGTTCTGGGCGAAGACGATGACCAGCGGATAGTGAGCGAAGAGCTGGTCCCAGCCGAGCCTCGCATCCGTGAAGCCGGGGTCCTCGGGGCGGACGATGCGGCCGGTCAGCTCCGCCGGCGGGCACTTCTCGTCCTCCGGCCCTTTGGTCGCGGCGCTCGCGCCCGGGGCTCCTGCAGCCGTAATGCCCGGAACAACGACCGCGCCGACGCCGGCGACTGCTGTCGCCTTGAGCAAGCCGCGACGAGAAAAATCGTGCATAGTCCATGTCCTCCCGACCGGGATGTGAGGCAAATCTCGTCCACCGGCTGGCAGTTCAGTACTTCGTGGACGACTCCTAGGGTCCGCAGAGTAACGAGGGTGCCCGTGGCGGTGTTGCCCGACACGCTCATCGGGGAAGGGGGCGACGATAAGTGATATATGCGGCCGGTGCGCGCACTGCGGTCGCCGAAGTCGTGACAGGATTACCGTCGAGCCGACAATTATTTCACGGGAATGACGGGCTGTCAGTCGGCATTGTTCCCGCACCCGACGGATCGGGGTGGGCAGGGGCGGCGGAGGTCGTAGGAGGTCGATGACGGACCGTGAGAGCGGATCGTTCCGCTGCTGCCGGTGATCCGGCAGGACGGCCCGGGCCCGGGCAACGCGGGCGGTCTGAAGGGCGCTGGCAACCGCGTGTCGTCAAGCCGCCGGGCCGGCAGTCGCCGGCGCCGGGCGCCTCGGCCGACATGGACTTCGTCCACTACCTGTCTGACAGCGGCCCGTTGAGGCGGGAGACGGCGGTGGCGGCGCACCCGGTCTGGGGGTGTGCCGCCACCGCCGCGTTCGCGGGAGTCCGGGGGATCCCGGAGGGCTCAGGCCTCGACCTTGAGGTCGCGCAGCAGCTTGGCGACGTGGCCGGTGGCCTTGACGTTGTACAGCGCACGCTCGACCTTGCCCTGCTCGTCGACGATCACCGTGGAGCGGATGACGCCCAGGTAGGTGCGGCCGTAGTTCTGCTTCTCGCCGTAGGCGCCGTACGCCTCCAGGGCCGCGTGGTCCGGGTCGGAGAGCAGGGTGACCTTGAGGTTCTCGGCCTCGCGGAACGCGCCGAGCTTCTCCGGCTGGTCCGGCGAGATGCCGATGACGTCGTAGCCGGCGCCCGCGAGGACCTCCAGGTTGTCGGTGAAGTCGCAGGCCTGCTTGGTGCACCCGGGGGTGAGGGCCTTGGGGTAGAAGTAGACGATGACCTTGCGGCCCAGGTGGTCGGCGAGGGAGACCTGGTTGCCGTCGGCGTCGGACAGGCTGAAGGCGGGCGCGGTGTCGCCGGGCTGGAGACGCTCAGTCATGGGGTGGACTCTCCTGGTGCGTGCGGCTGGGACGTGCGGTCGTACCACGGCAAACTTACCTCCGTTGGTGGGTGGGGCCGCGCGGCCTTGCATGCCAGCTGACAAACTGGGTCGGTCGCACAGGACGACCAGGACTACATCGGCAAGTGAATGGGGTGGCCCGAGTGGGCGAGGCGAGCACGCAGGACAAGCCGCAGCGGACGGCCGTCCAGATCGAGGCGGACATCGAGCGCACCCGCGGCCGGCTGGCGGAGACCCTGGACGAGCTGGCCGTGCGGATCCACCCGAGCACCATCTCCGCCCAGGTCAAGGCCAAGGCGATGGCCTCCGTCGAGGAGAAGGCGGGCCGGGCGTACGTGGCCGCGAACGGCCTGGTGGAGAAGGTCCGGGCGCAGTTCGTGGACGAGAAGGGCCGGCCGCGCAAGGAGCGGGTCGTCCCGGCCGCGCTGGTCGGTGCGGGCCTGGTGCTGCTGATCGCCTCCTCCCGCCGGCGCCGCAAGGCTGAGCGGTAGTGGTGGAACGGCCGGGCGCCCGCGGGCACCCGGCCTTCCGTATGCCGGGCTGACGTCACGCTCCGCGCCCGGGAGCGGTACCTTCGGGACCGTGAGTACGAACGACGAAGCGACCCGCTCCGACCAGGAGCACGAGCCCGCGCGGCACGACCGGCTGGGCGAGAAGCTGCCGATCAGGATGCTGCACGACCGCGTGCTGGTGCGCATCGAGGGCAGCGAGGGCGAGCGCCGCTCGACCGGCGGCATCCTGATCCCGGCGACCGCTGAGCTAAGTAAAAGGTGCACGTGGGCGGAAGCTGTGGCTGTCGGCCAGAGCGTGCGCTCGGTGGAGCCCGGTGACCGCGTCCTGTACGACCCGGAGGACAAGCTGGAGGTCGAGGTCCGCGGCGCCACCTACGTGCTGCTGCGCGAGCGCGACCTGCACGCCGTCGCCGCGACCCGTTTCGGGGACACCGAGGGCTCGACCGGGCTGTACCTCTGACCATGGAGCGTCTGCGGTACTTCTTCGAGGCGGGGGTCGTCGGTACGGCGCTGTGGCCGGATGACGTGGAGAGCCCGTACGGCTACCCGGCTGAGCTGGACCGGCTGCCGATCAGTGCCGCGCTGGCGGCCGAGCTGGTGGAGCTGTCGGAGTGGTTCCAGTCCGTGATCGACTGGGACGACCCGGGCGGCCCGTCGCCCTGGTCGCAGGACGAGAGGGACCGGTTCAACGCCCGGGCCCGTGCCGCGCTGGCCGCGCTGCGCGAGGAGCTCGGCCCGCGCTGGACGGTCGTGGACCGGGTCCGACCGGTCGACTGAACCACGCTCCGGCGCCCTCATCGGGCTCCGGGGCCGCCGGCCGTCGTCGTCCGGCGCTTCCGTTTCCCGGGCCGGCTGATGGGCGCCGGATGTGTCGGTGGTGGGCGTTAGGGTCCGGGCATGAGCAAGGCGGTGCCGACGATCGGTGATGCGCAGCGGCGGGCCCGGTTGGGGCGGCGGCAGCTGTTGGTGCCCTCGGGGCGGGCGGCGCGGGTGGAAGATGCGGCCGACGCGGTGGTCGGGCTGCATGCGACGGACGCGGCCACGGTGTACCTGTCGGCCTGTGCGCGGCTGGCCGCGCCCTCGGCGGCTCAGGTGGACCGGGCGCTGTACGGGGACGTCTCGCTGGTGAAGCTGCTGTCGATGCGGCGGACGATCTTCGCGGTGACGGAGGGCTTCGCCCCGTACGTGAGTTCGGCGGCGGCGCGGGCGATCGCGGTGAAGGAGCGGGCGACGCTGCTCAAGCACCTGCGGGACCACGCCGAGGGCTGGGACGAGGCGCGGTTGGCGGAGACGGAGCGCGAGGTGCTGGCCGCGCTGGCGCGGCGCGGCGAGGCGACGACCAAGCAACTCGGCGATGATGTGCCGCAGTTGCGCGAGAGCATGCTGATGTCGGCGGGGAAGCCGTACGAGAACCGGCAGAGCGTGGGAAGCCGGCTGCTGCGGCTGTTGGCCTCGGACGGGCATGTGCGCCGCTGCCGGCCGCGCGGCTCCTGGCTGAGCAGCAGCTATCCGTGGGCGCTGGTGCCGCAGTGGCCGGACGTGCCGGTGCGGGAGGCGAAGGCGGAGGTGGTGCGGCGCTGGCTGGCGGCGTACGGTCCGGCGACGGTCGAGGACGTGAAGTGGTGGACGGGCTGGACTCTGGGGGATGTCCGTAAGGCGCTGGCGGACGTCGGGGCGCGGGACGTGGCGCTGGCGGACGGCTCGGCGGCGCTGGTGCTGCCGGGGGACGACGCGCCGACGGCGGCGCCGGAGCCCTGGGCGGCCCTGCTGCCGGCGTTGGACCCGGCGGTGATGGGCTGGCGCGGGCGGGACTGGTACCTGCGGCCGGAGGACGTGTCGGCGCTGTTCGACCGGGCCGGTAACGCCGGGCCGACGGTGTGGTGGTGCGGCGAGGTGGTGGGCGGCTGGGCGCAGCGGGCGGACGGCGAACTGGTGTGGCGGTTGTTCCGGGACGTCGGGGTGGAGGCCGAGCGGGCGGTGGCGGCGGAGGCGGAGCGGTTGGCGGGCTGGCTGGGGGACGTGCGGGTGACGCCACGGTTCCGTACGCCGCTGGAGCGGGAGCTGGTCGCGAAGAGCTAGCTCACCGGGCCGGCCGGTAGCTCACTGCGCCGGTGCCGTGGCCGAGTTGGTGGGCCCGGTGGTGCCGGTGGGCTGGCTGGTGGGCTTGGTCGGCCGGGTCTGGGTGGGTCGGGCGGTGGGGCTGGGCTGTTCCTGGCTGGGGGTGGGCTGCGGGTTCTGCGGGTTCTGCGGGCTGGGGGCGGCCGGGCCGGGCGCGGGGGCGCCGGTGGGGGCGGGCGGCGTGCTGGGGGCGTGGGTGAGGGTGGTCGGCGCGGGGGCGCCGGTGGGGGTGGTGGCGTTGCCGGGGGTGGGGCCGGTGCTCGGGGGAGTGCTGCCGGGGGTGCCGGTGGGGGTCCAGTTGCCGGGGTCCGGGTTGGCGCGGCCGGTCTGCAGGTCGAACTGCTGGGTGGTGGTGCCGTTCAGGGCGGCGGTCATGTAGTTGGTCCAGATCTTTGTGGGGAAGGCGCCGCCGTTGATCCGGGTGAGGCCTGCGGTGCCGGCCAGCGGCTCCTTGGCGTGGCTCTTCGGGTTCTCCCGGAACAGGCCGACGGTGGTGGTGAGTTCGGGGGTGAAGCCGGCGAACCAGGCGGAGAGGTTGGAGTCGGTGGTGCCGGTCTTGCCGGCGGCGGGGCGGTTCAGGTCGAGGGCGGCGACGCCGGTGCCGCGGGGGCTGACGACGTCGCGCAGGACGTCGGTGACGGAGTCGGCGATGCTGCGGTCCATGGCGGTGGTGGCCTTGTGGTCGGGCATCTTGGGGACGTCGACGGCGCCGCCGGGGTTGACGCGTTCGAGTTTGAGGACGGACCACGGGGTGTGGGCCTCGCCGTGGTTGGCGAAGGTGGCGTAGGCGCCGGCCAGGTCGAGGGCGCTGGGGGTGGCGGTGCCGAGGGTCATCGAGGTGTTGGCCGGGTCCATGCCGCGGACGCTGTCGGGGATGCCGAGTTTGACGGCGGTCTCCCGGACGCGGGCGAGTCCGGCGTCCACGCCCTCCTGGGCGTACACGGAGTTGACGGACTTGACCATGGCGTAGCGCAGGGTGATGTTGCCGTAGTCGACGCCGTCCTCGTTGGGCGGCGCGTAGGGGGTGGGGCCGCCGGTGACGGGGCGTTCGCTGCTGCCGTCGTAGCGGCTCTCGGTGGTGATCGGGCGGCCGTCCAGGGTGTGCTGGGCGATCAGGCCGGCGGCGAGGTCGACCGGTTTGAAGGTGGAGCCGATCTGGTTGTCCTGGCGCAGCGCGTCGTTGTAGGGCTGTTTGACGTAGTCGGGGCCGCCGTAGACGGCGACGACGCGGCCGGTGGCGGGGTCGAGGGAGGCGCCGGCGACCCGGACGTCGGTGTCGGTGGTGGGGCGGGTCCTGGCGTCGAGTTCGTCGGTGAGTTCGTCCTGGACGGCTTTGACGAAGGCGTCCTGCCTGGGCTTCTCGAAGGTGGTGGTGATCCGCCAGCCGCCGGCCTTGAGGGTGGGGGCGTCGATGATGCCGGAGGAGATCAGGTAGTCGTCGGCGACGCCGACCAGGTAGCCGGCCTGGCCGGAGAGGCCGGTGGCGGGCTGGGGGTCGATCGGGTCGGGGAAGGTGGTGGCGGCGCGGTCGGCCTGGGTGAGGAAGCCGAGTTGGACCATGCCGTCGAGGGCGTAGTTCCAGCGGGCCACGGCCTTCTCGCGGTTGGCGGGGGTGGCGGTCTTGACGTCGTAGAGGCTGGGGGCCTGGAGCAGGGAGGCGAGGTAGGCGCCCTGGCCGAGGGTGAGCCCGGAGACGTCGACGCCGTAGTAGGCGTGGGCGGCGCTCTGGATGCCGTAGGCGCCGCGGCCGAAGTAGCTGCTGTTGAGGTATCCGGCGAGGATGTCCTTCTTGTCGCGCTGCTGGTCGACCTTGAGGGCGATGAAGAGTTCGCGGCCCTTGCGCTCGAAGGTCTGGTCCTGGGTCAGGTAGTAGTTCTTGACGTACTGCTGGGTGATGGTGGAGCCGCCCTGCATGCCCTTGCCGAGCAGGGTGTTCCAGCCGG
This sequence comes from Kitasatospora sp. NPDC004669, assembly GCF_040609455.1. NCBI lineage: Bacteria > Bacillati > Actinomycetota > Actinomycetes > Kitasatosporales > Streptomycetaceae > Kitasatospora > Kitasatospora sp. NPDC004669. Next base: position 84,268 of record NZ_JBEXKB010000017.1, read on the forward strand.
CCCGGAGCATGCCCTTCAGGTCGATGCCGCGGTTCTGGTAGAAGGTGCGGTCCTCGGCGGAGACGACGGCCTGCTGGGTCTGCAGCGGGATCTGGTCGATGGTGACGTCGGTGCGGTTGACCGCGCCGGTGCGGGCGATCTCGGTGGTGCCGTCGGAGTAGAGGTAGATGTTGTTCTGGGCGACGGCGTGGGCGTTGGGGTCGGGCACCGGGACGATGACGTAGAGCACGGCGAAGGCGCCGACGGCGAGCAGGAGCAGCGCGGTGAGGGTGCCGAGGGTGACCCGCCAGGTGGGCAGGAGCCGGCGCCAGAAGGGGAGGGCGCGGCGGGCCTCGCGGCGGGCGGCCCGTTTGGCCTGGCGTCGGGTGCTCAAGGTCATGGCGAGATTATCTGCTATTTGACGTCCGATCAGTGGCCGCAAGGTGTCTGAACTGCGCGGTTGCGGTGGTCGGGTCGTGTGCCCCGGGGCGCGTCGGAAATCCGGGTGCGGGGCGGGGGGCCCGGCGGTACGGTGAAAGGTGCAAACCACATAGCGCACCTACTTCTGGCAGCTCCGCCCGCCTGGCCCGGCACCCCCGGGTACGGCCGGTCGGAGCCGTTGGGGCGTGCGCCGACGCGCGTACGGGAAGCCGTCTGCCCGTATTTGTCGACAAGGAGACAATATGCAGAATGTTGCCACCGTGGGGGCGAGGCCCCCGGATACCGCCCCCGCGGGCCCCCTCGGGCGCCACACCGCGGCCTCCCTCGGGCTCTACGCCGCCGTCGCCCGCGGCGCCTTCCGCCGCTACTCCACCTACCGGGCCGCCACCCTGGCCGGCACCTTCACCAACACCGTCTTCGGCATCATCCTCGCCTCCTCCTTCCTCGCCCTCTGGCAGGCCCGCCCCGGCCTCGGCGGCTACGACCAGAGCCAGGCCGTCACCTACATCTGGGTCAGCCAGGGCCTGCTGGTCACGATCGCGGTCTGGGGCGGCGGCTTCCAGGACGACGTCCAGGACCGCTTCCGCTCCGGCGACATCGCCGTCGACCTCTACCGCCCGGTCGACTTCCAGGGCTGGTGGCTGGCCACCGACCTCGGCCGGGCCGCCTTCCAAGCACTGATCCGCGGCACCGTGCCGATGCTGGTCGGCGCGCTGGTGTTCCGCACCCGGTTGCCCGAGCAGCCGCTGACCTGGGCGTTCTTCCTGCTCTCGGTGCTGCTCGCGCTGCTGGTCAGCTTCGGGCTGCGGTTCCTGGTCTCGATCACCGGCTTCTGGCTGCACGACTCGGAGGGGGTGCGCGCGGTGATGCTGGTGGTCTCGATGTTCTTCTCCGGGATGCTGCTGCCGATCGCGCTCTTCCCCGGCTGGCTCGGCGACCTCGGCCGGGCGATGCCCTGGGCCGCGCTGATCAAGGTGCCGACCGACGTCTTCCTGGAGCGCGCGAGCGGCACCGGGTTGCTCGGGGCGCTCGGCTTCCAGCTCGGCTGGGCGGCCGTGCTGCTCGCCGCCGGGCGGGGCGCGCAGTGGCTGGCGACCCGCAGGGTGGTGGTGCAGGGTGGCTGAGCCGCTGGTCGCCCGCACCTCCTGGGCGGTCCGCTCCTGGTGGCTCTGCGCCCGGATGTGGATGCGCTCGATGATGGCCTACCGGGCCTCCTTCCTGCTGAACCTGCTGGCCAGCCTGGTCACCCACTCGCTCGACTTCGTCGTGCTGGTGATCATGTTCCGGCACACCGACGAACTCGGCGGCTGGAGGCTGCCGGAGATCGCCTTCCTCTATGCCACCGCGACCTTCTCCCTCGGCACGGCCAACCTGCTGGTCGGCTCGGCCGACGGCCTCGGTGTGCGGATCATGAACGGCTCGCTGGACACCATGCTGATCCGCCCGGCGCCCGCGCTCTCCCAGCTGTGCGCCGAACGCTTCAGCCTGCGCCGGCTCGGCCGCCCGCTCCAGGCCGCGGTGGTGCTCGTCTGGTCACTGGCCGCCCTGGACGTCCACTGGACCTGGGACCGGGTGCTGCTGGTGCCCGTTCTGCTGGTGTGCGGCAGCGTCATCTTCGGCGCGATCTACATCGGCGGCGCCACCGTCCAGTTCTGGTGGGGCGAGTCCAAGGAGATCCAGAACTCCTTCACCTACGGCGGCGCGACCCTGCTGCACTACCCGCCGACCATCTTCGCCAAGGAGCTGGTCGCCGGGGTGGTCTTCGGCGTACCGCTGGCCTTCGTCAACTGGCTGCCCTCCCTGCGCATCCTCGGCCGGCCCGACCCGCTCGGCCTGCCCACCGCCTTCCAGTACGCCTCCCCGGTCGCCGCCGCGCTGTGCGTCGCCGCCGCCGGGCTCGCCTGGCGGGCCGGACTTCGCGCCTACCGCGGCACCGGCAGCTGACCACCCGTACCCCTCGTAAGGAATCACCGTGGCACTGATCGAACTCCAGGACGTCCACCGCACCTTCACCGTGCGGGCCCGCACCGGCCGGTTCAGCCGGACCAAACGCGAGGTGCGCGCGGTGGACGGGCTGAGCTTCACCGTCGAGGCCGGCGAGTGCGTCGGCTACATCGGGCCCAACGGCGCCGGCAAGTCGACCACCATCAAGATGCTCACCGGCATCCTCGTCCCCAGCGCCGGACGGCTGCGCGTCGCCGGGGTCGACCCGGCCCGCGAACGCGTCGCGCTGGCCCGCCGGATCGGCGTCGTCTTCGGCCAGCGCACCACCCTGTGGTGGGACCTCCCGCTGCGCGACTCCTTCGAACTCGCCCGCCGGATCTACCGCATCCCCGACCGGCGGTACCGCGAGAACCTCGGCCGCTGCGTCGAACTGCTCGACCTGGACGGCTTGTTGGACACACCCGTACGGCAGCTCTCGCTCGGCCAGCGAATGCGCGGCGACCTCGCGGCGGCGCTGCTGCACGACCCCCAGGTGCTCTACCTGGACGAGCCGACCATCGGCCTGGACGTGGTCAGCAAGGGCAAGGTGCGCGAGTTCCTGCGCGAGGTCAACCGCGACCGGGGCACCACGGTGCTGCTCACCACCCACGACCTGACCGACATCGAGCAGCTCTGCGGCCGGGTGATGGTGATCGACCACGGCCGGGTGGTCTACGACGGCGGGCTGGACGGGCTGCACACCACCGGCCGCAGCGAGCGCACGCTGGTGGTCGACCTCGCCGAGGCCCGGCGGCCGATCGAGGTGGCCGGGGCGCGGGTGGTCAAGGTCGAGGGGCCGCGGCAGTGGCTGGCCTTCCCGGCGCAGGAGAGCGCGGCGCCGATCGTGGCGGCGGTCGCGGCGCGGTACCCGCTGGTGGACCTGTCGGTGCGCGAGCCGGCCATCGAGGACGTGATCGCGCGGATGTACGCCAAGGTCGCGATCGGCTGATCCCGCTTCCTCGGGCGCGCGTTCGGGCCCGTCACCCGTTCGGGGAGGGCACGTGACTCCCCGGCGGGCTGCCGAGTTGACCGGTGCAACCCTCGCCGAACCGCGCACCGGAGGCCCGCCGCCCGATGTCCGTACCCGACGTGACCGTGGTGGTCGCGGTCCACAACGCCATGCCGTACCTCACCGCCTGCCTGGACTCGCTGGTCGGGCAGTCCCTGGCGCCGGGGCGGCTGGAGGTGGTGGTCGTCGACGACGGTTCCACGGACGGCGGCGAAGCGCTGTCGGACGAGTACGCCGCCCGCCGCCCCGGGCTGTTCCGGGTGGTGCACCAGCCCGACTCCGGCGGCCCGGCGGCCCCCTGCAACCGCGGCCTGGCGCTGGCCCGCGGCCGCTACGTGCTGTTCCTCGGCGCCCATGACCAGCTCGGCCCGGAGGCGCTGGAGCGGCTGGTCGCGGCCGCCGACGACTGGGGCTCGGACGTGGTGGTGCCCAAGCAGGTCGGGGTGAACGGGCGGCTGGTGCCGCAGGGCATCTTCCACGCCAACGCCGAGTCGGTGGGCTTCACCGACTCGGCGCTGGCCTGGGTGCTGTCCGACACCGAGCTGTTCCGGCTCGACTTCATCCGGCGCCACGGGCTTTGCCGCAACGAGGAGTTGAAGGTCTTCTCGGAGCAGCCGTTCGCCCTGGAGGCCTGTCTGCGGGCGCGCCGGGTGTCCGTGCTCGCCGACTACGACTACTGCTTCCTGGTGCCGCGCGAGGACCTGGGCGACGTCACTGAGCGGGCCGGGGTGCTGGACCGGCTGCGCGGGATCTTCGCGCTGCAGCAGGTGGCGGTCGAACTGGCCGAACCGGGCGAGGAGTTGGACGCCATCCGGGCCCGCAGCTTCGCCTGGGACGTGCCCCGGCTGTTCCAGGACGGCTTCCTGCTGCTGGACGACGGGCTGCAGCGGCGGGTGTGCGAGGAGGTCGGCCGGATGATCGAGCTGTTCGGCGCCCGCGCGGTGTACCACCGGCTGCCGGTCGCCGCTCGGGTGCGGCTCGAACTCGCCGCCGCCGTGAGGCCGCAGGCGCTGCGCGGCCAGATCCGCTACGAGGCCGCGCACGGCGAACCGCCGGTGGTGGCGGACGGGCGGCGGCGCTACGCGGGCTACCCGGCCTTCCGGGACGCCCGGCTCGGCCTGCCGGACGGGCTGTTCCTGCTGCGCGAGGAGCCACTGGTCGAGGCCGTGCCGCGGCTCAACCTGGCCCAGCAGCTGTGGCGGGGGATCGTCCCGGAGCAGCTGCGGCGCGGGCTGCGGCGCTCGCCGCTGTGGCGCCGGCTCGCCGACTCGGTGAACGGGGGACAAGGCTGAGCGGGTGGTCGCCCAGGTCCAGGAGCGCGTGGTCGCCGAGGTCCGGAGCGCGTGATCGCGAGGCACGCCCCCGTCCGCGCCGGGCAACAGGCAGACTGGCGGGGTGAGTGACGAAGCCTTCAGCAGGACCGGCCCCGGGGTCCGGTTCACCGCGGCCGACGAGCAGAAGAAACGCGGCGTCCGCCGGATGAAGACCATCGCGACCGGTCTGCTGGCCTTCGCGAGCCTGGTCTTCGCCCTCGCCACCTGGGCCAAGGCGGCCGGCGCCGGAGCCTGGGCCGGGTACGTGGCGGCCGCCGCCGAGGCGGGCATGGTCGGCGCGCTGGCCGACTGGTTCGCGGTGACGGCGCTGTTCCGCCGCCCGTTCGGACTGCCGATCCCGCACACCGCGATCATCCCGACCAAGAAGGACGCCTTCGGGCGCTCGCTCGGCGACTTCGTCGGCGAGAACTTCCTCTCCGGCCACGTGGTGCGCGGTCGGCTCGCCGCGCTCGGCATCGGCCGCCGGCTGGGGGAGTGGCTGGCCGCGCCGGGCAGCGCCGAGCGGGTCACCAAGGAGGCCTCGGCGGCGCTGCGCGGGGTGCTCGCGGTGCTGCGCGACGACGACGTGCAGGCGGTGGTCGCCGAGGCGGTCACCCGGCGGGCCGCCGCCACCTCGGTGGCCGAGCCGATGGGCCGGATGCTGGGCAAGGTGGTCGCGGACGGCGGGCACCACGGCGTGGTCGACCTGGTGGCCGTCCGGGCGCACGGCTGGCTGACCGCCAACCATGAGGACGTGATCCGGAAGGTTTCCCAGAAGACCCCGGGCTGGACGCCGAAGTTCATCGACCACCAGGTCGGCGAGCGGGTCTACAAGGAGTTGCTGCGCTTCGTCACCGACATCCGGGACGACCCGGACCACCCGGCCCGCGGCGCGATCGACGACTTCCTCGTCGACTTCGCCGCCGAGCTGCAGACCGACCCGGAGACCATCGCCCGGGTCGAGCGGGCCAAGGGCGAGCTGCTGGCCCGCCCCGAGGTGCAGGACCTGATCAACTCCACCTGGGCGGCCGTGCGCACCCTGGTGGTGAGCGCGGCCGAGGACGAGGACAGTGAACTGCGCCGGCGCATCCGCGACGGCGTGCGCGGCTTCGGCGAGCGCCTGGCCACCGACGCCAAGCTGCAGGCCAAGGTGGACGGCTGGCTGCAGGACGCCGCCCAGTACCTGGTCGACACCTACCGGACCGAGATCACCTCGCTGATCTCCGAGACGGTGGCGAGCTGGGACGCCGACGACGCCTCGCGCAAGATCGAGGCCAACGTCGGGCGTGACCTGCAGTTCATCCGGATCAACGGCACGGTGGTCGGCGCCATGGCCGGGCTGCTGATCCACACCGTGGCGGTCGCGCTCGGGGGGTGATCCCCGACGTCCCCCGGCCGGCGGCTCCGACTTGGGCCTATCCTGGGCCCACATTCGCGATACGCGCGTAGAAGGCGCGGAGAAGGAAGAAGGGAACCACCGTGGTCCAGCCGGACGGAAGTCGGATCGGAAACCCCACCGGTAACACCGCTGACCGGAGCATCGAGGCGTTCATCGCCGGGATGCCCAAGGCGGAACTGCACGTCCACCACGTCGGCTCGGCCTCGCCGCGCGTCGTCGCCGACCTGGCCGCCCGCCACCGGGGCCAGTCCAAGGTGCCGACCGATCCGGCCGCGCTCGCCGAGTACTTCACCTTCACCGACTTCGCCCACTTCATCGAGGTCTACCTGAGCGTCGTGGACCTCGTCCGTGACGCCGAGGACGTCCGCGCGCTCACCTACGGCGTGGCCGAGGACATGGCCCGCCAGAACATCCGGTACGCCGAGCTGACCATCACCCCGTACTCCTCGGTCAAGCGCGGGATCCCCGACGTCGCCTTCATGGAGGCGATCGAGGACGCCCGGCTGCGCGCCGAGAAGGAACTCGGCGTGGTGCTGCGCTGGTGCTTCGACATCCCGGGCGAGGCCGGCCTGGAGTCGGCCGAGGTGACCGCCCGCCTGGCCACCGAGCTGGCCCCCGAGGGCCTGGTCAGCTTCGGCCTGGGCGGCCCGGAGATCGGCGTGCCGCGGCCGCAGTTCAAGCCGTACTTCGACCGGGCGCGGGCGGCCGGCCTGCACTCCGTCCCGCACGCGGGCGAGACCACCGGGCCGCAGACGGTCTGGGACGCGATCCGCGAGCTCGGCGCCGAGCGCATCGGGCACGGCACCCAGGCGGTGAAGGACCCGGCGCTGCTCGACCACCTGGGCGAGCACCGCATCGCGCTGGAGGTCTGCCCGACCTCCAACATCGCCACCCGGGCGGTGGAGCGGATCGAGGAGCACCCGATCAAGCAGATGGTGGACTCCGGGCTGCTGGTGACCGTCAACAGCGACGACCCGCCGATGTTCGGCACCGACCTCAACACCGAGTACGCGGTGGCGGCGCGGCTGCTGGGGCTGGACGAGACCGGGGTGGCGGCGCTGGCCCGCAACGCGGTCGAGGCCTCCTTCCTGGACCGGGCCGGCAAGGCGCGGCTGACCGGCGAGATCGACGCCTACCTGGCGGGCTGGCAGCGCTGACCCCTCCCCTGTGACCGCCCCGTCGGCTTCGGCCGGCGGGGCGGTTCCGTTTCCGGCGCCGTTCCAGCGTTTCCGGCGCGGGGCCGCGCGGGGTGGTGCCAGGTGGCGCCAGGTGTTCCGGGGTGGTGCCGCCAACGGCTCCGGGTGGCGCCAAGGTGGCGCCACAAATGGCTCGACATGGCACCATCCCTGTGCCATGCTTGAGTCATGGACCTCACGCCGTACGTCGAAAACCTCCGGAACGAGCTGGCGGTGGCCGCCGCCACCGGCGGGGAGGAAGCCCGGGCGCTGGCCGACCGGCTGACGCTCCCGCTGGAGTCGGCCGTGCGGCTCACCCTGCTCAACGCACTCTCGGCCGCCATGGGCGAAGTCACCCGGGACCTCGCCCCGGGCTCGGTGGACGTGCGGTTGCGCGGGCTCGACCCCGAGTTCGTGGTGACCGTGCCGCCCGGCTCCGACGCCTTCCACGGCGATGTGCCGCCCGTGGTGCCGCCGGTGGCTCCGGTGGTGCCACCTGTGGCGCCGGCTGCGCCGCCGTCGGTGTCGGAGTCGGACGAGTCGGGCACCGCCCGGATCAACCTGCGCCTGCCCGCGAACCTCAAGGCCCGGGCGGAGGAGGCCGCCGGACAGGAGGGCCTCTCCCTCAACGCCTGGCTGGTCCGGGCCGTCGCCGGCGCGCTGGAGGGCGGCCGGCCCGCCGCCCGCCCGGCCTCCGCCCTCGGCACCCGCACCTCGCGCAGCATCGGCGGCCAGGGCTTCACCGGCTGGGTCCACTGACACTTCCGCACCAGCCGAACCTTCCGCGCCACCTTCCGCACCTTCAACGTCACCCCCGCTCCGACCAGCGGGAACACCTACACGAGTCAAGAGGACGGGACAGCCATGCCTACGTACAAGACCGACGGACCGATCTCCGCCTCCCTTGAGTTCGAGATCGGCACGGTGTGGATCCGCGCCGGCAAGCGCACCGACGCGGTGATCGAGGTCCGGCCCGCCGACGCGGCCAGGGACGCGGACGTCAAGGCCGCCGAGCTGACCCAGGTCGACTTCTCCGGCGGCCGGCTCACCCTCAAGGGCCCCAAGCAGCGCACTGTGTTCTCCAGCAAGAAGGGCTCGATCGAGGTCCTGGTCGAGCTGCCCTCCGGCTCCGAGGTGCACGCCGACTCCCCGATGGCGGACTTCGTCACCGAGGGCCAGCTCGGCGACTGCCGGCTGAAGACGTCCATGGGCCGGATCCAGATCGACCGGGCCGACAGCGTGCGGCTCAAGACCGACATGGGGGACGTCCGGATCGGCACGATCGCCGGGGACGCAGAGGTGACCGGCGGCGGCCGGATCGAGGTCGGCTCCGTCGGCGGCTCGCTGACGGTCAAGAACAACAACGGCGACACCGAGATCGACGAGGTGCGCGGCGAGTTGACCGCCAACTCCTCCAACGGCCGGATCCACGTCGGCCTCGCCGAGGCGGGCGTGGACGCCAAGACGGCGAACGGCCACATCCGGATCGGAGAGGTGGTCCGGGGCAAGGTCACCCTGCAGAGCGGCGTGGGGGACGTGGAGGTCGGCATCGCGGAGGGCACGGCGGCCTGGCTCGACGTGCACAGCAAGTTCGGCGGCGTCCGCAACAGCCTCGGCCAGGCGGAGGGCCCGGGCGACGCCCGGGAGACCGTCGAGGTCCGCGCCAACACCCAGGTCGGCAGCGTCACCATCCGGAGGGCCTGATGGCGGCGATCTCCGCGGTAGGGCTGACCAAGTCCTACGGGGACAAGGCGGTGCTCAGGGGCATCGACCTGTCCATCCAGGCCGGCAGCGTCTTCGCCCTGCTCGGGCCGAACGGCGCCGGCAAGACCACCACCGTGCAGATCCTCTCCACCCTGATCCCGGCGGACGGCGGCTCGGCCCAGGTGGCCGGGCACGATGTGGTCCGACAGGCGGACGGCGTGCGGAAGGCGATCGGGGTGACCGGCCAGTTCTCGGCGGTGGACAACCTGCTCACCGCCGAGGAGAACCTGATGCTGATGGCAGACCTCAACCACCTCCGCCGTCGGGAGGGGCGGAGGCGAGCCGAGGACCTGCTGAGCCGTTTCGACCTCGCCGAGGCCGCGCGCAAGCCCGTCGCCACCTTCTCCGGCGGCATGCGGCGCAAGCTCGACCTGGCGATGACGCTGGTCGGCGACCCCCGGGTGATCTTCCTGGACGAGCCGACCACCGGGCTGGACCCGCGAAGCCGGCGCACCATGTGGGAGATCATCCGGGGGCTGGTCGCCGACCACGGGGTGACGATCTTCCTCACCACCCAGTACCTGGACGAGGCCGACCAGCTCGCCGACCGGATAGCCGTCCTGGATGGCGGCCGGATCGTCGCCGAGGGCACCGCAGAGGAGCTGAAGCGGATCGTCCCCGGCGGGCGGATCCGGCTCCAGTTCGCCGACGCCGCCAGGCTGGCCACCGCCGCCACGCTGTTCGACTACGCCACGGCCGACGCCGAGGCCCTGGTGCTGGACATCCCGGGGGACAACTCCGTCCTCACCGTGAAGTCGGTGCTGGACGCGCTCGACAACGCGTCCGTGCAAGCGGAGTCGCTGGTCGTGGAGACGGCCGATCTGGACGACGTGTTCCTCACGCTGACCGGGGAGGGTGCGCGATGAGCGAGCGATGGGGGTACCCCCGGCCGAAGGCTGGGGGAGAGCGAATCATCGAGAGGTGCGCGTGGGCGAATGCCCCCGCCGAGCGAAGCGAGGTGGGCGCATGAGCGCGACGACCTATGTGGTCAGCGACTCGCTGACCATGCTGCGGCGCAACCTCAAGCGGGCGCAGCGGTATCCGGCGATGACCTTCTCCGTCGTGGTCATGCCGGTGATGATGCTGCTGCTCTTCAACTACGCCTTCGGGGGCGCGCTGGGGGCCGGCATCGGCGGCGGGAGCTACATCGACTACGTGACGCCGGGGATCGTGCTGATGACGGCGACGGCGGGATCGGTCGCCACCGCGGTGGGCGTGTGCGTCGACATGACGGAGGGGATCGTCAACCGGTTCCGGACGATGTCGATATCACGGTCGGCGTTCCTGGCCGGGCACGTGGTCGGCAGCGTGATCCAGACGGTGGTCGCGCTGGTGTTCGTGATCGCCGCGGCCTTCGCGATGGGGTTCCGGTCGAGCGCCGGCCCGGTGGAATGGCTCGCGGCCGCGGGGCTGCTGCTCTTCGTCACCCTGGCGCTGACCTGGATATCGGCGGGGATCGGACTGGTGTCGAAGACGCCGGAGAGCGCGAGCAACACGCCGCTGCCGCTGACGTTCCTGCCGTTCATCGGCAGCGCGATCGTCCCGCCGGACTCGATGCCCACCGTGCTGCGGTGGTTCGCCGAGTACCAGCCCTTCACCCCCATCATCGAGACCCTGCGCGGCCTGCTGATGGGCACCGAGATCGGCACCAGTGCCTGGAGTGCCCTCGCCTGGTGCACCGGCCTCACGCTGGTCGGCTACCTCTGGTCACGGAGGGTCTTCTACCGGCGGTGACGGGGGTACGGCCGGTAGCCCACCAGGTCCGGGCGGCGGGGACAACCCGCCGCCCGGGCCGTTGTGTTGACGGCTCGTCGTAGTAAAGTCCGCGCCAAGGATCAGCAAAGATCGCTCGGGGGGCACGGATGGCGGCGAGGCGCCGCAAGCAGATCGCGTGGTGGCTCAGAGGCGTGGCGCTGGCGGCGCTCCTGGCGTACCTGGCGGGCCGGCACGCCTCCCGGTCCGGCGGGCTGGTGGAGGTCGAGCGGTGGTTCAACCGCCCGGTGCTGCTGGTCGGGACGGCGGTCGTGCTGGTCGTGGCCTCGCTGATGGTCGAGCGCGAATTCCGGACCAGAGGGTCGCAGATCGGCTTCGCGGGCGGCTTGGCGGCGCTCGGCTGCCTCGGGCTGCCGCTCGCGGTGATGACGTATGTGTTCGGCGGCTACGGCGGGCGGGTCGACCGGTTCGTGAGTCCGAACCGCCCGGACCGGGTGCTGACCGTCACCAATGTCGCCTTCTCGATCGACCCGGTCTACCGGGTGGAGGTGGTGGCCGGCAACGGCTGGTCCGCCCGCCACTGGAGCATGGGTGTCTGGGACACCAGCGCCGACGACTTCGTCCGCGTCGACTGGTCCGGGCCGGACCAGATCACGGTGACGGGGCGGAAGGCGCTCACGGTCTTCGACGTCCGCCCGGACGGCAGCCTGAGCGAACCCCGGGTGGCGACGCGGTAGAGCCCGGCCGCCCCGGCCCGTCGGTGGCCACGGCCTAGAGTGGGTGCCATGCGATGGGGGACGCAGCCGCGCTGGGCGCGGTGGGTGGCAGCGGTGTACGTGATCGGGTTCCTCGAAGGGACCGGCGCGCACGCCTACGACGTGTTCACGGGCGGCCTGCACGCCTACCACTCCTGGCCGTTGCCGAGCCAACTGCTCTTCCACGCCCTGCTGGTCCTCGACCCGCTCGCCGCCGTCTGGGTCGCCCTGGCGCGTCCGGCGGGTCCGCTCCTCGGTGCGGGCATCATGGTCGCCGACCTGCTCGCGAACTGGTGGGGGAACTGGGACGGCCTCGTCCACCACCCGCTGGACTACCTCCGGTTCGTCGGCCTGCCGGTGATGACCCTCTTCGGGCTCTTCGTCTTCGCTACGGCGGCCCCGCTCCATCGTTCGTTCGGCCGGTCCGGCCGGTCCGGCCGGTCCGGCCGGTTCGGTCGGTTCGGTCAGTTCGGCCGGTCCGGTCATGCGAGCCGGGAAGCCCGACGGGCCCCGCGCGCCCAGTGAGCCCAGTGAGCCGCCAGGGCGTGCGGAGCCCGTCGCCCGTCGCCCGTCGCCCGTCGCCGGTCAGCCGGAGGCCTTGCCGCAGAGCGCCTTCTCCAGGACGGCCTGGTAGAGCCGATCGGACTTGCCGGAGTCGCTCTTGTCGTACTCGTTGTACGACAGCGTGAGCTGCCGGCTGCCGTCCCGCGTCCCGAGCACGGCGGTCGAGTAGCCCGGGATGTCGCCGGTGTGCCCCCAGACCTGGCCGCAGGAGAGGTTGTAGCGGGTCACGCCGAGCCCGTACTCGCCGCCGTTGCCGCCGGGGACCGGCACCGTGGTGGTCATCTCGGCGAGCTGCGCCGGGGCGAGCAGTCGGCCGCCGAACAGCGCCTCGTGGAAGCGGTTGAGGTCGTCGGTGGTGGAGATCCCGGCGCCGGCCGCGTCCGCGATGGTCGGGGAGAGTCGGGTGACGTCCCCCGGGCCTTCGGGGAACTTGAAGTAGCCGTGCGCGTGCGGTCCGGGGATCGCGGTGGAGGAGTCGGGCATGGACGTGTGGCGCAGTCCGAGCGGCCGGATGATCCGGTCGGCCACCTCCTCCCGCCAACTGCGGCCGGTGACCTTCTCGATGAGCATGCCGACGACGACGTAGTTGGTGTTGGAGTAGTGCCACCCCTGCCCGGGCGCGAAGTAGGGCGGCATGGCGGTGCCGATGGCCAGCAGCTGTTCCGGCGTGTACTCGATCCAGCGTCCGGTGGCGAGGAACTCCCGGTTGCCCGCCTCGGTGTTGGAGCGGACGTGCGGGTCGTCGAGGTAGTTGTGCAACCCGCTGGTGTGGTTGAGGAGTTGGCGGACGGTGATGTGGCCGCCGTCGGGTACGGTGCCGGGCAGGTAGTGCTCGATCGGGTCGTCCAGCTCGATCCGCCCTTCGCCGACCAGCTGGAGGGTGACGGTGGAGACGAAGGTCTTGGTGACGCTGGCGATCCTGAACCGCCCGTCGGCGCGCGCCGGTCGGCCGGTGTCCAGGTCGGCGGTGCCGGCCGCGCCGCGCCAGGTGACCCGGCCGTGGTCGCGGATCTCCGCGAACGCGGCCGTGCTGACGCCCTGCTCGACCATGGCGTTCAGCTCGGGCCGTAAGTCGGCCGGGCTCTGCGCCGGGACGACCGGCGTGGCGGCCGCGGCGCCGGGCGCGAGCGTGGCGACGGTGGCGGTGGCAAGTGCGGCAGCGGCGACCCGGGCGCCGAACCGCGCGCTGATTCGGTGACGGGACGGATGAGGTGTGGTCATGCCCGTCACGCTCGCATCGGCGGCCGCCGATGGTCCTCCTCCCGGCGAAGGGCCCGGCTCTCCGTCTTCTGAAGGAGAGCCGGGCCCCGTTCGGAGGATGCGCGAGTTGTTGTCAGGCGACGCCTGCTACCAGGTGTCGATGCCCATCTTCTTGGCCGCCTTGTGGATGGCGTTGTAGTGGTCGATCGACATGTCGGACTTCTTCTGGTTCGCGGGCAGCTTGCGGTCCGCCGCCCGGAACTCGTCCCGGGCCGCGGCGAGCATGTCGGTGCCGTAGGACACCGGGACGTCCTTGACGCCGTGGGCCGGGTGGGACTTGGCGGCCGTCAGGCTGCCCGCCTTCGTCAGGGTGCTTTTGGCATCGTTGTAGTCGGCGGTCTTGATCGTCTTCGGGTTGCGGACCTGCGCCTGCACCCCGGCCACCGAGCGGGTCTGCTCGGCGGCCATGGCCACGGGGGCGACGGCGGCGGTGAGGGCGCCCGTCATCACGACGGTCGCGAGGGCGTTACGAACGATCCTGTTCATACGAAGTCCTTTCCGTGAAAATCTCAAAGATTCGCCTCCGCATCGGACATGGGGATGGTCGGAGTGCGAACGTCTCGGCACTACCCCTGCCCTCGGCAGCGGAAAACCGGCCTCCGTCGGGTTCATGCGGAAGCGATGGGATCAAGCCGTTTCTGGATTCACGGAAGTCGTATCGTCAGACTGTGGCGGTGAAACCTTCCCTCTCCCCCGACCTGGACGAGATCGAGCGCCTGTTCGCCGCCGTGGCCGAGGGCCGGGTGAGCCGGGACGAGGCCGACCGCTGGGCCGGCCGCCGGCTGCTCGACGACGAGTTGGAGTGGGACGACCTCTCCCTCTGGGCACTCGGGCTGCTCCACGGCATCGACCTCCCCGCCGGCCCCGAGGGCCCGTACCTGCACGACGATGAGCAGGTGCGGGAGTGGCTCGGTGAACTGCGCCGCCGTGGTGCCCGGTGAGGGCCTATGCGTTGGACCAGGAGCGGGTGGACAGCACCAGCAGGTAGCCGTCCGGGTCCTGGACGGTCACGCCCCAGGTGTCCCAGTACGGGTTGTGGGCGGGGACCCGCTTGCCGCCGTGCTGTTCGAGCCGCTCGACCAGCGAGTCCGGCACCGGCTCGCCGAGGTAGACGACCAGGAGGTCCTCGGCGGTCGGCCGCGGCTCGACCGGGGCGGCGGGGTCGTGGACCAGCTCCAGGTGCCACGCGGCGTCGGGCCAGCCGGCCATGAGGAGCGAGTGCTCGCCGGGGGTGCCGTCCGTCTCGTGCCGGTAGAGGACGTCGAGCCCGAGCCCCGAGATCCAGAAGTCCTCCGCCGCGCGGAGGTCGCGCGAGGGGCGGGCGATGCGGATGTGGGCGGTGGCGTCAGCAGGCATGGTGCTACTTCCTGGGGAACGGGGCGCGGGTCCGTGATCGGCGGTGGCTGCGAGCCTAGGGAGCACCTCGTCGGGTGCCATCGGGCGCTGGTCCTAGTCCTCGGTGCCGAGGAGGTATCGGCCCGGGCCGACAGGGTCCGGTGGGCCCTCAGTCGGAGTTGGCCCACACCAGGAGCCCGGGCCCGTCCGGCGTGATCACCGGTACCCACGCCTCGTCGATCTCGCGCACCCGGCTCTCGTCCAGCCGCAGGTCGTGCGGCTCCTCGGTGTGCCCGTCGCAGGCCCAGTAGGAGAGGCCCCGCACGATCTCCCGCAGCGTGTCGAGTTCGCCGTCCGACCACGGGTGGTTCCATGTCCCGGCGCCCCGGAACTCCCGCTCGAACAGCTCCCGGAGGGCCGCCAACGCGTCCGGGCCGAACAACGGCACCAGGAAGCCCTCAGCCTGCCCCTGGCGGCAGGCGGTGCCGCCGTACTGCTGCTGGTAGTGGACGCCGGTAGGGGCCGCGACGATCACGTACAGCCACCCGCTTCCGCCTGCCGTGCCGTCCGGGTCGAGGAACACGAATCGTCGAGTACCCATGGCGGCAGTCTTCTCGCCGGTCGGCCGCCGGCTCAACAGGGTTTGATGTCCGGGCTCCCGTCTAGGCTGCGTGCCCATGGTCGAACGACGGGACACGCTGCAGGAAACCGGGGACCCGACGTGGGCGGGCGTGCGGGAGCGGGTGGCCGCGCTGGCCGGCGATCCGCGCAGCGCGGTGGTGTTCGGTTCCAGCGGGCACCGGTTCCGGCTGGACGAGCCGCTGACGGCGGCGGAGCTCGCCGACCTTGAGGTGCGGACCGGGGCTGAACTGCCCGAGGAGTACCGGCGGTTCCTGCTGAACGTCGGCGCGGGCGGCGCCGGTCCGGCGCACGGGGTGTTCCCGGTGCGCAAGGCGCAGGGCCGTTGGCGCTGGGAGGGCGACGGCGCGGACCTGGCCGACCTGTCCCGGCTGGCCGAGCCGTTCCCCCGGCAGGGCCCCGATCCCGAGCTGGTGCGGGCGCTGCTCGCGGAGCGCCCGGAGGAGGAGGACTTCGAGGAGAACGGGAAGGTCGAGGAGTTCGACGACGCCGGCGAGGCCTGGGACGAACGCTGGGAGCCCGTGATGTTCGCCCCGGAGCGCACCGCGGGCGCCGTCGTGATCTCCCACCTCGGCTGCGCCGCACGGCAATGGCTGATTGTGAGCGGCCCCGAGCGGGGCCGGATCTGGTCCGACAACCGAGTGGACGACGAGGACCTCACCCCGCTGCTCGACGAGCACGGCCGGCCGGTGACCTTCGCCCGGTGGTACCTCGGCTGGCTCGCGGAGAGCGAGCGGCAGGTGGCCGGCACCCCCGCCGCGGCCGGGTGACCGCGCCGACCCGGGGCCGAAAATGCCGGGATCCCGCCGCCCGTCCTTGGTTAGCCTCGACGCCATGACCTGGCTGCCTGATGACTTCGTCCACCCCGTCCACGTCCCCCTGCTCAGCGGCGACTACCACCTGCGGCCGATCACGGAGGCCGACGCCGCCCTCGACTATCCGGCCGTGATGGGCTCCCGTGAGCGCCTGTGGGGCATCTTCGGCCCGGCCTGGGGCTGGCCCGCGGAGACGATGACCTTCGAAGCGAACCGGATCGACCTGGCACGCCACGAGCGGGAGATCGCCGCCCACCAGTCCTTCAACTACGTCCTGCTCGACCGCGCCGAGACCGCGATCCTCGGCTGCGTCTACATCGACCCGCCGGCGCGGACCGGCGCGGACGGCGAACTCTCGTGGTGGGTGGTGGACGAGCTGGTCGACGGTGAGGTGGAGCAGGCGTTGGACGCCCTGGTGCCGCAGTGGATCGCCGCCGACTGGCCGTTCCAGCGGCCGCGTTACCTGGGGCGGGACATCTCCTGGCAGGACTGGATGGCGCTGCCGGCGTCCTGATCCTCCGGCACCGACGCCCGAGAGCAGCGCGGTGAGCTCTCAGGCGTCGGCCTGCCCGATCGGCGGCGGAGACGGCTCCGCGGGCGGTGGCAGTGGCGAGTAGCGGGCGCGGTTGGGGTTGAAGTGGGCCAGGTGGTATGTCGCGCCCTCGAACTCCAGCTCCATCGGCGGAGGATCCGTCACCGGCGGGGCCCAGCGGATGTAGTTCTCACCCTCGACCTCGATCTGCGTCTCCAGCCTCGGCGTGCCCCAATACCGCACGTAGCTCTCCGCGCGCTCCGCCGTCCAGAGCGGTCCGCCGCCGAGCGCCTTCAGCAGGGCGGGGCTGTAGACGGCGCGGACCCGGAAGTTCTCCAGGTGCCGACGCGGGACGACGATCGAGATGTAGCGGCGGCTGTTGCCCCGGTGCCTTCCGGCGACGGGCACGCTCGGGCTGCCGTTGTCCCACCGCAGGGGGCCGACCCACACCTTGGCCCCGGGGGCGAAGTGCCGCAGCCCGGTGCGGATCTCCGTTCCGCCGTCGCCGTGGCCGGTCTCCCGCGCGACGTTCGCCACCACGCAGAGGCCCAGTGATTCAGGGCCGGT
The DNA here is from genome assembly GCF_040609455.1 of Kitasatospora sp. NPDC004669. NCBI lineage: Bacteria > Bacillati > Actinomycetota > Actinomycetes > Kitasatosporales > Streptomycetaceae > Kitasatospora > Kitasatospora sp. NPDC004669. The sequence goes on from NZ_JBEXKB010000017.1 coordinate 101,511, forward strand.
CTCGCTCGCCATGGCCACCATGCCGGCCGAGCGGGACCCTTGCCCGGTAGCGGTTGTCGGGCGGGGCCGGGGCTCAGCCGGCCCGCACCACATCCGACTGGGGGATGTCGATCGTGTGGATGTCGCCGAGGATGTCCACGGTCAGCTGCACGCGTCCCCGGTCGGGGTCGAGGGCCACCACGGGTCCGGTGAAGTCCGTGAACGGCCCGCCGGTGACCCGTACGTCATCACCGATCCGCAGACCTGCCTCGTGCGACACGCCGCTTCCTTCCCCCGACCGCAAACGCGGACGGGGTCCGGCACCGTTGAAGGCGCCGGACCCCGTCCGACTGTGGAGCGCCAGGCCCGGGTTGCACGGACTCTTCCTACTGAAAGTAGGACGTGCTCTGGTAGCACCGCTGACGCCTGACGAGGAATCATTCTCCCTCGCGACAAGAAGAATATTAGCAGCTCAAGACCCATGCGACGAACCACGGGGTGAGGGGTCCGCCTCAGCGGCGTTCGGCCGCCCGGAGCAGGCGCGGCGGGAGGTACGGGGACTCGACGTTGATCGCCCAGCCGCGGCGGCGGGCGTGGCAGACGAGGGCGAGGACGTCGAGGTTGATCGCGGCGTCGGGATCGGTGGGGCGGTCGGCGACGGAGTAGTGGTCGCGATGGGCTTCCAGGGCGTCGATCAGGGCGAGGTTGAAGCCGTTCTGGTCGCCGTCCACCAGCTGGGCGAGCAGGGCGACCGGCGGCGCGGGGAAGCCCGACCCCTTGGCGAGTTCGGCTTCGTGCAGGGCCTTCTCGGTGGCGGGGGCGGGGTCGACGGCCCGGAAGTAGTCGTGCAGGGCGACGCGGTACGCGGCGTAGACCGAGCGGTCGGCGGCGCAGCCGGTCGGTCCGGTGAGGACGAGCGGGGCGAGGTCCTCGCGGACGCCGGTGATCAGGGCGAAGTTGAGGGCCGAGTGCCAGCGGCCGGGGTGGGTGCTGTCGTCCCGGGTCGCGGGGAAGGCGACCGTCCTGCCGTCGATGACCACCTCGACGCTGGTGCCCGGTTCGGCGAGGGCGATCCGGAAGAGGGCTGCGCCGATCTGCGAGGCGCGGTGGAGGTCGGTGAGCTGGGTGTCGGTGACGTCGGGGGTCTGGGAGGCGCGGACCTGGAAGAGGAGCGCTTGCCGGGACAGGGCGTGGGCGAGGTGGGCGACGGCGTGGGGGTCGTTGGGGGAGGGGTTGACCGCTTCCTGGACGGAGCTCTCGAACAGGGCCTCGCTGCCGGGGTGGAGGGGGAGTGCCGGGGTCGGGCGGTCGACGCGGACCGGCCAGGTCACCGTGGTGCGGCCGGGGGTCGCGAAGTTGGTGACGAGGGCGTGGGGGAGGTAGTCGGTGTCGACGGCGGGTGTCCAGCCGTGGGCCCGGTGGGCGAGTGCGGCGAGCGCGAGGGGGAGCAGGGGGAGGAGGCTGCTCGGCCGGGCGGCGGGGGTGAGGGCCCGAAGGAGGGCGGTCAGGCCCGAGTCGAAGGCTGCGCGGTCCTCGGCGGCTACGGCGCGCAGGGTGCGGAGGGCGAGGGCGGCTTCGCTGTCCCGGTCCTCGATCCGGGCGAGCGCGGCGTCGATGGCGGCGAGCTTCTGTTCGGCGGTCGCGGGGTGGGGGGCGTCGTGGTCGCGGGTGTCGCCGAAGAGGTGGGCCATGAAGCCGTCGACGAGTTCGGCCGCGGCGTAGCCCGCACCGGCGGGCATGTCCTGCCAGGTGTAGAAGAAGGCCTCGCCGTGCCGGGCGACGTTGTCGGAGAGGATCGCGAGGCAGAGTGCGTCGAGCCAGCGCTGCGGGAGGACGATGCTCGGGCGGGCGGTGTCGTCGGCGCCCTCGGTGTCCTCGGGGCCGTAGCCCATCCCGAAGTTCGGGTAGTCGAGGAAGACGTGGAAGGGGCAGTGGGGGTAGTACGCGGCGAACGCGATGGCTCCGGTGGCGGCCGCGGTGGCGTCCTTGAGGACGGCCTTGGCCTCCGGGGTGTCGAGAGCCGGGGTTTCGAGGGAGAGGGCGCCGAGGTAGTCGAGGAACTCGTCGCAGATCAGCCGCCATTCGGTGGCGGTCATCAGGCCGGCTCGCGAGTAGGAGCGGACCTGGCCTCCGATCCGGTCGGCGAAGCCTTCGCGGGCCGCCGAGACGGCTGACTCGTCGACCTGGTGGCGCTCGATCCGCACAGTTCTGCTCCTTGCTTCCTCACTTGATCGCCAGCCTATGCGCAGGATCGGACAAGGCTGCGTGAGAAGGGGGTGGGCCGTTCAAGGAACGGCCCACCCCCTTCATGCGGATCAGATGTCGAACTCCCCGGCCCGGATGGCGGAGACGAGGTCACGCCATTCGTCGGTGGTGAGTTGGGCGATGGCGTCGGGCAGAAGGCTGCTGCGGAGGTAGACGGCGTCGGTAGTCACGGCAACCTCGGGGCAGTTATTTCCATCACCGCACGCGCTGGGCTTTCGCCATTCCACAGGATCCCTCACAGGCTGTTCATGATGCTGGAGATCACGTCACGAGAGGCCGATGGATCGAGAGCGCGATCACGCATCGCCCTGATGATGTTCCGGTAGTTCTCCAGCTGGTTCATCTCGGTCAGGAACGCTGGCGATCCTACGGAGTCCAGCTGGACTGTATCGAGGCGGGGTACTGGCCCGCTCGCGTACAGCACTGCGTGACCTGCACCCTTGAAGCCCCCGGCCTTGAACTCCAATACGCGCAGTGTCACGTTGGGGGCTTCCGAGAGCTCAAGCAACTGTTTCAGCTGTTCCCGGGCGACTGCCGCACCTCCGAACTCCATACGCAGTGCGGCCTCGTGCACAATCGCTTCGTATTCGAGCGGATCGTTACGTGTCAGGAGCTCTGCCCGCCGCATTCGGTTCTCGACTCGTGCTTCGATGTTCAGCGGTCGCAGCGGCGGATAGACCTCTTGGAAGATCGCCCGCGCTGTGTCCTCGGTCTGCATGAGTCCCGGCGCATGGCAGATCTGATACGTCACCAACGCCCGCGCGTAGTGTTCGACCTCGGAGATCTCAAGAATCCCGGCAGGGACAAGTCCTCTGTGCTCCTCCCACCACCCCTTGGTGCGATCAGCGGCCAACTCGGCGACAGCATCCACATACGCGGAGTCGGCCTCCTCGTACTCGGCGGCGAGCGCCAGGACACGTTCAGGGCTGATCGGGTAGGTGCCCTGCTCGATCAGTGTGATCTTGCTGCGGTCCAGCCCAAGAACGGCGGCAGCGTCTCCAGCCGTGCGCCCGGCGGCCTCTCGCATCTTTCGCAGCTCGATGCCGACGCGCTTGCGGCGTGCGGTTGGGGTAGGTGGCATCTCCCCAGCATCCATCGTCCGTGCGCGCCGAGTCCAGCGAGCAGATAGGCACATCTTCCTGCACTCGCTAGCAAATTTGCTATCGCATGCCCTACAGTCTGTGATGCACCGATCACCGAACGGATCGTCAGTAACGCCGCTCGGGCACCGAAGAGCACCCATGTCCAGTGGGCTTGTTCACGGCGACGCATCCGCCGGTCTCACCCTTCCTCCCCTGGGAGACCCCTGTGCGCAACCTCAACTCCCCCTCTCTCACCCTCTCCCGCGACGCCCTCCGCGACGGCATGACCCGCGCGGGCTGGCCGCCCTCCTCCATCGCGGACGCCGAACTCGCCATGGTCGAACTCATCGTCAACGCCTGGCGCCACGCGGAGACGACCTCCCCCGTCGTCCTCATCCTCTTCCTCTCCAGCACCCTCCGCGTCAGCGTCTCCGACCGCAGCCCGAAGCTCCCGGAGCGGTGCAGCCCCTCTGCGCTTGCCGAGTCCGGCCGGGGCCTCCAGCTCGTCGAAGGCCTCACCCATCGCTGGGGTGTCGACCCCCAGAAGCTCGGCAAAACCATCTGGTTCGAGCTGGAGCTGGACGGTGTCGCGTGAGCGCCCATCACCCCATCCATCCCGCCGACCCGGCCCTGCTTCACCTCACTGCCCGCCAGCTCACCGAACTCATCGTCGAACTCCGCACGGAGGGTCGTGAGTTCGGTCTGCTCTGGCCCTCCGCGAACCCGGGCGAGATCAACCTCCAGGGCCGTCCGCTCGTCAACCTCGGCAACATCCCGGCCAGCACCCTGATCAACCTCCTCGCCCTCATCCGCGAGTACAAGCGCAACCGCGACGCCGGAGGAGCGATCGGGGCGGGCGACGGATACAGTCTCGCGTCGCCCCACGAATGAATCGAAGGAAGCCGATGCGTCGCCTCACCGCAGCATGTCTGCTCGTGACCACTGCCGCAGCACTGACGGGCTGCGCGAGCACAACTCCTGCCAGCAGCAAGGCGGTGGCCACCTCGGCGGCCGCTTCCACCACGGAGGCGGCCGCGCCTCCCGCCTCCTCTTCCGCCCCCGCGAGCCCGAGCCCCAGCGGCAGCACCAGTGCCGCGCAGGCCTGGGCCCTGAAGTCCTCGCAGTTCAGCACGGTGAGTTCCGCGGTGATCCCGATGGCCGCGACCATCACGAGCGCGAACGGGGATGCCAAGACCGTCGGCAAGGCGTGCACCGCGATGGCGGCGACGGTCAACGGGCTGCAGCCGGAAGCGGGCGCACCGCAGGAGTGGGTGCAGGTCCTCGGCGACCTGCAGAAGGTCGCCACGCGCTGTGACGCGGTGACCTCCGGCGACCCCGCCGCCTACGAGCAGTTGGACGCGGACTTCGCCGACGCGATGGCCCATCTCGAACCGCTGGTCGGGTGACCGTCCAACCGGGCCCGTGATGTGCCACGGGCCCGAGCCGGGCGGGCCGCTACCGGAAGTCCACCGCGTGGTCCCGTACCCACGAGCGGAAGCTGCGCGCCGGGCGCCCGAGCACCCGCTCCACCGTGTCCGTCACCCGCTCCGGCTCCCGGGTGAACGACTCCCAGGCGCGCAGCCGGGACTCCACGAACGCCGCGTTCCCCCAGGCCGCCGTCAGTTGCTCGCGGGCCGTCTCCGGCGCCAGCTCCTCCCAGCGCACCTGACTGCCGAGCTCCTCGCCGATGATCCGCGCCAGCTCGGCATGGGCGATCGACTCCGGCCCGGTGACCACGTACTTACCGCCGTCGTGTCCGCCCTCGGTGAGCGCCGCCACCGCCACGTCCGCGATGTCCCGCTCGTGGATCAGCGAGCGGCGCGCCTCGCCGTACGGCCAGCGGACGACGCCCTGGCGTACCTGGTCGGCCCAGCCGAGCATGTTGCCCGCGAAGTCGATCGCCCGTACGAAGGTCCAGCCCAGGCCGGACCGGCGGATCAACCGCTCGATCTCCTGGTGGAAGATCACCGCCGGCTCGTCGTCCGCGAGGTCGGCCACATCCGCCGACAGATAGACGACCCGCTCGGCGTGCTCGGCCATCAGCTCCACCACCCGCGGCTGCACCGGGATCCCCGGCCACATCAGGTAGACGCTCTCCACCCCGCCCCGCAGCGCGTCCACCAGGCTCTCCGGCGCCGCCAGATCCCCCCGCACGGCCTCCACCCCCGCGGGCAGGTCGGCCCTGGCGCCGTCCCGCACCAACGCCCGTACCTCGTGCCCGCCTTCGGCAAGTGCGGCCACAACATGCCTGCCCACACTGCCGTTTGCGCCGATCACCAGAATCTTGGTCATGTCTGCCCCGAACAGCGGGCGGGCCCGGACTATGCCCCGGCCGCGACCGGCCCGCAGGCCCGGCCCGCCCGGTGCCACCGCTGTCGCGGCGGCCGAGGCCGTGCGAGGATGCCTGCGATGAGCCTGCGCCTCTACCAACTCGCCGTGGACGCCGCCGATCCCGCCGCGCTCGCCCGCTTCTGGGCCCGGGCGCTGGGCTACCGGGTTCTCCTGGAGACCCCGGAGGAGGTGGTGATCGGCGCGGACGAGACGGCCTACCCGGGCATCGTCTTCGTCCCCGTCCCGGAGTCCACGTCCGGCAAGAACCGGCTGCACCTCGACCTCGCCCCCGACGACCAGGCCGCCGCCCAGGTCGCCCGCCTCCTCGCCCTGGGCGCCACCCGCGTCGACGTCGGCCAGCCCGCCGAGGCCTCCTGGGTCGTCCTCGCGGACCCCGAGGGGAACGAGTTCTGCGTGCTCTCCCCGAAGAAGTCCCTGACGGCCTAGCGGGCCCGCTGATCCCGCTGCGCCTGCCGCCGCCACTGCGAAGGGGTCAGGCCCCGGGCCCGTTTGAAGGCCGTGCTGAACGCGAACGGGTCCTCGTACCCCACCGCGCGGGCCACCGCCGCCACGGTCGCCTCGGTGTCGCGCAGCAGGTCCGCGCCCAGGGCCATCCGCCAGCCGGTGAGGTACCCGAGCGGGGGCTCGCCCACCAGGGCGGTGAAACGGGCGGCGAAGGCGGCGCGGGAGAGGCCGACCCGCCCGGCCAGCTCGGCGACCGTCCAGCGGTGCGCCGGGGCCTCGTGCAGCAGGCGCAGCGCGTCACCGATCGCCGGGGCGGCCAACGCGCCGTACCAGGAGGGGGTTCGGGCTCCGCTGTCGGAGGTGCACCAGGCCCGCAGGGCGAGCACCAGCACCAGGTCCAGCGCCCGGTTGAGGACCGCGTCCTGGCCAGGCTCCTCCTGGGTGACCTCGACGGAGAGCAGCTCCAGCGCCGCCCGGGTGCGCGGCCCGGCGGGGACCACGGCCAGCGGCGGGAGCATCCCCAGCAGGCGCTCGCCGACGTCGCCGCGCAGTTCGTAGGTGCCCCGGAGCAGGGTGGTGGCGCCGGGCAGGCCGTCGCCGTACGTGCGGGGCGCCAGGTGTTGCCCGACGGACGCCGTGCCGTCGAGGAACTGCTTGCGGCCCGCGCGGATCACCACCTGCGGTGGGGTGTCGGGGGAGTCGGCGACGGTGTACCCGCCGGTGACGCCGCTGATCAGGGCGATGTCCCCGGCGGCCAGCTCCCGTGGCGTCCCGGGGCCGGAGTCCAGCCGCAGGCAGGCGCGGCCGCCCAGGGCGGTGACCACGGTGAGCGGCGGGGCCTCGGCGAAGGTCATCGACCACGGCGGCCGCTGGACCAGCTGCCGGACGGCCGCGTTCCTGGCCCGGGCGCGGTGCAGCAGATCGCTCAGCACGTCCATGGCGGCCACGGTAGCCGGTGCGGGCGGGCCCGGTGCTGGACGATCACCGAGGGATCGGCGACGTTCTCCCATGGATCGTCCGGTCGTGCCCGGGTTGGCTGGAGGCCATGAAGACCATCCTCGTCCTGGGCGGCACCGGCACGACCGGCCGCCGCATCGCCCACCGCCTGACCGCCGCCGGCCACCCCGTCCGTACGGCCGCCCGCACCGGCGGCGACGTCCGACTCGATCTGGCCGACCCGGCGACCTTCGCACCCGCCCTCGCCGGGGTGGACGCCGTCTACCTGGTGGAGCCCGACCTGCGGACCGGCCCCGACCAGCGGGAGCGCATCCCGCGCCTGGTCGCCGAGGCGGTCGGCGCGGGCGTGCGGCGGCTGGTGCTGCTCTCCGCTCACGGGGTCGGCCGGGCGGGCGAGGACCACCCGCTCAAGGCCGCCGAACGGGCCGTCCGGGAGTCGGGTGTGGACTGGGTGGTGATCCAACCCGGCTGGTTCGCACAGAACTTCAGTGAGTCCTTCTGGCTGCCGGCCGTGCGCTCCGGCATCCTCGCCGTGCCGGTCGGCGACGGCCGCACTCCCTTCGTCGACGCCGAGGACATCGCCGCGGTCGCGGCCGCCGCGCTCACCGAGGAGCGCCACAGCGGACAGACCTACCAGGTCACCGGCCCCCGGGCGCTGGGCTTCGGGGAGGCGGCCGCCCTGATCTCCGCCGCCGTCGGCCGTACCGTCCGCCACCTCGACGTCGACCCGGACGTCTTCGCCGAGCGCATGACCGCCGAGGGCGGGGTGCCGGCCGAGGTGGCGCGGCGGGTGACCGACCTGCTGGTGGACATCCGGGAGGGGCGCGGTCCTGAGGTGTCCGACGGTGTGGAGCGCGCCCTCGGTCGCCCGGCGCGGTCGTTCGAGCAGTTCGTCACCGCGGCCGCCGCGGCGGGACATTGGGCCTGAGCCGAAACACGTGACGGTTTCGCGGCTAGGCTGGCCGGATGTCCGACGACCGGTTGCAGTTCACCGTCCTGGGGAGCGCCACGCCCTACCCGAGCGCGGACAACCCCTGCTCCGGATACCTGGTGTCCGGCGGGGGCGGCCGGGTCTGGGTGGACGCCGGCACCGGCACGCTGGGCCCGCTCCAGCGGTACGCGCGGCTGGACGAGCTGGACGCGATCTGGATCTCGCACCTGCACGCCGACCACTGCGCCGACCTGCTCACCGCCTACTACGGCGCCCTGTACGCCGACATCCGGCTCGCCGCGCCGATCCCGCTCTACGGCCCGCCCGGCATCGCGGACCGGCTGGCGGACTTCCTGACCAACTCGGCGCGGCGCAGCCCGGTCGAATCCGCCTTCGCCGTCACCGAGTTGTCCGACGGGCACCGGGTGACGGTCGGCCGGATGACGCTGACCAGCCGGGCGGTGGACCACGGCATGCCGGCCTTCGCCCTGCGGGTGGAGGCCGGCGGCCGCTCGCTGGTCTACTCCGGCGACACCGCGCCGTGCGCCGCGCTCACCGAACTGGCCGCCGGCTGCGACCTGTTGCTGTGCGAGGCGGAGGGCGACGACCCGGCGCACCACACCCCCGAACAGGCCGGCGCGACCGCCACCGCGGCCGCCGCGCGCCGCCTGGTCGTCACCCACGTCGGCCGGGCCGTGCCCCCCGGGCGGGCGGTCGCCCGCGCCGCGGCCCACTTCGCGGGGCCCGTCGAGCACGCCGATCCAGGGGCGGTCTTCACGGTCTGACCGCCCGAACCCGGCGGCCCGGCCCGTGCCGACGAACCCGTCCTGTTCAGCCGGCCGCGCTCAACCCGCCACGCGCACCACGTACTTGCCCGTGCCCCGCCCCTCCTGCATGGCGTCGTGCGCGGCGGGGACGGCCTCCAGGCCCGGCAGTTCGGTGAGCGGGATGTTCAGCCCGCGGTTCGCCTGCAGGTCGAGGGTGGTGCGGATGGCCCGGGCGAGGTGCTCGGGGGCGGTGGCGGCGAAGGCGCGGTGGCTGAAGCCGGTGACGGAGAGGTTGCCGGCCATCAGGCGCCCGAGCGGGGGCAGGTCGCTGACGGCGCCGCCGCCCGCGTTGCCGAACAGGACGATCCGGCCGCCGGGCGCGGTGACGTCGAGGTCGAGCTCCAGGGCGGTGGTGCCCAGCGGGTCGAGCACCAGGTCGACGCCCCGGCCGTCGGTCGCGGCGCGGACGGCGTCGGCGAGCTTCTCGTCGCGGGCGAAGGCGTGGTCGTAGCCCGACTCGACGGCGGCTGCGGCCTTCTCCGGGCGTCCGACCGTGCCGATCAGCGTGCCCAGGCCGCCGAGCAGCGGGACCAGCTGGGCGATCGCGCTGCCGACGCCGCCGCCGGCCGAGTGGACCAGGACGTTGTCCGTGGCCCTCAGGCGACCCGCGTCGGTCAGCAGCAGGACGGCGGTGGCGAGGCCCAGCGGTGCGGCGGCGGCCGCACTGAGCTCCAGCCCGTCCGGTACCGGCACGGTCCGCGAGCTCGGCGACGACGACCTCGGCCAGCCCGCCGCCGACCGGCGCGGCCACCACCCGGTCGCCGACGGCCAGGCCGGTGACGCCCTCGCCGAGCTCGCGGACCGTGCCGGCCACCTCCTTGCCCGGCAGGTACGGCCACTCGGCGGTGTAGCCGCCGTCGCCCCGGCGGGCCATCACGTCCACGAAGTTCAGTCCGGCCCAGGCGACGTCGATCGCCACCTGACCGGGGCCGGGGCGCGGTGCCTCGATCTGCCGGACCTCGGAGTTCTCGGCTCCGCCGGCTGCGGTCATCACCAGTGCGCGCATGTTCGCGCCCCCTCCACTACGATGTTCGACGAACGGCGAAATTGCCGTGGGCCATTGCTACCACGCCTTTTCGATAGTTGTCGAACATCGCAGATCAGGGAGGTTGTCCATGCCCCGCAGCACCCGCCGCCGACCGGCGCTCGCGCACCCCGCGACCGAGGAGATCGACCTGTACGACGTCCTGCACGCGCTCGCCGACCCCACCCGGATGACCATCGTCCGCGTTCTGCGCACCGAACCGGAGCGAGCCTGCGGCACCTTCCCGGTGGACGTCGCGCCGTCCACCCTCAGCCACCACTTCAAGGTGCTGCGCGAGTCGGGTGTGATCACCCAGCGCGAGGAGGCCAACCGCCGGTTCTCCGCGCTGCGCACGGTCGACCTGGAGCGGCGCTTCCCCGGCCTTCTCGACACGGTCCTCGCCGCACTCGCCCGCAACGAGGCGGCCGACACGGCCTAGGACTCGGCAGCGGCCGCGCGGTGCCGGCGGTGGTACGAAACGGTGACCGCCGCCAACAACGGGCCCCAGGCGACCGCCGGCAGGTAGAGGAAGCCGACCGCCAGGTGCCCGAGCGGGGTCATGTTCGGGTGCGGCACCGCCCACCACGCGGCGAACGGCGTCCAGAGCGCGATCAGCCCGGTCGCGCCGAGCGAGGCCGCGATGACGACGGCGCGCGGGTTGACCGGGCGCCCGCCGAGGAACGGGATCCACCGCGGCGGCACCGTGCCCCAGGGCCGGACCAGGCCGAGGGTGAGCAGGGCCAGCCCCTCGGTGAGCAGGCTCAGGGTGACCGGCCAGACCGCGTCCCAGCCGGTGAAGCCCACCGCGTGGTAGCCCGCGTCGGTGTAGCCGCCGTGCCAGCCCAGGACCAGCCCGAGCCGCCACAGCCCGGCCGGCAGGGCGGTGACCGCGGCGATCCGCGCGGCGCGGACGGCCCAGCGGGGCGGGGCGGGGGCGGCGGCGGCGGGCTGAGGCGTTGTCATGCGTCCACCCTGCCGCCCGGGCCGCACCTGCCGCGTCCGTCCGCCGACGGGCTTCGGCCGGACCCCTCCCCCCGGCGGGGGAGATCCGGCTCAGCCCGTCGGTCGAGCGGTGGCGTCGAGCCGTTGGGCCGTTGGGCCGTTGGGCCGTCGGGCCGTCGGGCCGTCGGGTCGTCGGGTCGGGTCAGCGCAGCCGAGAGGAGGACAGGATCGACGCCAGGTGCGCCACCACCATGCCCCAGGTGATCACCGTGATCCCGGCGAGCGCCGCCCGGGTCGCGTCCAGGTTGCCGAGCCCGGCGTCCACCGCGGCCGCTGCCAGCAGCACCAGGGAGGCCTCGATGCCGTTGGTCACCCGGTGGATCTTGAAGATCGAGGCGAGCCTACGGGCCGTCGCGATGCCCTGGGAGCGCGGCTGGGTCGACTCCTCGTCCGCCGGCGGCTGCCCGCTGCGGGCGCGGGCCACGTCCACCAGGTCCGTCGAGGCCTTCAGCAGCACCACGCCCAGCGCGGCTGCCAGGCCCGCCGACACCCACAGCTCCGAGCCGCCGCGCGCCGCCCGCACGCCCGCGCCGATCATCAGCGCGGCGTCCGCCAGATAGGCGCCGAGCCGGTCCACGTACACCCCGGCCATGCTGAACTGGCGCTTCCAGCGCGCCACTTCGCCGTCCACGCAGTCGAACAGCAGGAACAGCTGGAACAGCACCGCCGCCAGCGCCGCGCCGGTCAGGCCCGGGATCAGCAGGGCCGCACCGCCGCCGACCCCGCACACCACCATCACCCAGGTCAGGGTGTTCGGCGAGACCGAGGTCCGCACCAGCTGCCGGGTGGTGCGCAGCGAGATCGCCCGCATGTACATCCGGCCCGCCCAGTGCTCGCCGTTGCGGCTCTGCAGCTTGGCCTGCGGCTGGCACACCTCGCGCAACTCGGCGAGCGCCGGAGCAGCCACCATGACGACATCCCTCCACCTGTCCCGTAACGGTCACCACAGGCTACGGCCTCCGGAGCACTGCTTTGACCAGCCCGTTCGACGGTGAACAGGAGAACGGGCAGGACGGTGCGGAGGAGGTGGAAAGGGCAGTGGAGGAGGCGGTGACGAGCCGGTGAGCGGCGGAAAAACGGTGGGCCGACCGGAGCCCCCCGGGCTAGGCTGCGCGGGTTCACCGGAACCGGAGCCCCCGGGCTCGATCGCCCGCTCCCGCAAGGCGGTTGACGCGGTCCGACGCGGCCCCGGGGCGGAACGAGGAGCGCAGAAATCATGGTGACCACGGGCACCGCCCCGCACAGCCCCGACCTGGCCCGACTCCTGGACGACCACCGGCCGCAGGGCCCGGCGGAGACCGCCGACCTCGCCCGGGTCCGCACCCGGGTCGGCGCCCCGGACGCGTGGGACCGCGGCACCCCACTGCACTTCACCGCCTCCGCGCTGATCGTCCACCCGCCGACCCGCCGCGTCCTGCTGCGCTGGCACGTCCGCCAGCAGGCCTGGCTGCAGGTCGGCGGCCACGGCGACCCGGGGGAGAGCCTGCCGCTGGACATCGCGCTGCGCGAGGGCCTGGAGGAGACCGGCCTGACCGACCTCACCCCCTGGCCGGACGCCGCCCTCGTCCACCTCGCCGTGGTGCCCGTCCCGGCCTCGCCCGTCGAGCCCGCCCACGAGCACGCCGACCTGCGCTTCCTGCTCGCCACCGATACCCCGGACGACGCCCGCCCGGAGAACCCGGCCTCCCCGCTGGAGTGGCTGAGCATCGAGGAGGCCAAGCAGCGGACCACCGAGGAGAACTTCCGCGAGACCCTCGACCGGGCCGCCCGCCTGCTCGCCTGAACCCCTTCTCCTGAACCCCTTCCCGCCTGTCCGAAGGAATCCGATGCACACCGACCAGACCCTCATCTTCGACGCCGACGACACTCTCTGGGAGAACAACGTCCTCTTCGAGCGGGTCATCGACGGCTTCCTGGACTGGGTCTGCGCCCCGGACGAGCGGGAGGCCACCCGGGCCCTGCTCGACCGGATCGAGGCCGCCAACGCCGCCGCCCTCGGCTACGGCGCCGCCGTCTTCCGGCAGAGCCTCGCCGACTGCCTGGGACAGCTGGCCGGGGACCGCACCCCCACCGCCGCCGAGCTGGCCCGGATCGACGAGCTGCTCACCCCGCTCACCGACCGCGGCGCGATCGAGCTGATCCCGGGCGTCGCCGACACCCTGACCGCCCTCGCCGGGCGGCACCACCTGCTGCTGCTCACCAAGGGCGACCAGGACGAGCAGCAGGCCAAGGTGACGGCCTCCACCATCGACCACCACTTCCGCGGCATCCACATCGTGGCCGAGAAGTCGGTGGACACCTACCGGCGGCTCAGCGCCGAGCTCGGCCTCGACCCCGAGCGGACCTGGATGATCGGCAACTCGCCCAAGTCCGACATCGCCCCCGCCCGCCGGGCCGGGCTGCGCACCGTGTTCATCCCGCACGAGCACACCTGGGTGCTGGAGCACGAGGAGCTCGGCCCGGACGAGGCGACGCTGCAGCTCACGGCCTTCCCGGAGCTGCTGCGCCACTTCTGAGCTGCGTCACTTCTGAGTCGGACCGCCGAGCCGGACCGCCGAGTCGGACCGCCGAGTCGGACCGCCGAGTCGGACCGCCGAGTCGGACCGCCGAGTCGGACCGCCGAGCTAGACGGCGAGCGCGGTCGCCGGGACCGGCGCCCCGCCCCGGTACAGCCAGGCCCGCTCGGAGGCCGACCACACGCTCGTGGTCAGCAGGTAGAGCGCGGCGGCCACCGGCACCAGCATCGCGAACAGCACCGAGATGAAGGACAGGTACGGCAGCAACGACGCCCCCGGCTGCGGGGTGGTCTGCGCGGCCGCCGCACGCCGGGCCCGGCGGTAGTTGACGTACCCGACCGCCGCCAGCCCGGCGTACAGCAGCCCGAACACGGCGAACTGCCCGGCGCCGTGCGCGTTCCCGACGTGCAGACCCAGCGGCACCCCGAACAGGGTGTGGTCCAGCAGGTCGTTCGGGGTGGTGAAGAGCCGGTACATCACCGAGAAGAACGGGATCTGGATCAGCATCGGCAGGCAGCCCGCGAACGGCGAGACCTGCTCCTTCCGGTACAGCTCCGCGAGCGCCTCGCGCGCCTTCTCGGGGTTGTTCTTGTGCTTCTTGTTCAGCTCGGCGACCTTCGGCGCGAGCTTCGAACGGGCCTTCTCCCCACGCGCCGCCGCCCGTGCCAGCGGGTGCAGGCAGAGCCGCACGGCGAGGACGAACAGGACGATCGCCAGCGCGGTCGGCAGGACGTGGGCGATGGCGGAGACCACGGCGTGGGCGACGGTGACGGCCGGGTCGAGAACAGACAGAACGGACATGGTGAAGCGAGCCCTCCGGGGTCTCAGGACATGAGTGATCGGCGGAGGACGGCCGCGAAAAACGTACGGGGAGCCGTACGGAGGAACTGCGGATCTACGCGGCCGCCAGGGCCGCCCCCGGCGCCCTGGGGCGTCGCCTGCCCCGGGCGTCCGGATCACGCTGCGGAAGGAACGCGGTACGGAACGCCCGGCGTCGCAGCACCCCGCTGCGCACCGCCGCCGGGGCTCGTGCCCCCAGCGGTCGCGCCCCGGCGAAGGCCCCCGCGACCGCCCCGGCCACCAGGACCATGGCCGCCACGGCGGCGACCGACGCCAGCGCGCCGCCGTCGGTCACCAGCTGTCCGGTCAACACCCGGAGCAGGCCCAGCAGCATCGCGACGACACCCACGGCGGGCCCCCTCTCGATGTGTTCCGGGCTCCTGACGTTCAGCAGGACGATCCTACGACCCGCCGGGTTCCCGCAGTGCCGTGCGAGGTGTAGCCGGCGGTGCTACACGGGGCTACCTTGGATCCCATGAAGACGATTACCCAGCGGGAGTTCCGGAACAACTCCGCCGCGGTGATGGACGCGGTGGAGGCGGGGGAGACCTTCCACATCACCAGGAACGGGGTCGAGGTCGCGGAGCTGCGGCCGGTGTCCGGGCGGCGGCGGCTCACGGCGGAGGAGCTGGTGGCGCGGCACGTGAAGCTGCCGCGGGTGGACTACCAGCAGATGCGCAAGGAGGCCGAGGAGTACTTCGGGCCCGAGGAGCTGGTGGGGGACGAGGGCGACGACCCGTTCGAGCGGCGGCGTGGCTGAGCGCCGGAGGGCATCCCGGCGACGGCCGGCCGGGGTGCTGGACACCTGCGTCTACATCGACCTGGCTCTGCTGAGCCCCGCCGATCTGCCGGCCGTGCCGGAGCTGACCGCGATCACCTTCGCCGAGCTGCAGCAGGGCGTCTCGATGGCGCGGGACCCGATCAGTCGCGCGGCCCGGCTGGAGGTGCTGGGCGCGGCGATGGCCGACTTCGACCCGCTGCCCTTCGATGCGGCCGCCGCCGCCCGCTACGGGACCCTGGTCACCCTCACCATCGCCGCCGGACGGCAGCCGCGGCCGCGCCGGATCGACCTGATGATCGCCGCCGTCGCCTCCGCCCACGGGCTGCCGCTGTACACCCGCAACGTGGCGGACTTCCGGGGGCTGGGCTCGGCGGTGGAGATCATCGGGCTGTGAGCGCGGCCGGTCGGTCGCACTCGACCTCCGCCACCGAAACCGCCCCGTACCGCAGGGCCTCCGGCCGGCTCCGGGAGCGCAGCAGGCGGCGGCGCCGAGGCGAGGTGAAGCGTTCGGGGGACCGGCCGTCAGCCCAGCCGGACCGCCGTCCCCGTCGCCGCGGAAGCCCGGGCGGCCTCCAGGACGGTGAGGGTGGCCACCGCGTCGCGCGGGTCGACCGGAGGCGGGGTGCCGGGGGTGGCCAGGGCGGCGGCGACGCCGGCGTAGAAGGCGGGGTAGTCGCCCGGGTCGGTCGGCAGGGAGATCGGGGACTCGTCGGTGCCCAGGGTGCCGTACTGCTCGGGCCGGTCGGCGCCCCACGGGTGGGTGCCGCCCGGGCGCAGGCCCGCCCGAAGGTCGGCCTCCTGGGGGTCCATGCCGTTCTTGACGTACCCGGCGGTGTCGCCGAGCACCCGCAGCCGGGGGCCGATCAGCGGGGTGACGGCGCTGGTCCACAGGTGCGAGCGGGTGCCGGAGACGTGGGTGAGGGCGAGGAAGGCGTCGTCGTCCACCACCGCGCCGTCGCGGCGCACGTCGATCTCCGCGTACACCGTCTCGACCGGCCCGAACAGCGTCAGCGCCTGGTCGACCAGGTGGCTGCCCAGGTCGTACAGGGTGCCGCCGACCTCGGCCGGGTCGGCCAGCTCGCGCCAGCCGGGCTTGGGCTTGGGGCGGAAGCGCTCGAAGCGGGACTCGAAGCGGTGCACCCGGCCGAGCGCGCCGCCGCGCACCAACCGGCTCGCGGTCAGGAAGTCGCCGTCCCAGCGCCGGTTCTGGAAGACCGAGAGCAGGGTGCCCCGGGCCTCGGCGAGCCGGCACAGCTCCAGCGCCTGGGCGGCGGTGGCGGCCAGCGGCTTGTCCACCACGGTGGCCAGGCCGGCCTGCAGCGCGGCGCGGGCCAGCGGGGCGTGGGTGCGGTTGGGGGAGGCGATGACGACCAGGTCCAGCGCGTCCGGGTCGGCCAGCAACTGCTCGGGGGTGTCGACGGCGCGGGCGTCGGGGTGCTCGCGCCGCAGCTGCTCGCGGCGTTCGGGATTGGCCGTGACCACGGCGTCCAGCCGCAGCCCCGGCGTGGTGGCGATGAGCGGGGCGTGGAAGGCGGAGCCGGCCAGGCCGTAGCCGATCAGGCCGACCCGCAGCGTTCGATCCGGCGGTCGGTGGGAGGTCGTCTGCGGGTTCATGCGGCCTACTCAATCACGAGCCGCCCGGTTGCTCCCGGTATCCGCCGGACGATCGACGCATCCCGTCCAGCGGGACGTCCTGTCCCCGGCCACCTGCGCGGATTAGGCTGTGCCGCGTCAGGGCCCCACGCAAGACGCTGCAACACTTCGGGAGACACGCACGTGGCAGACCGCAAGCCCATCGAGTCCTGGCTGACCGACATGGACGGTGTCCTCATCCACGAGGGCACGCCGATCCCCGGGGCGGAGGAGTTCCTGCGCAGGCTGCGGGAGTCCGGCAAGCCCTTCCTGGTGCTCACCAACAACTCGATCTACACCCCGCGCGACCTCAGCGCCCGCCTGGCCGGCATGGGCCTGGAGGTGCCCGAGGAGTGCATCTGGACCTCCGCCCTGGCCACCGCGAAGTTCCTCAAGAGCCAGCGCCCGAACGGCACCGCGTACGTGATCGGCGAGGCCGGGCTCACCACCGCGCTCTACCAGGCCGGTTACGTCCTGACCGACAACAACCCCGACTACGTGGTCCTCGGCGAGACCCGGACCTACTCCTTCGAGGCGCTCACCAAGGCGATCCGCCTGATCAACCAGGGCGCCCGGTTCATCTGCACCAACCCGGACGAGACCGGCCCCTCCCCCGAGGGCGTGCTGCCGGCCACCGGCTCGGTCGCGGCCCTGATCACCAAGGCGACCGGCGTCGATCCGTACTTCGTCGGCAAGCCCAACCCGTTGATGATGCGCGAGGCGCTGAACACCGCCGGCGCCCACTCGGAGACCGCCGTGATGATCGGCGACCGGATGGACACCGACATCGTCGCGGGCATGGAGGCCGGCATGGAGACCATCCTGGTGCTCACCGGCCTGACCTCCGCCGCCGACGTGGAGCGCTTCCCGTACCGGCCGACCCGGGTGGTCAAGTCGATCGCGGACCTGGTCGAGCTGGTCTAGCCTCTGCGGTGCTGTCGCGAGCCCCGTCCCGGCCGAGCGCCGGGGCGGGGCTCGTTCCGTACCGGTGGGGAGCAATGTGCGATGAGTTCGACGGGGGAAGCCGAGGGCCCGGGCGAGAAGCGGGTCACCTGGGCGGAGCTCTACTTCGACCTGGTCTTCGTCTTCGCGATCACCCAGGTCTCCGGGCTGCTGCACCACCAGCACGACCTCACCGGCCTGGTCCGGGCACTGGTGGTGTTCGTGCCGGTGTACTGGTGCTGGGTCGGCACCACCGTGCAGGCCAACATCCGGGACGTGGACAACCCGCGCGACCGCCTCGGCATCCTGCTGGTCGGCCTGGCCGGGCTGTTCATGGCGCTCGCCATCCCGGCCGCGTACGGTCGGCGCGGCCTGCTGCTCGGCGCCGCGTACTGGCTGGCCCGGGTGGTGCTGCTGCTCCTGCTGGTCCGCATCCCGGGCGTCTGGCGCGGACCGTACGGCGCGGGCGTGCTGGTCAGCGGGCCGCTGCTGCTCGCGGGCGGGCTGCTGTCGGACGGGCCGCGGCTGGCGCTGTGGGCGGCCGCCGCGCTCTGCGACCTGGCCGCGCCGCTGGTGTTCCGGCGACGGCTCTCGACGGTGGCGTACCACCCGTCGCACATGCCGGAGCGGTTCGCGCTGTTCCTGCTGGTGGCGCTCGGTGAGTCGATCGTCGGGATCGGCGCCTCGGCGGCCGGTGCCCGGCTGGACGCGGCCGAACTCACCGCCGTGGCCGCCGCGTTCACCATCTCGGCGGGCCTGTGGTGGCAGTACTTCGTGTTCGCGGCGGACGCGATGCGGCACGCCGTGGAGGTCGCCGACTCCCGGCGGGACGTGGTCCGGCGGGTCTTCCAGTACGGGCACCTGGCGCTGGCCGCCGGGGTGATCGGGGTGGCGGTCGGCTTCGAGGAGACGGTCGCGGACCCGTGGCAGACGCTCGGCGCCGGGTCGGTGGCACTGCTGTACGGCGGGTGCGGGCTGTACCTGCTGACCTTCGGCTACACCCGCTGGATGATGTTCCGCCAGGTCTCGACCACCCGGATCGCCGCCGCGGTGGTGGTGTTGGGACTGCTGCCCGCGATGGTGCGGCTGCCGGCACTGGCGGTGCTGGTGACGCTGGCGGGGCTGCTGGTGCTGCTCAACGCGGTGGAGCACGCCCGGGTGGTGCGGGCGGCCGCCGTCGCCGGGGCGGCCGAGGCGGCTCCTGTGGAGTGAGCTGTCGGTGGGGCTGTGTAGCGTTCGGGGTGTAAGAGGGCAGGCGGCGCAGCAGCCGCGGTGTGGGAGGTAGATGTCGTGACGGACACGGTCGAGGCGGGCGTGGTCGAGGCCGGCGCGGGCGGCGGGCTGGAGCTGCCCGAGTCCTGGCGCGAGGTGCTCGGCGCCGAGACGGAGAAGCCGTACTTCGCGGAGCTGGCGGCCTTCGTGGCGGCCCAGCGCGCGGAGCACGAGGTGTTCCCGCCGAGTGGCCAGGAGTTCGCCGCTCTGGAGGCCACTCCGTACGACAAGGTCCGGGTGCTCGTCCTCGGCCAGGACCCGTACCACGACAACGGCCAGGCCCACGGCATGAGCTTCTCGGTGCTGCCGGGCACCAAGACGCCGCCCTCGCTGCGCAACATCTTCAAGGAGCTGGACGCCGACCTGGGCATCCCCGCCCCGGACAACGGCTACCTGATGCACTGGGCCGAGCAGGGCGTGCTGCTGCTCAACGCGGTGCTCACGGTCCGCGCTCACGAGGCCAACTCGCACAAGGCGAAGGGCTGGGAGAAGTTCACCGACGCGGTGATCAAGGCGGTGAGCGCGCGCGAGGAGCCGGTGGTCTTCGTGCTGTGGGGCAACTACGCCAAGAAGAAGCTGCCGCTGATCGACACCGAGAAGCACGTGGTGGTGCAGGGCGCGCACCCGTCGCCGCTGTCCGCCAAGATGTTCTTCGGCAGCCGTCCGTTCTCGCAGATCAACACGGCGCTGGACGGCTTCGGCGTCGAGCCGATCGACTGGCAGGTGCCGGACCTGAAGCAGGGCTGACCGCAGGGTCGGCGGCAGGGCCGGGGTCGGGCCGGGGTCGGACTGAGCTCGGGCCGGTGCGGGGCTGAGGCTCGGTGGCCGTGGGCGGACGGGATCGGATTCCCGTCCGCCCACGGCCACTTGTCGTTCACCGCTGTTGACCGCCTGCCGGGGCCGGGTGTGCTTAGCTGGTGCCGACCGGTCGCCGGACCGGTCCGGGGGCGGGGCCGGCTCGAAGGGGCGGTACGTGCGCGGGGTGGGACGGGTAGGAACGATTCGGTGGGCCGCGCTGGTCGCGGGTCTGACAGTGCTCGCGGTCTCCGGCTGCAGCGGCCCCGACACCGGCGCGGCGAAGACCGCCCCCAGCGTCGCGGTCTCCAGCGCGACGGTTGAACCCGGCGGCCTGGAGCAGCTCCCCGGCCAGGCCTTCTACGTCTCCGACCAGACCAACGCCGCCCGGCAGGTCGCCACGTTGCGCGATCAGGGCCGCACGGCGGAGGCCGGCACCCTGCTGCGGATCGCCGGCCAGCCCTCCTCCCAGTGGCTCGGCGAGCAGGACGCCCAGCAGATCGCCGAACAGGTGAGCCGCCGGGCCGCCGAGGCGAGCCGGACGGCCGTCTTCGTCGCCTACGACATCCCGCACCGTGACTGCGGCCAGTACTCGGCCGGCGGCGCCCCCGACGCGGCCACCTACCGGAGCTGGATCACCGGCGTCGCGCAGGCCCTCGGCGATCGCAAGGCCTGGGTCGTCCTGGAGCCGGACGCCGTCGCGCACACCCTGGACAACTGTGGGATCAAGGGCGACTTGGCCGCCGAGCGGTACGGCCTGCTGGCCTTCGCCGTCCAGGAGTTGAAGAAGCGTCCGAACGTCCGGGTCTACCTGGACGCGGGCAACCCGGGCTGGTCACAGGACCCGGACGAGATGGCCACCGCCCTGCGCAAGTCCGGCATCGCGGCGGCGGACGGCTTCGCGGTGAACGTCGCCAACTTCTACCCCACCGACCGGAACGTCGCGTACGGCAACCGGCTCTCCACCGCCCTGGGCGGGAAGCACTTCGTCATCGACACCAGCCGCAGCGGCAACGGCGCGCTGGGCGCCGACTCCTGGTGCAACCCGCCCGGCCGGGCGCTCGGCGAGCCGCCGACCACCGAGACCGGGCGGCCGAACGTGGACGCCTACCTGTGGATCAAGAACCCGGGGGAGTCCGACGGCGAGTGCGGCCGCGGCGAGCCCCGGGCGGGCGAGTTCTGGCTGCCGTACGCGCTGGGGCTGGCCCAGGCGACGCGCTGACCCGCTCGGTCGCCGACCCGGTCCCGGCCGCAGGGTGGCCTGCTACGCCGTGACCTGCTGCGCCGTGACCTGCCCGGTGGTGACCTGCTACGCCGTGACCTGGACCCAGCGGGCGACCGACGGCGTGCCGGCGGCGTCCGTCAGGAACAGCATGTACCAGCCGGGCGGCAGCAGGTTGGGGTTGGTCGGGAGGGTGAGCGAGACCCCGTCGGCGGTGCGCCCGGCGATGTCCAGGGCCACCGAGCGCTGCTCGACGTCGGTCACATGGGTCACCGAACTCGGCCGGATCAGCTTGGCGGTGGTCACCCCCTCCGGTCGGGAGGTGCCGACCTTGAGGACGCCGCCGAGCTTCGCCGCCTCCGGCGCGGCCGTCACCTCCGGGCGGTCACCGTGGTACAGGTACGGCGGGGTGTAGATCTCGATCCGCTGCTCGAAACCGCCCGGCTGGGTCTCGGCCTTGTCCGCGAACAGCGGGTTGGAGCCCAGCACGGCGACCCGGCCGTCCGGCAGCAGCAGCGCCTCGGAGTGGTAGTCGCGGCCGACGGTCGGCTCGGCGGCGGTCGTGAAGCTGTTGGAATCCGGGTGGTACACCTGCGCCTTGAGCAGGTCGCTGTCGCGCCGGCCGCGGTAGCCGCTGGAGCCGCCGGTGGTGAACACGGTGTCGTCCGGCAGGACCACGCTGTTGAGGTAACGGGTGCCGCCGGCCGGCAGGTCCGGGCCCGGGGTGAAGGACGGCTGGGCGGCGGAGAGGTCGGCGATGTCGGTGCGGGCCGTGGACAGCGGTGACTCGCCGACCCCGCCGCCGCCCAGCACCATGACCTTCTGCGCCTGCGCGGGCGGCAGCAGCACCGAGGAGGAGGTCTCGGCCAGGCCCGGGTCGCGCAGGCCGGGGACGGGCTGGAAGCCGTTGTTCGACAGGTCCCAGACGCCGGGCTCGCGGCCCTTCTCGGCGGGCCCGTAACCGGCGTTGGAGCCGGAGTAGAAGAGCTTGCCGGAGGCCGTCAGGAAGATCGACGGGTAGGTCGGGAAGTACCGGTCGGGGGCCTTGGCCCAGGTCTTGTTCTTGGGGTCGTAGACCTCGTTGTCGTTGCCGTTGAGGATCTGCCCGGTGTCGTCCAGCCCGGAGACGGTGACCACCCGACCGTCGCCCAGCCCGGTCAGCGTCGGGTACCAGCGGGCGTGCGCCATGTCGGTGACCTGCTCGTAGAGCTCGGTGTCCGGGTTGAACTCGAAGGCGGAGCGGATGCCCTGGTACTCCTGCTTGTCCAGGGTCATCTTCTCGCTCTGCCCGTACAGGTTGTGCGCGTCGGTGCCGGTCAGGCCCTTGATCCGGTACTGGGCCGCGGAGTTGGTCACGTAGTCCGGGCCCTCGCCGACCGCCTCGACGAACACGTGCTGCTCGGCGGCGGTGACCGTGGTCTGCTTTCCGGAGCCGGTCTTGGTCGCGGCGGGGACGGTCACCGGGACGGTGGTGGCGTACTCGCGGCCGTTCGGGGCGACGAAGACGGTGCCCTTGGGGAACGCGCGGTCGCGCTCCGGGCTCTCGTTGCGCACCCGCATCACCCCGGCCGCCCTCTTCACCGTGCCGTCCAGCTTCTCGTACCGCTGGGTGCCGCCGGCCACCAGCACCCGGCCGTCCGGGAGGGAGGTGTGGCCGCCGCAGAACATGTCGGCGGGGGTGGGTATCAGCTTGTAGGTGTTCTTGGCCGGGTCCCAGAGCAGGCTCTTGAAGCTACCGGCGTTGAACTGCTTCTCGTCGTTGCCGGAACCGGCCACGATCAGCACCTTGCCGGTGCGCAGCAGGGTGGCGTGGACGGCGTTGACTCGGAACTCGGCGGGCAGCGAGAGGGTCTGCCAGTGGCCGTACTGCGCCTTGTACTCGGGCCGGTTGATCACGTAGTCGTGGTACCGGTCGCTGGCGAAGCCGAGGACGGCCGGGGCGTTCATCCCCGCGACGGTCAGCGCGACGGTGCTGCCGAGGGCGAAGCGCTTGGTGCGGCCGGTCTTGTGGATCTTCACGATGGTTGGTCCCCTCGGAAGGCGGTGGGGGCTGGCTCAGTGGATGGAGGTGCCGCTCTCGGCGTGGTCGGGCGCGCGGTCGGGTGCGCGGTCGGGTGCGCGGTCGTCCGGCGGGACGAGGCGGAGCGAGACCGTCGGGGTGTCGGGCGCGGCCAGGCGGAGCGTGAGGGTCGGGCTGTCGAGCGTCTCGGCCTGAGCCGGTGCTGCTGCCGAGGCCGTCGCCGGTGCCGTGAGGGGGCCGCGGGCGTGGCGCGGGTTGCGCTTCTCCAGGACGACCTTGGGGGACGCGGCCGGGCCGCCGGTCACGGTGAGGGTCGCGGTGGGCCGGGTCCGGCGGCGGCGGACGTCGTCGCCGACCAGGATCAGGAGCGGCAGCAGGGTCAGCGCCAGGGCGATGCAGGCCCAGGTCCGCATCGCGACGTGGTCGTAGCCGGTGTAGTAGGAGGCGGTGACGGCAGAGCCGAACACCAGCGTCCAGAACAGGTGGAACCGGAAGGTGCCGAGCCGGTCGGCGCTGGCCTCACGGCCCTTGGGCGTCACCACGAAGCGGCTGCGGCGGCGCACCAGCGCCTGCAGCAGCGAGGCCGCGTAGATCGGGCCGCAGAGCGCCGACATCACCATGCCCGCGACCCCGGAGGAGCCGGCCGACTCGTGCGGGCTCACGTTGTGCTTGCGGTTCCAGGTGTAGAGCAGGAGTTGGAGCGCGGCGGCGTCGCTGTAGAGCATCATCCAGATCTCCGAGGAGACGTGGACGCCGGAGGCGCCGAAGCCCAGGTAGAGCACGCTGGACACCCCGCCGAGCAGCCAGGTGAGTGCCGCCATCGGGTAGAAGCCCACCATCAGCGAATAGTTGAGCAGTCGGCCGGGCGACAGCCGCCACATGACCCGCCAGTACCGGGTGAGCAGGGTCTCGTAGGTGCCGCGGCTCCAGCGCAGTTGCTGGGAGAAGAAGTCGGTCCAGGAGGACGGGCCTTCGCCCACCGCGAGCACGTCCGGGGTGTACACGGACTTCCAGCGTTCCCCGGTCTCCGGGTTTCGGCTCCGGTGGAACTCCAGACCGGTCGCCATATCCTCGGTGATGGAGTCGTACAACCCGCCGATCGACTGGAGCGCCCGGATTCTGACGGCGTTGTTGGTGCCGACGAACATCGGCGCGCCGTAACGGTTTCCGGCTCGCTGGATGAGGGCGTGGAAGAGGTACTGCTGGCTCTCGCTGAATTTGGTGACGGCGGAACCCGAGCTCCGGTAGTTCCCGTACACCTGGGGGCCGACGACGAACGCCACGTCGGGATCGCGGAAGTAGCCGAGCATCCGCTCGCAGAAGTCGGGCAGCGGAACGTGGTCGGTGTCGACGGACACCCAGAAGTCGTAGTCGTCGCCGTGCGCCTGGAGCCAGGCGTTGTAGTTGCCGTGCTTGGTTTTGGCGCGGAACCGGCCCTTCGGCTGGTTCCAGTGCGGCCGGCCGGAGCGGCTGAAGTGGTGCACGCCCAGCTCGGCGCAGAGGACGCGCATTGCAGGATCGTTTCCCTCGTCCAACAGCCAGACGTCGTACGGGCCTTCGTGCCGCACCGAACGGGCCGCGACCAGCGTGGCCCGGACCATCTCCGGCGGCTCCTTGCCCGGCACGCAGGTGGTGAGGAAGGCGACCCGGGTGCCCGACTCCGGTGTCACGGGTATCGGATCCCGGGCGACCAGGGTCGCGTGGGTGTTGGACATGACGTTGACCAGCCGGAACACCTCGACCACAGCGATGATCCCGATCATCACCTTGTCCCCGAGCAGCACCAGGGTGTCGGTCTCGTCCGGGCGCTGCGGCCAGTGCTCCGGCAGCAGCAGCCAGACCAGCAGGATCGCCTCCACCAGCGGGGCGGCCATCAGTAGCAGCGCGGCCCGGATCCGGTGCGGCTCGTGGCGCAGCAGGCTGCGGTACTGGACGCGGTAGGGAGCGGCGGTTCCCGCGGACGTCGGGTCGCTGCCCGGGTTCGGGCGGTAGGCGCCGCGGCCGAGCTCCCGGTCCTCGTCCAGATCGACCGCCGGGCCGGCGAGGCGGCTGAAGTGGCCGTAGTCGTACGGGGCTTCGGGCGCCGGCACGGTGCGCAGGGCCGCCTCGTCGAACTGCTCGACGTCCTGGCTGGGCCCGTTCCGGTCGCGGTCGCCCAGACTGTCCCCGTCCCGACCGTGCCCGTGGCGGGCCGTTCCGTCGCCCTTTCGTCGCGAGAACGGCATGGTCATAGTTGCTCCCCCCGGAGTATTGCGTCTTGCTTTGCTCGGCGGTGCCTGCGCCTCGCCCCGAAGCCGCCCGGGCACAACGCGGCCCGGTGAACTGCGGGCAATCCGACAGTTTCCGGGCCGTCCAACGCATGGAGTCCAGCTCATGGACTGTGTGCGACCGGTTCAGTTGTGAGTCTGCGCCTGGTCTGCGCGGCGGCTTCGAATGCGGGATCCCGGTGCACTTCCAGCTTCCCCTCCGGGTGCACGGGATCCTTGGCTCGCTCAACTCTCCCGGAGCGTACGGGTGATCGCAACCACTCCGAGAAATGATCACCGCGCAAGCGTGAAGATACTACGGTTCCCGGCCACTGTGGCTGGCGTTGGTGCTAATGCAGCGAATTCGGCACTGCGGCGGCCGGGCGATGCCACCGCTGGTAGGGTGCACGCCGTCGAGGCCAACCACGGCTCCGCCGACGACACTTCGGCCCTGGTCAAGGCGCTGGAGGGCTGGAGCTTCGACGGGGTGAAGGGGCGGACCGCGGTCCGCCGCGAGGGCCACGCCCTGCTCCAGCCGATGTTCCAGGTCCGGTCGCCCGCCGGCTCGCCGGGCGGGTCACCCTGCTCGCGGACGTCCCCGCCGCCGGGTAGCGGACCCGGCCCGAACGACGACGGCCGGCGGGGTGCGAACACCCCGCCGGCCGTACCGGACTCAGCCCGGAGCCGGTTGTTCCGCGCCCCGGCGCGTCAGCCCGCCGCGCCCAGGAAGCCGTCCCAGCCGCCGGCCGGAGCCTGGCCGACGTTGAGGGTGCGCAGCTTGCGCAGAGTGGACTGGTCCTGCACCTCCAGCCACTCGACCAGCTGCTTGAAGGAGACCAGCCGGACCTCGGGCTTGCCCGCGATGGCCTTGAGGGCCCCCTCGACGGCGTCCATGTATATGCCGCCGTTCCACTGCTCGAAGTGGTTGCCGATGAAGAACGGCGCGCGGTTGCTGTTGTACGCGCGCTCGAAGCCGGCCAGGTAGGAGTTGGTCGCCTGGGTGCGCCACTCGTCGTACTTGCCGGGGTCGCCCTTGGTGCTGCCGGCGGACTGGTTGGCCAGGATGTTGTAGTCCATCGACAGGACCTGGAAGGTGTGCCCGGGGAAGGGGATGGACTGCAGCGGGAAGTCCCAGACCTTTCCGTCCTGCACCTTCTGCGGCCATATCTGCAGACCGCCCGCGGAGCTGGCGTCGTACTTCCAGCCCAGCTTGGCGATGGTCGGCAGCAGCGCCTTCTGGCCCTCCAGGCAGGGGGTGCGGCCGCCGATGAGCTCCTTCTTGTAGTCGAAGGGGAGCGGGTCGACGTCGGTGAAGCCGGTGTTGGTCCGCCATTGGGTGACGAAACCGATCGCCTGGTCTATCTCGCTCTGCCAGTCGTCCGGGGTCCACATGTTGACCCCGTTCTTGTCCGGCCGGCTGGAGCAGAAGTGTCCGTTGAAGTGGGTGCCGATCTCGTGCCCGGCCAGCCAGGCCTGGCTGACGAGCTTGAGGGTGCTCTTCACCGCGCCGTCCGACAGGTACGGGATGTCGGAGGCGCCGACCGCGTGCTTCGGCGGGTGGTACAGCTGGGACTTGCCCTTGGGCAGGGCGTATATCCCGGAGAGGAAGAAGGTCATCGTGGTCTTGTACTGCTCCGCTAGCTTCAGGAAGCGGGGGAACTGGCCGTCGTCGGTGCCGCCCGCGCCGTCCCAGGAGAACACCACGAACTGCGGTGGCCGCTCGCCCGGCTTGAGCTTCTCGGGCTTGGGCTGGTTCGGCTGCGGGCCGGTGTCCGCGTTGGACCCGTCACCGATCGGGGTGCCCTTGGGGACCACTGCCTGGGTCGGGTCGGTGGTGCCGCTCTTGGCGTCGCCCGTGCCGCCGCCAGGGGAGGAGGAGGCGGAGTCCTGCCCAGAACCGGATCCGCTGCTGGAACAGGCCGCGACCGCGCCGAGGGCTGCGGTCGCGGCGGTAGCACTGAGCACCGTCCTGCGCGAGATGCTGGTCATGGTCTCCCCTGGGTGCCGATTCCGGTGGTGAGGGCGGCACGGGGCCGCACCGGTCAAATCAGGCAATTGATGAATATTTCGCCGTTAGCATGTCATGTCGCCGCAGTGGCCACGAAGGGCGCTGGGCTCCCGACGACAGTCAACACGCCAGGCATGCCCGGTCGGGCTGCAGGGATCGGTCGTCTGTTGCGGTCCTGTGACGGTTCGCACGGCGCGACGTCAGGGAAGTACGCTACCGCCGCCCTGTCCGGCCCGTGCGGAGTTCGTCGGCGCTCGGCACGGTTCATCGCCTGTTAGGGAAAATTGTGCTCCTGGCGAGACCCTGCGGCTGGAAAGCGTCGGCCGCAGCCCGAAGGCTCCGGTCGGGGCAGGGCCGGTCAGAGCGCGGCCAGCCGCCGGTTGCGGCGCACTATTCGCGCGATCGCGGTGCTGATGGCAGTGGCCGCAGCACAGGAGACCGCCAGACTCAGCCAGGCCGTGTTGAACCAGTGGCTGTTCAGCCAGCCCAGCGTCACGATGTACGCGGCCCAGACCAGCGCCGCCAGCGCCGACCAGTGCAGGAAGCGGTGCGGATGGGCGGGGGAGTGGCCGATGGCCAGGTCCAGGACGGTCCGCCCGGCCGGAACGAACCGGGCGATCACCACCATCGCGGCCGCCCCGCCGTGCGGGCGCTCGATCAGGGACTTCTGGACCCGGCTCACGCTGGCCGCCAGCTTCGGGCGCCGGGCGAGCCGGCGCTGCAGCATCGGGGCGCCGCGCCGGGCGAGGTGGAGCAGCAGGACGTCGCCCAGGAAGGAGGCCACCGCCACGCCCAGGCCGAGCAGCACCGGGGCGCCGCTGATCTGCTCCGTCCTGAGTACCGCCAGGATGACCAGCGTCCCGCTCGGAATGAAGGGGAGCAGGGCGTCGCCGAGTACGGCGAACAGCGCCAGGGCGCAGATCCACGAGGATCCGATCGCCGCCACGAAGTTCAAGGCCCTTACTCCCTCCACGCCGCCCGGGGGAGCAG
Source organism: Kitasatospora sp. NPDC004669 (assembly GCF_040609455.1). Lineage (NCBI taxonomy): Bacteria > Bacillati > Actinomycetota > Actinomycetes > Kitasatosporales > Streptomycetaceae > Kitasatospora > Kitasatospora sp. NPDC004669. Next base: position 129,638 of record NZ_JBEXKB010000017.1, read on the forward strand.
GTGGCTGCTGGGTCAACGCTAGCGCCTCGACTTTTCATGCCATGAAGCACCCCGGTATGCGGAGGATCACTGCAGGCGACCGCGCCTCACAGGGTTCGATCGCGCACAATGGCCGCCCACAACGGCCGCGCGCTGCGGCGGGCCCCGGCGGCGACGAGCGGTGGGGGTGAGTGGCGACGGCGAGCGGCGGGGGCGAGCGGCGGGGGTGAGCGGTCCGGGGAGGCGGGCCCGGCGGGAGAGGGCCGGGGGAAAGCGGCCGGAAATGGCACGAGCCCCCGGGGCGGGGTGCCGCGCCGAGGGCTCGCAGGGATCGTTCGGCGCTGGTCCAGCCCGACGATCTTGCTGACGAAGGCGGACCCGCTCGATGATCCGCTCCTGATCACCAGCCTGCCGGATGCCGGCCGCCGATCGCGAGCCCCGGGGCTGGCGACTTCCGCCCCTGGCATGAAGTCGCCATCCGTGTCCGCCCGCTGGCACTCCGTCAGCCGAACGGTCGGTCGGCCGCTCCGGATGGAACAGCCGAACCGCACCCGGATCAGGCGTGCCCACCGGGAACAGCGAGCCCGCGACCGTGGTTGACCCCGGTCGGCAGTAGCGACCGCCGGGCGTCCGAGACCCGTGCGGCCGCCCAGGACGGCCGGCTCGGAGAACAGCCGGATCAAGGACAGCCAGGAGGGCGGACGGCATGACCACCGAGGACCAGCAGGAGCACGGGACCGAGCCGCCGATCGGCGGGGCGATCCGAGGCGTCGCCCGCGTCACGGCACCCGCTCCGCTCTCGATCCTCGACCTGGCCACCGTCGGCGTCGGCTACACGCCCGCCGAGGCCCTGGTCGCCACCACCGAGCTGGCCCGCCGGGCCGAGCAGTGGGGGTACCACCGCTTCTGGGTGGCCGAGCACCACGGCATGCCCGGGGTGGCCAGCTCGAACCCGGCCGTCCTGCTCGCCCACCTCGGCGCCAACACCACCACGCTGCGGCTCGGCTCGGGCGGGGTCATGCTCCCCAACCACGCCCCGCTCACCATCGCCGAGCAGTTCGGCCTGCTGGAGGCCCTGCACCCCGGCCGGATCGACCTCGGGCTCGGCCGCGCCCCCGGCACCGACCCGGCCACCGCCCGGGCGCTGCGCCGCGGCCTCACCGAGGGTGCGGACGACTTCCCGCAGCAGCTGTCCGAGCTGACCCACTTCCTCGACGGCGACTTCCCCTCCGGTCACCCGTACGCGCGGCTGACCGCCGTTCCCAAGGGCGCGGACCGCCCGCCGATCTGGCTGCTCGGCTCCTCCGGCTTCAGCGCCCAGCTGGCGGGCCGGCTCGGCCTCCCGTTCGCCTTCGCCCACCACTTCAGCAGCGCCAACACCATCCCGGCCCTGGACCTGTACCAGACGTCCTTCCGCCCCTCCGACGTGCTCAGCGAGCCGTACGCACTGATCGGCGTGAGCGCGGTCGCCGCCGCCGACGAGCCCACCGCCCGCCGCCTCGCCCGCTCCGCGGCCCTCGGCATGCTCCGGCTCCGGCGCGGCACCCCCGGCCCGATCCCGACCCCGGAGGAGGCCGAGGAGTACCCGTACAGCCCGGTCGAGGCGGACTTCATCGACAGCTGGCTCGACAACGTGGTGCTCGGCGACGCGGGCCAGGTGGCGGACGGCCTGGAGGCACTGCGCAAGCGGACCGGGGTGAACGAGCTGATGGTCACCTCGCACATCCACGGCCACGAGGCCCGGTTCCGCTCCTACGGCCTGATCGCCGAGGCGTACGGCCTGACGGCGACGGCCTGAGGACAACCGCCTGACAGAAACCGCCTGACAGAAGGCGACAGACGGAGACCGACAGGCGGAGACCGGCAGACGGAGACCGCCCCGACCCCGCCCTACCGGCCGTGCGGGGTCGGGCGGCCCTCCCGGAGTATCGTCGCGACCAGCTCGGCTTCGCCCGGCCGGGCGAAGTACCAGCCCTGGGCGGTGTCGCAGCCGGTCAGCCGGAGCCGTTCCGCCTGGGCGGCGCTCTCGATGCCCTCGGCGGTGACGGTCAGGCCGAGGGTGTGGGCCAGCTGCACCATCGCGCCGACGATCTGCTCGTCGGCGTCGCTGCGGCGCGATCGGAACTCCGGCACGGGCGGGCGGTCGGTCGGGGCCGGGTCGCGGAAGCCCTCGATGAAGGTGCCGTCGAGCTTCAGGACGTGCACCGGCAGCCGGGAGAGGTAGGCCAGGTTGGAGTAGCCCGTGCCGAAGTCGTCGATGGCGATCCGCACCCCCATGTCGGCCAGCGCCTGCAGGGCCTGCAACGGGCGCCCGCCGGGGCCGAGCAGGGCGCTCTCGGTGATCTCCAGCTGCAGCAGTCGGGCCGGCAGGCCGGTGCGTTCGAGGGCCCGGGCGACGTCGGCCACCACGTCGGAGTCCCAGATCTGGCGGGCCGCCAGATTGACGCTCACGAAGGTGTCGGTGTCGGGGAACTCGGTGAGCCACTGCTTGGCCTGGCGGCAGGACTCCTCCAGCACCCAGGTGCCGAGCGGCACGATCGCGCCGGACTCCTCGGCCAGCGGGATGAAGCGGTCCGGGGAGATCGTCCCGTAGCGGGGGTGGCGCCAGCGGACCAGGGCCTCGGCGCCGTGCACCGCGCCGTCGGCCAGGCCGACCAGCGGCTGGTACTCGACGGTGAACTCGCCGCGCTCCAGGGCCGGCCGCAGCGCGGTGGCGAGCAGCTGGCGGGTGAGCTGGTGGGCGCCGCGGTCCGGGTCGTAGAGGGTCCAGCGGGCACGGCCGTCGGCCTTGGACCAGTAGAGGGTGGCGTCGGCGTCCTTGACCAGGTCGGTCGGGGTGGTCTCGTGCACCGACCGTTCGACGACGCCCACGCTGGCGGTGATCACCAGCCGGTGCCCGGCGACGTCGAAGGGACGTTCCAGCACCTCCAGGATCCGCCCGGCCAGCGCGGTCAGCTGCTCGCTGCCGATGCTGTCGGTGACCAGGACGGCGAACTCGTCGCCGCCCATCCGGGCGACCAGGTGGGCGTCGTGCCCGGAGAGTCCGCGCCGCAGCCGGGCCGCGACGGCGACCAGCAACTGGTCGCCGATGTGGTGACCGAGGGTCTCGTTGATCGCCGCGAAGCCGTCGAGGTCGAGGTAGCAGACGCCCACCCGGCGCCCGTCCGCCGCTGCCGCCACGGGACGGTCGGGGCCCGCGGCGCTCCCGGGCTCTTCGGTGCCCGCGAGGTCGGTGCCCGCGAGGTCGGTGCCCGCGAGGCAGGCCGCGTCGAGCCGTTCGAAGAAGAAGGTCCGGTTGGGCAGCCGGGTCAGCGGGTCGTGCAGCGCCTGGTACTCCAGCCGGTCGCCGAGCCGGCGCTGCTCGGTGATGTCCTCCACCAGCGCGAGGGTGTAGAGCGGCTGCCCGGCGCCGTCCCGGATCAGGGAGACGGTCACTTTGCTCCAGACCGTGCGTCCCTCACGGTGCTTGAGCTGTTTCTCCACGCGGAACCGTTCCCGCTCACCGTGGACGAGCTCGGTGAAGAGCCGGTGCGGCATGCCCTCCGGATCGATGATCTCGTGCAGGTGGGTGCGGACCAGTTCGCCGACGCCCCGTCCGATCAGCGCTGCGAAGGCCGGGTTGACCTCGATGATCCGGTCCTCGGGGTCGATCAGGGCCATGCCGATGACGGCGTCGCAGAAGGCCGCCCGGAACCGGGACTCGCTGGCCCGCAGCGCGGCCAGCAGCCGGTCGCCGCCACCGCCTTCCCGGCCGGGGGTGCCGGCGGCACCGAGGTGGGTGCTGTCGGTCAACGGTGCGGAGCAGGTGGGGCAGAACAGGACCTCGGGGTCCTTCAGGGGCCCGTAAGCCGTACCGGAAGCAGCCGAAGCGGCGGATACGGCTGTAGCGGCAGAACCGGCAGGGGCCGCAGACACAGCCGACGCGACGGAGGAGGCCGAAGGGACGGAGACGGCCTGATCGAGGACCGGCGCGGTCAGGTGGCGGTGGTGTGACGATTCCTCGTGTCGCACGCCTGGTTGGTGTGCGTCGGCCCCCTCGTTCTGGCCCGGCACGGCATGCTCCCGTCCGCTGCTGACGCTTGACGATGATCCGCCTGGCCGGTCGGGACTCCGGCGGCCGGCTCCGCGCTCTGTCACGGTCCTCGGAGTCGGTCCGCTGCGGGGCGACCGCCGTGGGGCGCTGTCGCGCGGGGATCCGCGTGAAGAACAGGGCGCTTCGGCCGATCATAGGCCGCGACGACAACGCGCGGTGACCGCCGCGAGGGTGATTCGCCCCCTTTGCGATCATGCATGGCGGAACGTGCGGACGCCCTTGGTACACATCACATGAGGTGCGTCGGGAACGCGTGCGCCGAAGCCGCGCCCCCGCGCGCTGGTTGCGCGCCGGGGGGCGGGGCGGGTGCGCTCCGGACGAACCGGGGGCGGGGTCAGGCCAGCTTGGCCGTGAGGGTGATGGTGGTGCCGGTCAGTGCCTGGCTGACGGGGCAGTTGGCCTTGGCGTCCTCGGCCGCCTTCGCGAAGCCGGCCTCGTCCAGGCCGGGCACGTCGCCGGTGACGGTCAGGTGGATGCCGGTGATGCCCTTGCCGGGCTGGAAGGTGACGTCGGCCTGGGTGTCGAGCTTGGCGGGTGGGTTGCCGGCCTTGGTCAGGCCGTTCGAGAGGGCCATCGAGAAGCACGCGGAGTGGGCGGCCGCGATGAGTTCCTCGGGGCTGGTCTTGCCGTTGGGCTCCTCGGCGCGGGCCGGCCAGGAGACGGGGTACTCGCCGATCCCGGAGGAGGCGAAGGTCACCAGCCCCTTGCCGTTGAGGAGATTGCCCTCCCAGGCGGTACGGGCGGTGCGGGTGGTTGCCACGATCGGTTCCTCCACTACTGAGGGACTGCTGAGTCGTCACTTCCGGTCATGCACGCACCAGCCTACGGGCCGCCCCGTCCCGGAGCCGGGAACCGGACGACCCGTCGGCCGGTGGCGTGGCCCACTGGTCGGCCGGATGTTCCGTCGGGCTGTCCGGATGCCGGACGGTTCCGCCGAACGGTGCGGGTCCCGAGCTAGTGCCCTGTTAGATTTGCCGGGGCCCGAGCCCGGCCGGCGTACGGTCGGGCGCCCACCCCAGACACCGGGAGCCGACCCGATGACGGACCAGCCCACGACCTCCGACGCCGGCCTGCCCGAGGGGATCGACGAAGCGGTGCGGGCGGAGTTGACCAGCCTGCGCGAGAGCATCGACAACATCGACGCCGCGGTGGTCCACATGCTGGCCGAGCGCTTCAAGGCGACCCAGCGGGTCGGCCGCCTCAAGGCCGAGCACAAGCTGCCGCCGGCCGACCCGGCCCGGGAGCGGGACCAGATCAAGCGGCTGCGGGAGCTGGCCGCCGGGGCCAAGCTCGACCCGGTCTTCGCGGAGAAGTTCCTGAACTTCATCATCGCCGAGGTCATCCGCCACCACGAGGCCATCGCCCGCGCCTGAAGGCGACCCTGAACACCGCCCCGGGCATCACCCTGAGCACGGACGGCCCCGAGGGCAGCGCCGAGCACGGCCCCGAGCAGGCGTACCCCCTCCGGTGATGTCCGGCGATCTCCGGCGATGTCGGGGGCGGCTAAACGCCGGATTTCGTGAGGCCCCCCGGTTGGCGTAGCGTGCAGGTTTCCCCAGCCGGAGAGGTGGAGCAGCGACGATGGCGGTGAACCTGCCCGAAACGCCCAGCGGCGCCCCCAGCGATCCCGCCGTGCAGGACGTCGAGGACATCCAGCACACCAGCGGCGCACCCGGTACCCCCGACGTACTCGGCGCCCCTGGCGCCCCTGGCGCCCCCGGCGGCCGCGCCGAGGCCCGCCGCCGGGCCGGCGGTTCGCGCGGTCGCAAGGCCCGCCGCTCGGCGCGTCGCCCCCGGCCGTGGTGGATCGAGCTGCCGGCGATGATCGGCGTCGGACTGGTGGTCGCGCTGCTGATCAAGACCTGCCTGTTCCAGGTCTTCACCATCCCGTCCGGTTCGATGGAGAACACCCTGCGGGTCGGCGACCGGGTCGGTGTGAACAAGCTCGCGCCGCTGACCGGCTGGAAGCCGGAGCAGGGGCAGCCGGTGGTGTTCAAGGACCCGGGGAACTGGCTGCCGCCGCAGCCCGTCGACTCCAACCCGTTCACCAACACCGTGAGCTCGGTGCTCAGCTTCGTCGGGCTGGTGCCGCCGAAGGACGACAACTACCTGGTCAAGCGGGTCATAGCGACCGGCGGCCAGACCGTGCAGTGCACGGGCACCACGCTGACCGTCGACGGGAAGAAGGTCGACGAGCCGTACCTGCACCCCGGTGACGACTCCTGTGCGGGCCTGGACTTCGGTCCGGTGAAGGTGCCCGCGGGCTACATCTGGGTCGAGGGCGACCACCGCAGCGACTCTGCGGACTCCCGTTATCACCGGCAGGGCCCGGGCGGCGGCGCCGTGCCGGTGGACAACGTGGTGGGCCCGGTGTCGGGTGTGGTGTGGCCGCTCAATCACCTCGACTGGTTGGGCTGGACCGGCCACTGACCCCGCGCTCGGCGGCGGCCCTCCGCTCCCGTGCCCCCGACACCGGTCCGAAGGCCCGGGAGACAGCGGAAGCAGTGGAACCGGAGGGCGCGGTATCCAGGACAGCGGCACCGCCGCCGGCGACCGCCTCGGTCGCCACGCCCACCGGCGTCGAACCCGCCCCCGACGATGACGCCGACCCCGACGCCGACCCCGCTTCCCCCTCCGCCGGCTTGCTGATCTGCGCGGCGAAGGCGCCCGCCAGGACCAGCAGACCGCCCGCGACCTGCGGCAGCCCCAGGTGCTCGCCGAGCAGGACCCAGGCCAGCACGGTGGCGACCACCGCCTCCAGGTTGGCCACCACGCCCGCGATCGGCGGTGAGAGGTACCCGACCGAGACCACGCCGGTCAGGTAGGCGAGCACGGTCGCGATCAGCACCATCCAGGCGGCCGGGATCAGCGCGGGCAGGGTGTGCCCGTTCATCACCACGGACCCGCCGAGCGGGCTCCAGTCGGTCTGCCAGGGCCGGGTGAGGGCGGTGAGCAGAACGGCGCCGATGAGCAGTCCGTACGCGCTGACGGCCAGTGGGGCGACCGGGCGCTCGCCCCGGCGGCCGGCGTCGGCGAGCACGAAGTAGCCGACCTGGCAGCAGGCCGCGCCGAGGGCGAACAGCACGCCCAGGGCGTCGAAGCTCAGGCCGTTCCAGACTTCGACCACGCAGGCCAGCCCGGCCACCGCGATGCCGGCGCCGATGGCCGCGCCCCGGGTGATCGGCTTGCGCTGCACGAACTTGACGTAGCCGATCAGCAGCGGCGGCCCGAGGTACTCGATGAGCAGTGCGACGCCGACCGGGATACGGGAGATCGCCGCGAAGTAGCAGGCCTGGACGCCGGCCACGGCGAGCAGGCCGAAGCCGAGCAGCAGGCCGGGGCGGCGCAGGACGGCGTCCCGGTGCCGGTAGGCGACCGGCAGGAGGGCCACGGCGGCGCCGGTGACCCGGAGCCACACCACGTGCAGCGGTGAGAGTCCGGCCTCGATCAGCGGCTTGGCCGCGGTGCCGGAGCCGCCGAAGGCGAATGCGGAGACCAGCGCGAGGCTGAGGCCGAAGGTTCTGCCCGAAGGGTGGGTGGGCGAGGCCGTTGAGCTGTGCACCGACGCATTGTGACAGTCATACCGATGCTTCGGTAAGGCGTCATTTCGTTATTCGGTCCTGGTCCTCGCTGTGAGCAAGCGCGCGCTCACAGCGAGGACGGGGCCGTCAGCCCCCGGCGCCGGCGCCGGCGCCGGAGAGCGCGTTCGTTCCGCCGGTCGGCTGGGTGGTCGGCTGCGTCGTCGGTGCCGTGGTCGGCCCGGTGGTCGGCGTCGGCCCGGTGGTCGGCCGAACGGTCGGCCGGGTGGTGGGCTGCGTCGTCGGCTGCGTGGTCGGGGGAGCGGTCGGCCCGGTGGCCGCCCCGCCGCTACCCGAGTCCGAGCCCGAGCCCGAGCCCGAGCCCGAGCCGGAACCGGAGCCGTTGCCGCCCGACGGGTTCCCGCCGGAGTTGCCGCTCGGCGGGGTGCCGGTACCGGCGCTCGGTGTGGCGGCGCCGGTCGACGGGGCGGTGGCCGGCGTGCTCGGCGCGGTGGGCAGATCGGTCGCGTCCGCGGAGTCGTCGCCGTCCGCCGGGGTCGCGAAGTCGCTCACCGGCTGGCCCTTGAGCGCCGCCTTCATGTAGCTGGTCCAGATCTGCGCCGGGTACTGGCCGCCCGCCGCACCGTCGATCCCGCCGACACCGCTCAGGCTGACCTGGGCGCCGGAGCCCGGGTCCTGGCCGAACAGCGCCACCGAGGTGACCAGCTCGGGGGTGTAGCCGACGAACCAGACGGACTTCTGGTCGTCGGTGGTGCCGGTCTTGCCCGCCGTCGGCCGGCCCAGCGCCTTCGCGCGCCAGCCGGTGCCGCCCGGGTCGCTCACCACGCCCTGGAGCATCGAGGTGACCCGGTCGGCGGTGTCCGCGCTGATCGCCTGGGTGGTCTTGTGCGCGGGCAGGGGCACGTCCTCGCCGCCGCGGTCCACCGACTGCACCAGCCACGGGGTGATCTGCTTGCCGCCGTTGTCCAGCGTGGCGTACACGCCGGCCATGTCGAGCACGCTCGGGGTGGCCGCGCCCAGCGGGATGGACGGCACCGGGTCCAGGCCCGGGGTGTTGCCGGGCAGGCCCAGCGCGACGCCGGTGTCCTTGACCTTCTGCAGCCCGGTGTCCTGCGCGAGCTGGGCGAAGGCCGAGTTGACCGACCAGTCGGTGGCCTGCTGCAGGCTGATCTGGCCGTAGCTCTTGTCGCCCTCGTTTGGCGGCGCGTACGGGGTGCCCGTGCCGCCGCGGACCTTGCGGCCGCTGGTGCCGTCGTAGATCGTGCGCGGGGTGACGGTGCGGCCGTCCTGGGTCTTGGCGTTGTTCTCGAAGGCGGCGGCCAGGGCGATCGCCTTGAAGGTCGAGCCGGCCTGGTAGTCGCGCCGGGTCGCGTTGTCCACGTAGTGCTTCACGTAGTCGACGCCGCCGTACAGGGCGACGACCGCGCCGGTCTTCGGGTCCACCGAGACGGCGCCCGCCTGGGCGGCCGCGTCCTTCTTCCGCTTGTCCGGGTTCAGGGTGTCGTGCAGCTGCGCCTGGACCGCGTTCTGCATCGCCTGCTGGCGGTTCGGGTCGATGCTCAGCTTGATGGTGTAGCCGCCCTTGGCCAGCTCGGTCTCGCTGATGACCCCGTTCGAGGTGAGGTACTGGGTGGCCGAGTCCACCAGGTAGCCGGACTGGCCGGACAGGCCCGGGTTGGGCTGCGGGTCCTTGACGTCGGGGAAGGTGGTCTTGGCCCGCTCGTCGGCGGAGAGCCAGCCCTCCTTGACCATGCCGTCCATGACGTAGTTCCAGCGGTTGACGGCGTTCTGCTTGCCCGCCGCGGTCGCGGTGGCCACGTCGTAGGCGCTCGGTGCGTTCAGCAGGGTGGCCAGGTAGGCGCCCTGGGCCGGGTTGAGCGCGGAGGCGTCGATGCCGAAGTACGCCTGGGCGGCGGCCTGGATGCCGTACGCGCCGCGGCCGTAGTAGGAGGTGTTCAGGTAGCCGGAGAGCACGTCCTCCTTGCTCTCGGTGGCGTCCACCTTGATCGCTATGAAGAGTTCCTTCACCTTGCGGGTGATCGACTGCTTCTGGCTCAGGTACGTGTTCTTCACGTACTGCTGGGTGATGGTGGAGCCGCCCTGGGTGCCCTCGCCGGTGGCGGTGTTGAGGGCGGCCCGGACCAGGCCCTGCACGTTGACCGCGCCCTCGTTGTAGAAGTTGCGGTCCTCGGCGGCCAGCGCGGCGTGCTGGGCGGCGGGGGAGACCTTGTCCAGGCCGACGTTCTGCCGGTTGGTCTGGCCGGTGCGGGTGATCACCGAGCCGTCCGAGTAGAGCCAGGTGTTGCTCTGCGCGGTCGCGGCGGCGTGCGCGTTGGGGACCTTCACCAGCGCGACCCCCAGCACGAACAGGCCGACGCCGAGCAGCAGGGCCGAGGCGAGACCGAGCAGGGTCATCCGCCAGGTGGGTATCAGCCGGCGCCAGCCGGTGCGCTTGGGCCGACGCGGCTTCTTGCCGCCCGCCGTGCCGCCGGGCGTACCGGCGGAGCGCTTGAACCGCTTGGCCGGCCGGAGGTTGATCGACGGCGTGCGTCGGCCGCCCAGGGTGTTCTCAGACAAAGCGCGGCCTTCCTGCGGGCGGACCGGGCCAGCCTGCACAGACGGGGACATCGGCGGTTGGGGACCTTTGTCCCGATTCCGGTTTACTGCCCAGGACGAGCCGCGCGGGCCGAATGGCTCCGCCGGAACGGCAATCGAGACCGACATCACACGCAAAACGGACGTCGGGGGCCAAAAAATCGGGGAGCCCCTCGCTGCTGCGAGAGGCTCCCCGGTGTCTGTGCGCCGCCAGGGACTCGAACCCCGGACCCGCTGATTAAGAGTCAGCTGCTCTAACCAACTGAGCTAGCGGCGCCTGCTGACCTGGAAAACAATACACGGTTCCGAGAGGTGCCTCGAACCACCCCGGTTCCGCCCCGCCCCACCGGGCCGCCAGGGTGTCCGTTTCCTCCTGGTTGGGGTGGAGTTCGCTGCCGGTTAAGGTGGAACGGTGCCCAGCCCCCAGCCAGGACGCCTCCAGCCGGGACACCGCTTCCTGCGCGTCGACGGCGTCCCGCTGCACGTCCGCGCCGAGGGCAGCGGTCCGGTCTGCCTGCTCACCGGCGGCCTCGGCAGCAGCTGGTTCGACTGGGACCTCGTCGTCCCGTTCCTCGCCCCCTATCGCACCGTGGTCCGCTTCGACCGGCCCGGATACGGGCTGAGCGCCGCCGAGCCCGCCACCGGGCGGCCCGCCCCGACGACGGCCGGCGAGGCGGGGCGGATCCTGGCGGTACTGGACGGCCTCGGGCTGGTCGGCCCCTGCACCCTGGTCGGCCACTCGCTCGCGGGCTTCCACGTGGAGGCCTTCGCCCGGCTGCACCCCGAGCGGGCCGCCGGGCTGGTGCTGGTCGACGGCAGCGTCAAGCAGGCGGCCCGGCCGCACCCGGCCCCCGTCGCGCGCGACCTGGCGGCCCGGGCGGTGGCGGGCGCCGCACGGGCTGTCGCGGTGCCGTACCTGTTCGGCCCGGCCGCCCGCCGGGCGACCGCCCGGCTGTCCACCGTCCGCCGCGAGGACCTCGCCCCGGCGCCGCTGGCCCGGCACTGCTACCGCACCGGCCGAGCCCTGCGCGCGCTGCTCCGGGAGAGCGGGCGCTACCTCGACATGGCCGCCGAGCTGGACGAACTGCGGCGCTCCCGGCCGTTGCCCGAGGATCTGCCGATCACCGTGCTGGCCGCCGACGACGGCTGTCGCAGCCGTCGCACCGGGAACCGGCTGGCCGAGCAGCGGGAGCTCGCGGCCCTGCTCGGGGCCGACTACCGCACCACCGCCCCGGCCGGTCACCTGGTGATGTTCGACCGCCCGGACGCGGTGGCCTCCGCCGTCCTCGAAACGAGCTGAGGCCCCGGAGCGGGCCCGGGCGGTAGCCGTCGACCGCTCATCGCCGCCCTCCGCATCGGCGCAGAGCGGCAGCGGTTCCCCGGCCGGCAGGCGGGTGTCGGAGGAAGTCGCGGCGGCGAAGGTCCACCCATCCCGGAAACGCCTCAGGCCGCCCACCGGAGTGGACGGCCTGAGACCTTGCCATGTGCGCCGCCAGGGACTCGAACCCCGGACCCGCTGATTAAGAGTCAGCTGCTCTAACCAACTGAGCTAGCGGCGCTTGCTGACGTGGAAGACAGTACACGCCGCCGACCCGATCCGACGAATCGTATTGGGCCGAACACTCACCGTGATCAGCGCTGGGGGTCCTCCGGGAAGTGGCAGGCCGCCCGGTGGTCCGCGCCCGCCCGGTCGCCGTCCAGTGTCGGCCGGTCCCGCTCGCACCGGGCCCGGGCCGTCTCCGGGAGCCGGGCGTAGAGCGGGCAGCGGGTGCGGAAGGGGCAGCCGGTGCGGCGCTCGGTGGGGGAGGGCGGGTCCCCGGCGAGCAGGATGCGGTCGCGGGCGCGCTCGGCGGCGGGGTCGGGCAGCGGGACGGCCGAGAGCAGCGCCCGGGTGTACGGGTGGCGGGGTCGGTCGAAGACGGCGGAGACCTCGCCCTGCTCGACCGTCCGTCCGAGGTACATCACGCTGACCCGGTCGGCGAGGTGCCGGATCACCGAGAGGTCGTGCGAGACGAACAGGTAGGAGAGTCCCAGCTCGGCCTTGAGCGACTGCAGCAGGTTGAGCACCCCGGCCTGGATGGAGACGTCCAGGGCGGAGACCGGTTCGTCCAGCACCAGCAGCTTCGGTCGGACGGCGAGCGCCCGGGCGATCGAGACGCGCTGGCGCTGCCCGCCGGAGAACTCGTGCGGGTAGCGGACCGCGTGGTCCGGGTCGAGGCCGACCTGGCGCAGCAGTTCGGGCACCCGGCGGGCGATCTCCTCGCGCGGGGTGTGCTGGGCGCGCAGCGGCTCGGCGACGATGTCGCCGATCGGCATCCGGGGGTCGAGGCTGGCCATCGGGTCCTGGAAGACGATCTGCAGCTCGGCCCGGAGCCGGTGGGCCTCGGACCGGGTGAGCCGGGCGGTGTCGCGGCCGAGCAGTTCGATCCGGCCGGTCTCGGGGGCGCCGAGCTTCAGCAGTTCGAACAGGGTGGTGGACTTGCCGGAGCCGGACTCCCCGACCAGGCCGAGGGTCTCGCCCTCCCGCAGGTCCAGGTCGACGCCGTCCACCGCGTAGACCTCGCCGACCTTGCGCTTGAACACCGTGCCCTTGAGGAGCGGGAACGTCTTGCCGAGCCCGCTCACCGACAGCACCGGCGTCCGCGAGGAGCGGTCCCCGGCGACGGTCGTGGCCGGCAGCTCGGGCACCGGGTAGACCTCGTCGGGCGCGGGCCGCCGCTCGGCCAGTTCCGCCGACCGCACACAGGCGGCCGCATGCCCGCCGTCCCCGCCCAGGCCCCCGTCCAGGCCCCTGTCCGGAGTTCCTTCCAGCGGAGGCTCCGCCGTCGAGCAGCGCTCCTCGGCCAGCGGGCAGCGCGCGGCGAACGGGCAGCCGGGCGGCAGTTCGGCCATCGGCGCCGGGGTGCCCGGGATCGGCACCAGCGCGCCGCCGCGCCCGTCCAGCCGGGGCAGCGCGCCGATCAGGCCGAGCGTGTACGGGTGTCGAGGTGCGGCGAACAGCGCGTCCACCCCGGCGGTTTCGACCACCCGGCCCGCGTACATCACCGCGATCCGGTCGGCCGTCCCGGCGATCACCCCGAGGTCGTGGCTGACCAGGACCAGCGACGCGCCGGTCTCCCGCTGCGCGGTGCGCAGCACGTCCAGCACCTGGGCCTGGATGGTGACGTCCAGCGCGGTGGTGGGCTCGTCGGCGAGCAGGATGTCGGGCTGGTTGGCGACCGCCATGGCGATCATCGCGCGCTGGCGCATGCCGCCGGAGAACTCGTGCGGGAAGCTGTCCAGGGCCCGGTCGGGCGCCGGAATGCCGACCAGGTCGAGGAGTTCGGCGGCCCGGCGGCGGGCAGTGGCCTTGTCGACCTTCTGGTGGACGCGGACCGCCTCGGCGATCTGGTCGCCGATCCGGTAGACCGGGGTGAAGGCGGACAGCGGGTCCTGGAACACCATGGCGACCCGTCGGCCGCGGATCGCGGCGAGCTCCTTCCCGGGCAGCCCGACCAGCTCCCGGCCGTCGAGGCGCACCGAGCCGCTGACCCGCGCCGTACCCGGCAGCAGTCCCAGCACGGACAGCGCGGTGACGGACTTTCCGGAGCCGGACTCGCCGACGATGCCGAGCGTCTCGCCGCGCCGCAGGGTGAGGTCCACCCCGCGTACGGCGGGCACCGGGCCGTGCGGCCCGGCGAAGTCCACCCGCAGGTCCCGGACGGCGAGCAGCGGGGTCTCGACAACAGTGGTCACGAGCTCTTCCTCTGCGAACGATCGGGCTGACCGGAGCGGCCGAAACGGCTTGAACGACGTGAACGACGTGAACGGCCGGAGCGACCTGAGCGACCTGAGCGGCGGCCCGCCGCCCCGGAGGTGGGGTCGAGGGCGTCGCGCAGCCCGTCCCCGACCAGGTTGACGGCGAGCACGAACAGCACCAGCAGCCCGGCCGCGAAGTAGAACATCCAGGGGAACACCGGCGCCTCGGTGGTCCCGGCGGCGAGCAGGGTGCCGAGCGAGACGTCCGGCGGCCGGACGCCGAAGCCGAAGTAGGAGAGCGCGGTCTCGCTCATCACCGCGCCGCCGACCGCGATGGTGGCGTCGATGATGAGGAAGGAGGCGACGTTCGGCAGGATGTGCCGGCTGATGATCCGCAGTGGCCGGACGCCCATGAACCGTGCGGCGCGGACGAATTCGCGCTCGCGCAGGGAGAGGGTCATCGAGCGGACCACCCGGGCGGTGATCATCCAGTTGAACAGGGCGAGCAGCAGCACGAAGGCGATCCAGCCGCTGCTGCGCAGCCGGGGCGAGACGATGGTGATGATCAGGAAGCTGGGGAAGACCAGCAGCAGGTCCACCAGGAACATCAGCGCCCGGTCGGTCCAGCCGCCGAAGTAGCCCGCGCAGGCGCCGACCAGCGAGGCCAGCACGGTGGAGAAGAGCGCCACCAGCAGGCCGATGATCAGCGACTTCTGCAGCCCCCGGACGGTCTGCGCGAACACGTCCTGGCCGACCCCGTTGGTGCCGAACCAGTGCTCACCGGAGGGTGGTTGGTGCAGCGCGGTGAAGTCCGGGGCGGCGTAGTCCCAGGGCGTCAGGTAGGGCCCGCCGAAGGCGAGCGCGAACAGCAGCAGGATCAGGACGGTTCCGACCACGGCGCCGCGGGCGGCGAGCACCCGGGTGAGGACGAGCCGGCCGCGTCCGGTGGCCCGGGGCCGCCCGGCAGGCGGAGCGGAGGGGCCGGAGCCGGTGGGCTCGGCGGGCTCGGGGGACTCCGCGGAGTCGGCGGAATCAGCAGCGACGACGGTCATTTCACGTCACCTCCGGTCATGACCGCACGCGCGGGTCGAGGGCGGCGTGCAGGGTGTCGGCCAGGAAGCCGGAGGCGAGCACGACGATGGCGGTGAACAGGTTGATCGCCACCACCGAGTTGACGTCCTGTTCGTTGATCGACTGGATCAGCCACTCGCCCATGCCGTGCCAGCCGAAGATCGTCTCGGTGAAGATCGCGCCGGTGAAGATGCCCAGGAAGCTGTAGGCGAACATCGTCGACATCGGGATCACGGCGGTGCGCAGCCCGTGCTTGAGCAGGGCCCGGCGGCGGGTGAGGCCCTTGGCCTCGGCGGTGCGCAGGTAGTCGGAGCCGAGCACGTCGAGCATGGTGCCGCGCTGGTAGCGGCTGTAGGTGGCGAGGCCGCCGAGGGCGAGCGAGACCGTGGGCAGCAGCAGGTGCAGCGCCCAGTCGGCGAGGTGGGCGCCGAGGCCGCCGGCCAGCCCGGGGGTCTCGTAGCCGGTGAACGGGATGACCTCGTGGCCGGCCGCGTCCTTGGCGGCGATCGCGCCGTTCTTGAGGAACAGCGCGACCAGGAAGACCGGGGTGGAGAGCAGCACGAAGGAGAGCACGGTGAGCAGCCGGTCGGAGATCCGGTACTGACGCACGGCGCTCCACGCCCCGGCGGCGACGCCGAGGACCGCGCCGAGCAGGCTGCCGAGCAGCAGCAGCCGCAGCGACACCCAGACCCGGCGGCTGAAGTCGTCGGTGACCGGGGTGTCGTGGATGGTCCGGCCGAGGTCGCCGTGGAGCAGGCCGCCGGCCCAGTGCCCGAATCGCTCGACCACCGGGGTGTGGTCGTTCAGGTTGAGCGCGGTGAGCTGGCGCTCGACCGATTCGGCGGACGGGCGGGGGACTTTGGCGTCGAAGTAGGTGCGCGGCTGCAGGGCGCTCGCGGAGATCGCGTACGCCAGGAAGACGGCGGCGATCAGCAGCGCCGCGTAGTAGCTCAGTCGCTTCGCCAGGTAGCGGAGCATCAACGGCTGCCCGGGGTGGGGGCGGGGCCGACGCGTCTGGTGGGCATCGGGTGGTGGCCTTCGGTCGGGGCCCGGTCAGGGCGTCAGTCGGCAAGGGCGGCACGGCAGTTGGCGAAGTCCCAGGTCAGAGTGAAACATCCGGGGACGGCGGGGGTGTTGCGACTGCGTTGCCCCCGGTGACTTTTGGATCAGGTGTGCGTTCCTCCCCCTGGTGGCGGATCCGGTCCGCTGTTACGTTCCTCTGGCTCGGTGCCGGATTGAGTGCCCACGCTCAAGCCCAGTCATGCCTACTGCGCCCCAACTCCCGCTTCGCAGACCTCGTCAGCAGACCTCATCAGGGGGACCCTCATGGACGCTTCCAGCGCGACCCGCCGCTTCGGCCGGGTGACCGTCCTCGCCGCCGCCGTGGCGCTCGCGGTCACCGCGTGCACCTCGGGCGGGAGCGGCTCGGCCGATAACGTGGCCAAGAGCGAGCCGCCGAGGCAGGACTCCCAGGACATCAACGCCAAGTCCTCGGACCAGGTCAAGGACGGGGGCGAGGTGCGCTTCCAGTTGGACCAGTGGATCACCCAGTGGAACCCGCTCCAGGTGGACGGCGGCACCTACACCGACACGGTGAACCTGATCCGCGCCGTGGAGCCGTCGCTGTTCGGGACCGACGCCTCCGGCACCTTCCAGCCGAACCCGGACTACCTGGTGGAGGCCAAGGTCACCTCGACCTCGCCGCAGGTGATCACGTACAGGCTGAACCCCAAGGCCAAGTGGTCGGACGGCAAGCCGCTCGGCTACCTGGACTTCAAGGCGGACTGGCAGACCAGCAACGGCAAGGACCCGGCGTACAACATCAACGACCCGTCCGGCTACGAGCTGATCTCCGCGGTCGAACAGGGCGCCGACCCGACCGAGGTGAAGGTCACCTTCGCGCAGCCGTACGCGGACTGGCAGAACCTGTTCCGCCCGCTGATCCCGGCCGCGGGCATATCCACGCCGGACGACTTCAACAAGGGCTGGGTGGAGAAGATCCCGATCACCGCAGGTCCGCTCAAGGTCGGCGTGGCGGACAAGACCGCCCAGACCCTCAGCCTGGTCCCGGACCCCGCCTGGTGGGGGACCAAGGCCAAGTTGGACAAGATCACCTTCCGGGTGATGGACAAGTCGGCGAGCATCCAGGCCTACCTCAACAACGAGATCGACCTCGCCTCGGCCGGCACCGCCACCGCGTACGGGCAGCTCAAGAACGCCAAGGACACCGTGATCCGGGCCGCCAGCCCGTGGGACGAGGTGCACATCTCCTTCGGCGGCAACGGTGCGCTGGCGGATCAGAAGGTCCGCCAGGCGCTCGGCAAGGCGCTCGACCGCTCGGCGCTGATCAAGATCGCCAACAACGGGGTGCCGGTGGAGTTCAAGCCGCTCGGCAACCACATCATCATGCCCAACCAGTCCGGCTACCAGGACAACTCGGGGGACTGGGCCAAGTTCGACCTTGCCGCCGCCAAGAAGTTGCTGGACGAGGCGGGTTGGAAGGAGTCCGGCAGCGGGCCGCGCACCAAGGACGGCCAGTCGCTGGAGCTCCACTGGGTGCTCAGCGACGGCACTCCGCAGGCGCAGCTCGACCTCGCCACCGCGGCGGCGGCGATGTGGCAGGCGGCCGGGGTCAAGGTCGACCTGGACAAGGTGCCCGCCAACGACTTCTTCGCCAAGTACGTGACCCCGGGCAAGTTCGACCTCGCGGTCTGGCGCAACACCGACTCCTTCCCGAACTCCAAGAGCCTGGCCAACTTCCGCCTGCCCGTGGGCGACAACTCCTTCCAGAACCCGTCGCGCCTGGGCAGCCAGGAGATCGACGACCTGCTGAAGAAGGCGGCCGGAACGGTCGACCCGGTGGAGGCCGCGAAGCTCTACAACCAGGCGGACACGAAGATCTGGGAGCTCGGCCACACCGTCGAGCTCTACCAGCGGCCGGTCGTGGTGGCGGCGCGCAAGGGACTCGCCAACTACGGCGCCTTCGGCCTCGGCTGGGAGGACTACAGCAAGGTCGGCTGGGAGAAGTGACCGGGGCCGCCGGGGCGGCGAGGGCGACCGCGCGGCGGGCGCTGGCGAGCAGCGCGGTGATCACGAGGCCGGTGGTGCGGACACGGGCGGGTCGGCTGTGCCGCCCCCGCTGTCCTGCCACCCGCCTTGACCTTCCGCGTTGCCCGCAGACCGCCCGTGTCGTGGGGCCCCGCAGGGCCCGCGATCGCTTCCAACCGGGGACGAATCTAGCGGGGCGTCGCGACCGGTGGAGGCGCAGCGCGCGGGGCGCGCCCGGAAACCCGGCGCGCTGTCACCCGGTTCGCGCACCGAGTCGTCAACTGCGACTGACAGCAAGGAGAAAAGGGGTATACAGGGCATCGTGCCCGGGTTTGAACGGGGTCGCCGAACCGGCGCGCGCACCCGCGTGCGCGCCGCGCCGGTGCGTGCACCGGGCCCGGGCCGCTGCCAGGATGCGCGGGACGGCGGGCCCTCCGGTCCGCTCCAGACTCCGTCCCGATCCCCGGAGCAGCACGGATGGCCAGTGATCCCGCCGGCGCGGCACCCCGCCCGCACCATGTCGACCCGCCGCCGGTGCGCCGGATGGTTCCGCGCGACCGCGACGAGCCGCACCGGGTCGCCACCCCGCTGGAACTCTTCTTCGACCTCTGCTTCGTGGTCGCGGTCGGTCAGGCCGGGCGCGAGCTCGCCCACTCCCTGGCGGCCGGGCACTACGGGGAGGGCCTGCGCGGCTACGCGATCGCTTTTTTCGCCGTTTGGTGGGCCTGGATGAACTTCACCTGGTTCGCCTCCGCGTACGACTGCGACGACGTGCCGTACCGGATCACCACACTGGTGCAGATCGCCGGGGTGCTGATCCTGGCCGCCGGGGTGCCGCGGCTGTTCGCCACCCAGGACCTGGCGCTGGCGATCGCCGGGTACGTGGTGATGCGGCTGGCGATGGTCACCCAGTGGCTGCGCGCGGCGGCCGGTGAGCAGGGCCCGGCGCGGCGGGTCGCGCTGCGGTACGCGCTGGGGATCACGCTCTGTCAGGTCGGCTGGGTGGTGATGCTGCTACTGCCGGACGCCGCCAGGCCGGTGGTCATCCCGCTCGGCGTACTGTGCGAGCTGGCCGTGCCGGTGGTCGCCGAACTGCGGATGCGGACCGCCTGGCACCCGCACCACATCACCGAGCGGTACGGGCTGTTCACCCTGATCGTGCTCGGCGAGACGGTCGCCGCGGCGACGGTGGCGGTGCAGTCCGCGGTGGACGAGTACGAGGAGCTGAGCCGACTGGTGCCGGTGGCGATCGGCGGCCTGCTGATCTGCTTCTCCGCCTGGTGGATCTACTTCGCCCGGCCCGTCCACGAGCACCTGCGCTCCAACCGGCAGTCCTTCGCCTGGGGTTACGGGCACTACCTGGTGTTCGGTGCGGCGGCGGCGATCGGTGCCGGGCTGGAGGTCGCGGTGGAGTCGGCCGTGCACAAGGCGGAGATCTCCGACACGGCCGCCACCGCGACGGTCACCGTCCCGACCGCGGTCTACCTGGTCACGGTCTGGTACCTGCACTCCCGGCACACCAAGCGCGGCCCGGTCGCGCAGGCGCCGGCACCGGCCGGGGCCGTGCTGGTGTCGGCCTGCACGGCGTTCGGCGGCTCCGGGGTGCTGGCGGCGGGGCTGGTCTGCGCGTTGATGGTCACGGTGGGCGTGCTGATCCACAGCCGGGAGAGCCGGGCCTGAACCCGCTCAGGAGACGCCCTGGGTCCGCCCCAGCAGCACCGGTTCGTGTCGCGCCAACCAGGCCAGGTAGGCCGGGTTGACCTTGGCCAGATCCAGGTAGGCGGCGCGCAGTTCGCCGTACAGCGCGTCCAGGGCGGGCGGGCTGAGCGCGCGCCGGCGCCAGGTGAACAGCAGCCGGACGGCCAGCGGATCCCCGTGCACCGGGCGGACCACGGTGCCGGGCCCGGGCAGTGAGGTCGGCTGGCAGGGGCGGACGGCCTCGCCGGAGGCGACCAGCTCGGCGGCGGTGGCGTTGTCCCGTACCTGCACCACCCGGGGATTCACCCCGGCTTCGCTGAACACCCGGCGCATCGCCGCGTACTCGTGGTCGGCGGTCGGGTCCACCATCCAGGTGTCCTCGGCGAGGTCGGCCAGGTGGACGACCGGACGGGCGGCGGCCGGGTGGCCGGCGGCGAGCGCGACGAACTGCGGCTCCCGGGCCATCAGCACCCGGTGCTCGGCGTCCGGCGGCACCCGCAGCGGGAAGCCCTCGCTCTCGTGGACGAAGGCCACGTCCAGCTGGTCGGCGGCGACCATCCGCAGCAGCGCGCTGGCGGAGTCGACGTGGATGGTGGTGTCGGTGTCCGGCAGCCGCTCGTGCACCCGGCGCAGCCAGGCCGCGACCGCCCGGCTGCCGACGCTGCCGATGCGCAGCCGCCGCTGCCGGCCGGGCCCGGCGGCGTCCCGGGCCTCCTGGCGGGCGGCGGCCACCAGCGCGGCCATCTCGCTGATCACCGGCCGGGCCCGGGACAGCACCGAGTGGCCGAGCGGGGTGGGCCGGCTGCCGGTCTGTTCGCGGGTGAACAGGGTTCCGCCGATGGCTCGTTCGATGCGGTGCAGCTGGGTGGTGAGGGAGGGCTGGGTCATGCCGAGTTGGAGCGCGGCCTTGCGGAGGCTGCCGGTGTCGGCAATCGCGCACAGCACCCGGAGGTGTCTCACGTCGAGCTCCACGACGGGAGCATAGACGTCGCCGCACCGACTCGCCAAGGACATGACATGGAATCAAAGGCGCGCCGGGCGAACGCATGACCGACCCCCGCCGGTATGCGGCCGGGCTATCCAGGGCTCGGTCATGATTCTCGACCTATTCGGCCAAGTAGCTGACTGACCATGGCCGTTGGGGTGATGGTCAGTCCATGGACCTACAGGCCATGC
>NZ_JBEXKB010000018.1:0-145801 GCF_040609455.1 Kitasatospora sp. NPDC004669
AGATCCTGAGTCTCGACACCTCAAGATCTGCACAGGGGACGGCGTGTACTGCGTCAGGCGCTCCTCAGCGACCCACAGATGGAGCAGAAGAGCCCCTTTTCGCGGGACCCGCACGACATCACGCCGTGCGCTGGTGTCGGCCTCGGAATCCGGGCGCGGGTTGGAGGGCAGGGTGGCGAACGTGCGGGGGTGGTGGGTTTTGAGCAGGGCTGAGTTCCTCGGGGGCGGATGGGGGCGCGAGGGTAGCGCGCAATCACGCTATGCATGCACATGATTGCGTTTCGGTGTCAACGGTCCGGGTTGCGGAGGTACGGTGATGGCCGAAATCAGGTGCCAGGGGCACGTGGTGTGTGAGGGGGCCGACTGTGGGACATCGGCGGTTCAAGCGTGAGTTGACGGTCAGTTCAGCGGAGCTGTTCGGCGAGGAGCTGCGGTTCTACCGTGAGCTGGCCGACTATACCCAGGAGGAGCTGGGCAAAGTTCTGCACTGCAGTCGGACGAACATCACTCGGTACGAGACTGGTGAGCGCCGCATGCCGCCGGACCTGGTGGAAAGAGCCGATGAACTGCTCAACACGGGCGGTGCGCTGAAGCGGCTCTGGGGGAGGGTGGACTGGAAGGCGCAGGTCGAGCACCCGGATTGGTTTCAGACCCATGCCGACATGGAGTCCGAGGCGCTTGGTGCCCGCGTCTACCAGTGCGGATATATGCACGGCTTGCTGCAGTGTCGGGAGTATGCGCGGGCACTGTTTGCCGCTGGCAGTTCGACGGCGCTTGTTGAGGAGCGAACGGCTGCGCGATTGGCTCGACAGCAGCGGTTCCTCGTGCAGGATGGCCCGTTGCTCCTGGCCGTTCTCGACGAAAGTACGATCCGGACGGTCATCGGCGGGCCTGAGGTGATGCGTCGACAGATGGATCACCTGCTGGCCATCTCGGAACTGTCGAACGTGATCATTGAGATCGCGCCCTTTGCGGATCGTAGGACCGTCATTCCTACGCCGATGGTCCTACTGGAGATGCCAGATGGGCAGAACTACGTCTACTCGGAGAGCTTGGATCGAGGGCATCCGAGCAATGATCCGGAAGTCGTTGCTGCGCACCGGCGCGCCTGTGATCGGCTTCGCAGCGAGATACTCCCAGCGAGTAACTCGCTTGCGCTGATCCGTGATGTGCTGGAAGGGTACAAAGATGACGCGGAACGAGCTCGCCAGAGCCGCCTGGCGGAAGAGCAGCTACAGCGCTCCCAACGGCGGAGACTGCATCGAGGTGGCCCCCGGATTCCCCGGCCTCGTCCCCGTGCGTGACTCCAAGGACCCGCACGGCCCGGTCCTCGTCTTCCCGGCCTCGGCCTGGGAATCCTTCCTTTCCGGCGTCCAGGCCGGTGACTTCCCGGCGTAGTGATCCGCCGGACGGAAGGTGTCCGCTACTTCCGGGTGTTGGTGCGGCGGGTGGGTTCCGCCGTGGTCGGGTCTTCGGGCCAGGGGTGGCGGGGGTAGCGGCCCCTGAGATCGGCGCGGACGGCGCGGTAGCCGGTGCGCCAGAAGCTCTCCAGGTCGCCGGTGACGGCGGCGGGGCGGCCGGCGGGGGAGAGTAGGTGGATGGTGAGGGGTATGCGGCCGCCGGCCAGGGCGGGGGCCGCCGTCCAGCCGAAGAGTTCTTGCAACTTGACTGCCAGCACTGGGCGTTCGGTGGTGTAGTCGACTCGGATCTTCGAGCCGGACGGGACGGTGATGCGCTCGGGGGCGAGTTCGTCCAGTCGCCCGGCCTCGCCGGTGGCCCAGGGGAGCAGGCGTTGGAGGGCCGCCGTGGTGTCGATCCTCGCAAGGTCGGCGCGGCGGCGGGCGCGGGAAAGCTCGGGCTCCAGCCACTCCTCGGCGTGGGCGAGCAGCGCGGCGTCGGAGACGTCGGGCCAGGGGGCGCCGAGGGCGGTGTGGAGGAAGGCGAGGCGTTCGCGTAGGCCGGACGGGAATGTCAGCACCTCGCTCACGCCTTCGCGGGCGAGGCCTTCCAGCAGGGCTGCGCGGACCAGCGCGGGGTCAGTGCGGTTGAGCGGCTTCTCGGCGAGTTCGATCGCGCCGAGGGATTCCACCTGGCGGGAGACGACTTCACCTCGCCGGGTGTCCCAGTGGACCTCCTCGCGGGCGGCGAGCATTGCCGCACCGGCGAGCCGGGCGGTGTCCTCGTCCAGCGCCGCAGCGTGGAGGATGCGGGCGGAGTGCGAGCCGGCTGGGCGGTCGGCGACTGCGACGGCGAGCCAGGGGAGGGCACCCAGAGCAGTCCCGGGGGCGAGTTCGGCGGCCGTGCCGGAGGCCATCAGGTACGGGCTGCGCTCACCAGGGGCGGGCCGCTCCACGCGGGCGCGGGCGATGCGTTCGGGGAAGGCGAGGGCAACGACCAGCCCGGCGGCAGTCGTGTCGGGCAAGGCGGTGGCGGGTTCGTCGGAGGCGGCGCGCAGGAGGCGGCGGACCTCGTCGCGCCAGCGGCCGGCGTAGGGGTCCTTGGAGGAACGGACCGCCCGCCACACCGCGCCGAGGTCGTCTCCGAGGGCGCGGGGCGGTTCTTCGGAGAGCAGGGCGACGACTTCGGCGGCCCGCCGGGCACCGACCGCAGGGGCCCCGTCGACCAGGGCGCGACCCAGCCGGGGGTGCAGCCCCGTGCGGGCGAGGCGCACGCCGCGCGGAGTCGCCCGGCCGTCGGCATCCACCGCGCCGAGGGCGTGCAGGGTCTGCCGGGCGGCCGCCATCGCCCCGGCGGGCGGGGCGTCGGGCAGGGCGAGGCCGGTGGCGTCCGGGTCGCCCCAGCAGGCGGCCTGGAGAGCGAACGAGGTGAGGTCGGCGAGGGCGATCTCGGGGGTGGGGAAGCGGGCGGCGCGGGCGTCCTCGGCCTCGTGCCAGCAGCGGTAGACGGTGCCGGGGGCCTCCCGCCCGGCGCGGCCGGCGCGCTGGCGGGCGGCGGCGAGCGAGGCGCGGACGGTGACGAGGGCGGCCAGGCCGCGGGCGTGGTCGGTGCGGGGTTCGCGGGCAAGCCCGGCGTCGACCACGACGCGGACGCCGGGGACGGTGAGTGAGGATTCGGCGACGGCGGTGGCGAGGACGACCCGCCGTGAAGTGGACGGGGCGAGGGCGGCGTCCTGCACGGCTTGCGGGGCGCGGCCGTGCAGTTGCAGGACCTCGGCGGTCAGGCCGCCCAACTGTCCTGCCACCCGGGCGATCTCGCCGACGCCGGGCAGGAAGCAGAGCACGTCGCCGGACTGCTCGGCGAGCGCCCGCCGTACGACGGCGGCGACGTGGTCGAGCAGCGCCGGGTCGACCCGGGTGCCGTGGGCGGGCCGGACGGCGCGCGGCGGCGGCGCCCAGACCACGTCCACCGGATGGGAGACCCCGTGCGCCTCCACCACCGGGGCGCCGCCGAGGAGTTCGGCCCAGGCCGCGGTGTCGGAGGTGGCCGAGGCGCAGACCAGCCGCAGTTCGGGCCGCAGCGCGGCCCGGACGTCCAGCAGGAAGGCGAGCGCGGTGTCGGCGTCCAGATGCCGTTCGTGGCATTCGTCCAGGACGACCACGTCCACCCCGGGCAACTCCTGGTCGCGCTGGAGCCGTTGCAGCAGCACGCCGGTGGTGACCACCTCGACCACCGTCCCCGGCCCGACGCGACGCTCGCCGCGCACGGTGTAGCCGACCCGGTCGCCGACGGCCTCGCCGAGCAGCCAGGCCATCCGCCGGGCGGCCGCCCGGACCGCGAGCCGGCGCGGTTCGGCGACCAGCACCCGGCGCACCGGGCCGTCGGACAGCAGCCCGGCCAGGGCGAGCGGCACCAGCGTGGTTTTGCCGGTGCCGGGCGGGGCGGCGAGGACGGCGGTGCCGTGCTCCTCCAGCGCGTCGTGCAGGGCGGGCAGGGCGGTGCGGACGGGCAGGTCGCGCCAGGCGGGACGCATCGAGGAGATCAGCCCCGCTCGGAGACGAAGATCGCGGTGCCCGGGATCAGCCGCCCGCGCAGCGGGGACCAGCCGCCCCACTCCTGCTCCAGCCCGGCCGGCCACTCCGGCTCGACCAGGTCGATCAACCGGAAGCCGGCGCCGACGAGTTCGCGCACCCGGTCGCCCAGGGTGCGGTGGTGCTCGACGTAGGTGGCGCGGCCCTGCTCGTCCTGCTCGACGTACGGGGTGCGGTCGAAGTAGGAGGACATCGCGGTGAGGCCCTCGACGCCGGGTTCGTCGGGGAAGGCCCAGCGGATCGGGTGGGTCACCGAGAACACCCAGCGCCCGCCGGGCCGCAGCACCCGGTGCACCTCGCGCATCAGCTCGGCGGTGTCGGCGCTGAACGGGACGGCGCCGTAGGCGGAGCAGACGAGGTCGAAGGAGGCGTCGGCGAAGGGCAGCACGGCGGCGTCGGCCTGGACCACCGCGACGGGCTCGACGCCCCGGCCGAGGTCGATCCGGCGGGAGTGCTGGAGCTGGCGGTAGGAGATGTCCAGCGCGACCGGGCGGGCGCCCTGGGCGGCCAGCCAGCGGGAGCACTGGGCGGCGCCGGCGCCGATCTCCAGCACGTCCCGGCCGGCGACCTCGCCGAGCAGCCGGGCGTCGGCCTCGTCCAGGCCCTCGGGGCACCAGGTGAAGCGGTCGTCGCCGAGGAACTCGCCGTGCTCGTCCTGGTACTCGTCGGCGTTGCGGTCCCACCAGTGCCGGCTGGCCCGGCTGCTCTCCCCGACGCCGGCCGCGCGCCGGACCGCGTCGTCGCCCTCGTCGACCTCCTCCACGGACGTGTCAAGATCGTGCAGGTCTGACTGGGGGGTGGTGGCCACGGTGACAATGCCCATCGCGTAGGGTATGGAATGCGGAAGCGCCGCTGCCGCGAACCGGCCCGATTTCTTGGACCGGATCCTGGCGGTGGCATCCGGGGAAGGGCCCCTTCGGGCGCCACCGCGAGGTGCGCAATCGGAGGATATGGCCTGATCCGTACCGGGCTCCACCGTCTTGCCTCTTCTGGCGTTGACCGTGCCTGGCCGTCCCCGTATGCTACAAGTTGCGCTGCGGGCCTGCGCGCCTCGGACGGAGCAGGTCGCGCTCGCATCTGTCGAAGACCCCACGGTCGCAAGACGGACGCCGATTTCTCGCTGTGCGGGAAACCCGGTGCGCCGTGTTCTTGGCTGTCCGGCTTTCGGTGGGAGCGATACGGGCCCTCCGCGTGGCATTACCTACGACTTTCATGTCCGTACCGGAGCCCTTTTCCTAATGACGAGCCCCACCGACTCCTCCCTCAGCACCACCCCGCAGGTCGCGGTCAACGACATCGGCGACGCGGAGGCCTTCCTCGCCGCCATCGACGAGACCATCAAGTACTTCAACGATGGCGACATCGTCGAGGGCGTCATCGTGAAGGTCGACCGTGACGAGGTCCTCCTCGACATCGGTTACAAGACCGAGGGCGTCATCCCGTCCCGCGAACTCTCGATCAAGCACGACGTCGACCCGCACGAGGTCGTCGCCGTCGGTGACAACATCGAGGCCCTGGTTCTCCAGAAGGAGGACAAGGAGGGTCGTCTCATCCTGTCCAAGAAGCGCGCTCAGTACGAGCGTGCCTGGGGCACGATCGAGAAGATCAAGGAAGAGGACGGCATCGTCACCGGTACCGTCATCGAGGTCGTCAAGGGTGGTCTCATCCTCGACATCGGCCTCCGCGGCTTCCTCCCCGCCTCGCTGGTCGAGATGCGTCGCGTCCGCGACCTCCAGCCCTACGTGGGCAAGGAGCTCGAGGCCAAGATCATCGAGCTGGACAAGAACCGCAACAACGTGGTCCTGTCCCGCCGTGCCTGGCTGGAGCAGACCCAGAGCGAGGTCCGCCAGACCTTCCTCACCACCCTGCAGAAGGGCCAGGTGCGCTCCGGCGTCGTCTCCTCGATCGTCAACTTCGGTGCCTTCGTGGACCTGGGTGGCGTCGACGGCCTGGTGCACGTCTCCGAGCTGTCCTGGAAGCACATCGACCACCCGTCCGAGGTCGTCGAGGTCGGCCAGGAGGTCACCGTCGAGGTTCTCGACGTTGACATGGACCGCGAGCGCGTCTCCCTGTCGCTGAAGGCGACCCAGGAGGACCCGTGGCAGCAGTTCGCCCGTACCCACCAGATCGGCCAGGTCGTTCCGGGTAAGGTCACCAAGCTGGTTCCGTTCGGTGCGTTCGTCCGCGTGGACGAGGGCATCGAGGGTCTGGTCCACATCTCCGAGCTGGCCGAGCGCCACGTCGAGATCCCGGAGCAGGTCGTCCAGGTCGGCGACGAGATCTTCGTCAAGGTCATCGACATCGACCTCGAGCGTCGTCGCATCAGCCTGTCGCTGAAGCAGGCCAACGAGGCCCTGGGTGCCAGCCCGGCCGAGGCCGAGTTCGACCCGACCCTGTACGGCATGGCCGCCTCGTACGACGACCAGGGCAACTACATCTACCCGGAGGGCTTCGACCCCGAGGCGAACGACTGGCTGCCCGGCTTCGAGAAGCAGCGTGAGGAGTGGGAGCGCCAGTACGCCGAGGCGCAGGCCCGCTTCGAGCAGCACCAGGCCCAGGTCATCAAGAGCCGCGAGGCCGACGCCGAGGCCGCTGCCGAGGGTGGCGACGCCGTCGCCGCTGCCGCCGGTGGCTCCTACTCGTCCAGCAGCGACGAGGGCTCGGGCGCCCTGGCCTCCGACGAGGCCCTGGCCGCCCTGCGCGAGAAGCTGGCCGGTGGCCAGAGCTGAGGCTCTCGCCCCCCGCTAGCTGACAGCTAGGCAACGGGCCCCACCCGGATCGTTCCGGGTGGGGCCCGTTCCTTTTCCACCTCGCCCGCCGTTCTTCCGCCTCGCCCCGCCCCCTCGGCGTCCACTGTTCTCCTCCTCTTCGTTTTCCGCTTTGACTTATGTGTGTTTTATGTGAAGGAAAATGTGAGATGAGGCTCATTACCCTGCTATAGGTCGGAGTTCGGGATGCACCTACATTGAGTGGAGCTGCCCGAAAGGCTCCTTTATGCGCAACCCCTCCTCCGTCGCCCCCACCGCAGTGGTCGGCGGCCGGCTCGCCGCGATCGGCCGGTTCTGTTTCCGCCACCGCCGCTGGGTCCTCGGCTTCTGGGCCGTCGTCCTGGTCGTCGGGGTCCTGATCGGGGGTCGGGTCTTCGAGGGATCGGTGGCCGGCGCCTCCTCCGCCACCGCCGAGGCCGACCGGGGCGGCGCCGTGGTCGCCGCGGCCGATCCGGCCAAGGGGGCCGTGACCGCGGTGGTGGACGGCAGGCCGGTCGACGACCCGGCCGTGCGCGCCGCCGTCGAGAAGGCCACCGCCGAGATCGCCGCCCTGCCAGGGGTCTCCTCCGCCCAGGACGCCTACGGCTCCGGCCCGGCCCCGGCCCCGGCCGCGCTGCGCGCCGCCGACGGGACGGCGAGCCTGGTCACCGTACGGATGGCCGACACCTCGACCTCCGCGCAGACCGATGCCGTCACCCACCGGCTGGCCGCGCTGAACGGCGCGGGCGGGGCGCATGTGACCGTCGGCGGGGACCTGGTGCTCCAGCAGGAGGTCAAGAAGCAGACGGAGAAGGACACCCGCTTCGGCGAGATGGTGACCCTGCCGCTCACCCTGATCGTCATGGTGCTGGTCTTCGGCGGCCTGGCCGCCGCCTCGCTGCCGGTGATCGGCGCCATCGCCTCGATCGGCGGGGCGCTGCTGGCCATGTTCGGGTTCAGCCAGATCATGGACATCGACACCAGCGTGCTGCCGATCGCCACCGTGCTGGGGCTCGGGCTCTCGATCGACTACGCACTGCTGATGGTGAACCGTTTCCGCGAGGAGCGCGGCCACGGCGCGGGCATCGCCGCCGCTGTCGAGCGCACCGCCGCGACCGCCGGACGCACCGTCGCCTTCTCCGGACTGACTGTCGCCGTCGCGCTGTCCGGCCTGTTCGTCTTCACCAGCCCGGTGCTGGGCGCGGTCGCCGCAGCCGGGGTGAGCGTGGTCGTGATCGCGGTCGCCGCCGCGTTGACCCTGGTCCCCGCGCTGCTCGGCTTCGCCGGCTCCCGGGTCAAGGCGCCCACCGCGCCCGTGTCGGACGAGGGCTTCTTCAGCCGGACCGTCCGCCGGGTCCGCAAGCGGGCCGTGCTGGTCGCCCTCGCCTGCGTGGCGCTGCTGATGGCGGCCGGGGCCCCGTTCCTCCACGCCGAGATGCGCAGCTCCGGCGCCGCCGTGCTGCCCGGCTCCTCGGCCGGGCGGCAGGTCGCCGAGACCATCGACCACCGCTTCCCGCAGGTCGCGGCCGCGCCGATCACCGTGGTGGTCGAGGGCGGCGCGCCGGTGGCCCAGGCGTACGCGGACGAGGTGGTCGCCAAGCTCCCCGGGGTGAGCGGTGTCCGGGCGGTGACCCCGGTCAGCGACAAGGTGTCCACGGTGGACGTGCTGGTGCACGGGGACCCGCAGGGCGACGCCGCCCAGCAGGTGGTGGACGAGCTCCGGGCCGACCGGGGCGGGCTGAAGACCTATGTGACCGGTGGCGCGGCCACGGTGGTGGACTTCAAGGACGAGCTGATGTCGCGCGGGCCGTGGGCACTCGGCCTGGTCGCGGTCGGGACGCTGGTGCTGCTGTTCCTGATGACCGGCTCGGTGGTGATGCCGGTCAAGGCGCTGCTGATGAACCTGCTGTCGCTGGGCGCCTCGCTCGGCGCGCTGACCCTGGTGTTCCAGGACGGGTGGTTCAGCGGGCTGCTCGGTTTCAGTCCGACCGGCGGGTTGGAGACCTTCCTGCCGGTGCTGGTCTTCGCCTTCGCCTTCGGGCTGTCGATGGACTACGAGGTGTTCCTGCTCGCCCGGATCAAGGAGCTGCACCAGCGCGGGCACAGCTGTACGCGCGCGGTGGAGCTGGGTGTCCAGCGCAGCGGTCGGATCATCACCTCGGCGGCGCTGCTGATGGTGATCGTCTTCGCGGGCTTCGCGGCCGGGGACATGCTCATGGTCAAGCAGATGGGCATCGCGCTGGCGGTCGCCGTCGCGGTCGACGCCACCTTGGTGCGCTGCCTGCTGGTGCCCGCCGCGATGACCCTGTTCGGTGAGTTCAACTGGTGGGCGCCCGCCCCGCTGAAGCGGCTGCACAGGCGCTTCGGGCTGAGCGAGCACGTCGAGCTGCCCTCGCTGGAGCAGTCGGCGATCCCGGCGCCGCGGGTGGTGACGGACACCGAGGAGCCGGCCGGGGAGCCGGCGGCCAAGGGCCTGGTCAAGGCCTAGCTGTACTGGCCGCCGGGCCCGGGTTCAGGACAGGCGGCTCAGCAGGCCGACGGCGGCGCGCAGCTGGTCCCGCTCCCCGGCGCTGAGGCGGGACTCGATGGCGGTCGCGATGTGGTGCTCGCGGCGGGCCCGCTGGTCGAGCAGTGCGGTGTGGCCGGCCTCGGTGGCGGTGATCAGCTGCTTGCGGCCGTCGGTGGGGTGGGGCTGCTGGGCGACCAGTCCGGCCTCGGCCATCAGGGCGACGGTGCGGGCCATCGACTGGTGGCGGACGCGTCGGAGGTCGGCGAGTTCGGCGACGGTGTAGGAGCGTTCGTCGCGGACCAGCAGGCCGAGGACGGCGGCCTGGTTCGGCGGCAGTTCGTCGCTGTCCCGCAGGGAGCGGACCAGGCTGCCGAGGGCGGCGCGCAGGTCGGCGGCGAGTTCCAGGGTGTCCGGGTGCGGTGCTTCGCGAGGCATGGGAGCAGTCTATCCGGAATCTCTACAGCAAAACTGTACAGTCATGCTGTATGGTTTTGGCTATGCGAATCACGAAGTTCGGACACGCCTGCGTACGCATCGAGCACGACAACACCACCGTCGTCATCGACCCCGGGGCGTTCACCGACCCCGCCGCACTGGCCGGGGTGGACGCCGTCCTGATCACCCACGAGCACATGGACCACTTCGAGGAGTCCCGGCTGCGCGCCGCGCTGGAGGCCGACCCGGCGCTGCGGGTGTGGACCAACAGCGTCGTCGCCGCCCAGCTGGAGGGCGTCGGGCAGCGGGTCACCGCGGTCGGGGAGGGCGATGCCTTCGAGATCGCCGGGCTCGGCGTCTCGGTGCACGGCGAGTGGCACGCGGAGATCCACCCGGACATCCCGCTGGTGAAGAACATCGGCTTCCTCCTCGACGGCCGGCTCTTCCACCCCGGCGACGCCTTCACCGTGCCGCCGCACGCCGTGGACACCCTGCTGCTGCCGCTCGCGGCGCCGTGGAGCAAGGCCGGCGAGGTGGTCGACTACGTCCGGGAGGCGGGCCCGCGGGTGGCGGTTCCGGTCCACGAGGCGACGCTCAGCCCGATCGGGCACATGGTGGCCACCCGGCTGCTCGGGCCGGACGGGCCGGGCACCGGCGCGGGGCTGACCGTACTCGGCGAGGGCGAGAGCCTGGAGCTGGGCTGACGGGCGCGGTGGTGCGCCGGTAGCCTGACGCCATGCTGAAGATCGGACTGACGGGTGGCATCGGCGCGGGCAAGAGCGAGGTGTCCCGGCTGTTCGCCGCGCGCGGCGCGGTGATCGTGGACTCCGACCTGATCGCCCGCGAGGTGGTCGCCCCCGGGACGGACGGTCTGGCGGCCGTGGTCGCCGAGTTCGGCCCGCAGGTACTGCGGGAGGACGGCACCCTGGACCGCCCGGCCCTCGGGGCGATCGTGTTCGCCGACCCGGACCGGCTCCAGGCGCTGAACGCGATCGTCCACCCGCTGGTGCGGGCCCGCTCCGCCGAGCTGGAGGCGGCGGCCGCGCCGGACGCGGTGGTGGTGCACGACGTGCCGCTGCTGACCGAGAACGGGCTGGCGCCGCTGTTCGACCTGGTCGTGGTGGTGGACGCCGCCGACCAGGTGCGGCTGGACCGGCTGGTGCGCCTGCGCGGGATGGCCGAGGAGGAGGCCCGGGCCCGGATGGCCGCGCAGGCCGCTCGGGAGGACCGGCTGGCGATCGCGGACCTGGTGATCGACAACGGCGGGCCGCTGGAGGCGCTGTCGGCGCGGGTCGACGGGGTGTGGGCGGAGTTGGTGAAGCGCGCCGCCGCGTAGTCTCGGGCGGTGCCGGGGCTCGGACGGTGAGGTTCAGGCCGTGCCGGGGCTCGGACGTTGAGGCTCAGGCCGTGCTGAACGGCAATCGGGCCCGGACGGCGAAGCCGCCCTCGGGCGTCGGCCCGGCGTGCAGGGTGCCGCCGAGGTCGTCGGCGCGGGTGCGCATCCCGTCCAGGCCGTGCCCGCCGGAGGGCAGGCAGGGCAGCGTACCGGCCGTCCCGACGGGGGAGTTGACCACCGCGAGGCGCAGCCCGTCCGGGGCGACCTCGACCGTGACGGCCACCTCGGTGGCCGGGGCGTGCTTGTGGGCGTTGGTCAGCGCCTCCTGGACGATCCGGTAGGCCGCGTACTCCACCGCCGGCCCGGGCGGGGGCACCCCCTCGTCCGGGCCGGTGAGCGTCAGGCCCACCGCCAGCCCGGCCTGCCGGGACTCCTCGACCAGGGTGGGCAGGCCGCGCAGCGAGGGCACCTGCTCGGAGGCCGGGGTCAGCACCCCGAGCAGGCCGCGCAGTTCGGTGAGCGCCTGCAGCCCGAGGGCGCGGATCAGGCCGAGGGTCTCCCGGACGGCGGCCGGGTCGTCGGCCTGCGCGATCTGCCCGGCGCCGGCGTGCAGGGTGATCAGCGATACCCGGTTGGACACCACGTCGTGCATCTCCCGGGCCAGCCGGGCGCGTTCGGCGGCCGCGGCGCGCTCCTCGGCGTGCTCGCGGGCCTCCATCAGCAGCCGGTTCCGCTCGGCGAGGATGCTCACCGTACGGGCGCGCTGGTGGGTGGTGAGCCCGAGGGCGAGCGGGACGGCGCCGAAGACCAGCGGGTCCTCGACCAGATTGGCCAGGGCGTCGGGGGTGGTGACGTCTCCGAGGTCGAAGGGGATCAGCAGGCGCAGCTCGGCGAGCGCGGCCAGGACGTACAGCAGCGGGTTGGCGCCGCGCCGCGCGGTCAGCCCGTACAGGGCGACGGCGAGCGGGAGTTGGCCGCTCAGCAGGGTGGCCGTGGTGGTGGCCGCCGGGTAGTGGCGGCGGAAGGCGAGGGCGAGGGCGCCGAAGGCCATCAGGCCCGCGTTGACGTGCCGCGAGGTGGTCGGGCCGAAGTCCGGGTCGTGGGCGGCGAGCGGGACGAGGACCAGCAGCACCACGGCGGTCGGTGCGAAGGTCCGGACCGGGCGGGGCAGGCGCAGCGGCGGACCGGGCAGCGGTGCGGTGAGGTCGACGGCCGGCTGTTCGGTGGGCTGGCGCATGAGGGGAATGCTTCCACACCCGGGGCGGTGCGGGATGATCCTCGGATCGTACGGTCGGCTGGTGACGGATTCCGGAACGGAGGTAGGGCCGATCATGTGACCGAACGGGCGGCCGGGAGGGGACTGGAACAGGGTCTGCGGGGAAGGGAGCATGGAGTGATGGATGATCGTTTTTCTTCCGAACCGCCGACCGTGGTCCGGCTGGAGCAGTACTCCCGCGCCGAGCAGGAGGAGATCCTCGGCCCCGGCGAGGACCCGTACGGAGTCGCCTACACCGGGCTGACCTACCTGCCGAAGGAGATCCACTTCGGCATCCGGGCCGCCGACGGCCGGCTCGTCGCCCACACCGGGCTGCTGCCGGTCCCGCTGACCGTCGGCGGCGTCGACCTGGAGGCGATCGGCGTCGGCGGCGTCTGCGTCGCCCCCGACCGGCGCGGCGGCGGCCTCGCGCAGGCCGTGGTCGGGGCCGCCCTCGACCACGGGCGCACGCTCGGCTTCCGGTACGCGCTGCTGTTCTGCCGCCCTCCGCTGGCCGCGTTCTACCGGGGGCTCGGCTTCCGGGAGGTGGCCGAGGAGGTGACCGTCGAACAGCCGGAGGGGCGGCTCGCGGTGATGCCGCTGCGCACCATGTGGCGCCCGCTGGCCGAGGGCGCCGGCTGGCCGGAGGGGCCGGTGCGGCTGCGCTCGATGCCGATGTGACCGTCGCTCAGCCGAGCGCCTGCCCGGCGCTCGCGGACGCCTCCTCGCCGAGCGCCGCGTGGGCGACGGCGGCCGCAGCCAGGGCGCGGATCACCGGGTGGGCCCGGGTGCCGTCGCCGGACAGCTCGGGCTGGAACAGCGAGGCCAGGAAGAACGGGTGCTCCGGCAGCTCCAGCACCCGGACCTGGCCGGACTCGTCCGCGCCGCTGAAGCGCAGCCCGTGGGTGCGCAGCCGGTCCAGGTAGTCGGCGTTGAGACCGTAGGCGCAGTGATAGCGCTCCTGGGTGCGGGTGACGCCCAGGGCGCGCTCGGCCAGGGTGCCGGGGGTGATGTCGACGGCGCCCTCGTGGCCGACCAGGGAGCAGCTGAGCGGGACGATCACCTGCTGGTCGAGGTCGGGGTCCTGCTCGCCGTGGACGGCGTCGGTGATGCCGCAGACGTCGCGGGCGAACTCCAGCACCGCGTGCTGGAACCCGCCGCAGGTGCCGAGGAAGGGGATGCCGCGCTCGCGGGCGGTGCGGACCGCGGCCAGGGCGCCGGCCTCGCTGCGGTACGGGCTGCCGGGCAGCAGCCAGACGGCGTCGAAGCCGTCGAGCGCGCCGGGCGCTTCGGCGTCCTCGGTGGGGATCCAGTAGGCGTCCAGGACGAGCTGGTCGTGGTCGGCGAGGGAGTCGAGCAGGCCGGGGATGCGGGTGTGCGAGCGGACGGCGGGGGAGCGGTCGCCGACCAGGGCGACCCGCGGGGTCAGGTAGGTCATGCGGTTATCCTGACCCCGCACCCGAGATCAGCGCCAACGATGATTTCTTACGTCCCGATCAGATCGGTTGATGACCGCCGTGGATCCCCAGCAGTTGCGCACCTTCGTGACCGTCGCCCGCCTCGCCTCCTTCTCCGACGCGGCCCGGGAGCTCGGCTACACCCAGTCCGCGGTCTCCCAGCAGATCGCCGCGTTGGAGGCCGACCTCGGCACCGCGCTGCTGGTCCGCCGCCCGGTCGGCCCGACCGAGGCCGGGCGGCGGCTGCTGGAGCACGC
Source organism: Kitasatospora sp. NPDC004669 (assembly GCF_040609455.1). Classification (NCBI taxonomy): domain Bacteria; kingdom Bacillati; phylum Actinomycetota; class Actinomycetes; order Kitasatosporales; family Streptomycetaceae; genus Kitasatospora; species Kitasatospora sp. NPDC004669. The sequence continues at coordinate 13,986 of NZ_JBEXKB010000018.1, forward strand.
GGCCCCGCTGCTGGTCCGCCTGGAGGCGGCGCGTGCCGATGTCGCACGCCTGGCCGGCGCCCCCAGCGCCCGACTGGTGCTCGGCGCCACCCCGCTGACGGTCGGGGCGGAACTGGGGCGCGCGCTCGGCGAGGTGCGCCGGGCGTACCCGAGGGTCTTGCTGGTCGTCCGGGTGCTCGCCCAGGACGTGTTGCCGGCCCAGGTCGCCACCGGCGAGGTCGACCTCGCGCTGATCGACGGCCTGGCCGCGCCCAGCGACCCGCTGCCGCTGCCCGAGGTCGGCCCGCTGACCACCGTCGCGGTGGACGAGCAGCCGGTCGCGGTCGCCCTGCCCGTCGGTCACCCGCTGGCCGGCCGGACCGGCGTCGCCCTCGCCGACCTGTCCGCCGCGCGCTGGGTGGACGCCCCCGACCTCACCCCGACCGCGGCCCGGCTTCGCGCGGCCACCGGGAGCGACGGCTTCCGGCCCGCCACCCACTACCGGGGCACCGACCTGCGCGGACTGCTGGCCCTGGTCGCCACCGGCCACGGGCTCACCCTGTTGCCCGAGTCGACGGTGGCGCAGGCGCCCGGCATCGCCTTCGCGCGGATCGCCGCGCCCCGGCTGGTGCACCGCACCGAGCTGGTGCACGGCAGCCTGCCGGAGGGGCCGGCGGCGCTGCTGGCGCGGCTGCTGGTGGGGTGACACCTCCGGCCCGGGCGGATGTGGAGGGGCGGTAACCACTCGTTCACATCCCGGACCTGACGCCCGTCGCGCGGGCGGTGCTGTCATGGGCACAGTCGCCCGGCGATCGGCCGGGCCGGCCCAGGAGAACGCCACCATGATGCTTCGTCAGCGTCTCACCGTCGTCGCCGCGGCGGCCACCCTCGCCGCCGCCGGGCTCGCCACCGGCACCGCGCAGGCCGCCGCTACGGCGACCCACAAGCCGGTCAAGCCCGGTACTCTCGCGACGAGTTGTTCGCGGGCGCACCTTCCGCTGCCCGACCCGTCCTGCACGCCGGGTGCGTACAACCCGGCGGTCACCCAGGCCACCATCGGCTCGACCATCTGCGTCTCCGGCTGGACCGCCACCGTGCGCCCGCCGGCCAGCTACACCAACGCGCTGAAGACCCAGCAGATCGCGCAGTACGGCTACGCGGACACCAACCCGGCGGACTACGAGGAGGACCACTTCGTCCCGCTGGAGCTCGGCGGCGCGCCGCGCGACCCGCACAACCTGTGGCCCGAGCCGCGCTACGGCAGCCAGCCGGCGCAGAGCAAGGACTCGGTCGAGAACAAACTCAAGACCGCGGTGTGCGGCCACAGAGTGACCCTCGCGGCCGCCCGCAGCGCGATCGCGAGCGACTGGACCACGGCGCTCAGCCGCCTGGGGCTCTGACCCCGGCGGGCAGAAGAAACGCCGCCAGGTCCGTCCGGTCCCCTGTGCCGGACGGGCCTGGCGGCCGTCTGTGTGCTGCCGCGGTGCGGCAGGTGTTACTGGTGGCCGTCGCAGCCCGGGAAGGCCTCGCACATCGGCGCCGACATGCCGGTGAGGACGTACTTGTCCTCCGGGCCCTTCCAGGCGTCCTTGGGCTGGGCGCCGGCCTTCGTGGTCGCCCAGACCGACAGCTCGCTGACCCACCCGCCGTCGGTGGTGACGTACTCGTGCAGGGTGGCGGTGGAGCCGTCCTGCTGCGGGATGGTGAGCACCGCGGAGAAGGCGAAGGTCGAGTCCGGGGCGCTGTTGACCTTGACCGTCGCGCCGGGCGCGGTCTTGGCGCAGGCCTTGAGCGCGTCCGTCAGACGCCCCTCGGCCAGGTTGGTCAGCTGCTTGGTGCCGCTGCTGTGGGTCGGGTCGCCGTGCACCAGCAGGGTCTGCTGGGCGGTCCAGCGGTCCCCGCCGAAGCCGACCGAGGCCTTGGCGGCGACGCCGGTGAGCGGCCCCTCGTCGTCCTTGGTGGGGGCGGCGCGGCACAGCTCCATGCCCTTGAACGTGACCACGCCGCTGACCGGCTTGGCGTTGGCCGACAGCGGGGCGTAGTGGTAGGCCTCGTCCATCGGGATGCTCTTGGTGTCCATCCAGGCCTTGGCCGGGATGCCCTTGTCGGCGCCGTCGGCGGCGGGCTTGCCGGTGCCGCCGGTGGGCTTGGCGGTGCCGTCCCCGGTGGGCGCCGCGGTGGCGCCGGTCGGCGCGGGGGCGGCGGTCTTGCCGCCGTCCTGGCCGCTGTTGTCCGGGCCGCAGGCGCTCAGGGCGCCCACGCAGAGCAGGGCGGCGGCGGTGGTGGCCAGTCGGGTGCTGCGCAACTGACGATTCCCCAGGTGTCCGGTGTCGTTGGTCGGGGATTGGGGCGCAGGTGCGTCGCCCGTCCGTCCTCGCCGACCGGCGGACCCGTGACTGCGGGCACTCGGCATGGCTGTTCCTCCCCCGTTTCGTGCTGCCGTCCGGCCCCCTGGCTCCGCAGCTCACCGCAGGTCTGAGGCATGGTCAGAGCGGGTGCTGCGTCGACGGCGGACGAAACTTATGCCACGGGGGCGCCGTGAGCAAAGCGGGATTTCCCCGGGGGATCGGGGGAGTGCGGCAGTTGCAGCGGGCTGGTGGTGAACATGTGTGCGGGTGCGGCGGAAGCGATGGGCGGTGGGAGAGGGCTGTGAGGTTCCCCCGCCCGCGGACGGGCACCGCCCGGCACGGTGGATCTCCGTGCCGGGCGCGCGGTTTGGCGGTGGATCGTGCCCGTCCGGCGGGTCGCCCGACAGGCCCGCGAGGCCGGCCGACACCAAGGCTTTCCCCTGGCGGCGGGCGGGTGTGATCCCACCCACGATTCGTGCCCGGCCCGGACGGAATCCGGACGGAATCCGGACCGCGCTGTTACGGACAGGGGCCCCTGTCGCGGGCGTCGGGCCGGTTCGGGCGGGGCCGTCGCCGGCGGGGCGCCGTTACGGGTGGGTGCCCGGGACGCCGAGTTGCTGGGCGAGCCAGGGGAGGGCCTGGGTGAAGGTCGCGGCGCCGGTCTGCCAGGTGTGCTTGCCGGAGCCGACGGTGCTGGTGGTGCGGATGCCGTCCTTCTTGGCGGCCGCGTCCAGGGCCTTGGCGGACTCGATCTGGCCGTGCTCCTCGTCGCCCTGGCCGAAGAAGCCGGAGACGCCCTGGTACTTGGGGTGGTGGCCGGCGAGCACGGTCAGCGGGTCGTGGGCCGCCCAGGCCGCCGCGTCGCCGCCGTACAGCTCCTGGATGGTGTGGTCCTTGTCACCGATGTACGGGCCCTTGTCGCCGGAGAAGTCGCCGAAGTGGGTGAAGACGTTGGGGTGTTCGACGACCAGGTCGACGGCGCAGGTGCCGCCCATGGACCAGCCGGCCACGCCCCACTTGTGCGGGTCGGTGGCGGCGTTGAAGGTCTTCTGCACGAACGGCGGGACGTCCTTGAGCAGGTGGCTCTCGGAATTGCCGTGCGGGCCGTCCACGCACTCGGTGTCCACCCGGAAGCCGCCGGTGGCGTCCACGAAGACCAGGATCGGCGAGAAGCCGTTGTGCTTGGCGGCGAACTCGTCGGCGGTCTTCACCGCGTTGCCGGAGCGGATCCAGTTGTCGGGCGCCGCGAACTCGCCGCCGATCATCTCCAGCACCGGGAGCTTGGGCCGGTTCTGGCTGCGGAACCAGGCCGGCGGCAGGTAGAGCAGCTCCTGGCGGTGGGCGAAGCCGCTCGCGGTGTCCGGTATGTCGACCTGGACGATGCGGCCGGTCTTGGTCTTGCCGTGGATCTTGGCGAGCTCGGCCAGGGTGATCTGGTCCGGCAGCGGATCGCCGCTGAGCTCGCCGACCGCGTCGTCGATCGTCGGGTAGTAGCCGGTGGCGATGTTCACGCTGTTCGCGGCGCAGAACAGCGCGAGGAGGACGGTCGGCGCCACCAGCACCCGCCGCCACCACTTCGCGCCGCGCCAGCCGAAGCCCAGCACCGAGAACGCCGCGATCGCCACCCCGCTCCACAGCCACACCCCGAACGGGATCGGATCGGTGATCCCGGCCAGGGTGAGCACGCCGACGGCGACGACCGCGGTGATCGCCAGCGCCGTGCCGAGCGCGATCGGACCCCACTTGCGCTGCCAGGTCCGGTCCCGCCAGCCCGCCGCGGTCAGGAACAGGGCGAGGGCCGCGGCCTGGACCGTCCAGGGGAACCAGCCGTCGAGCAGGGAGACGTTCATGCGCGGAGGCTAGGGGCGGGAGATGAGAGGGGGGTGAGAGGCTGGGAGGCCGCTGGGCATCGACTGGGCGTCGGCTGGGAAGCCGCTGGAGGCGCCCGGCGTAAAGACGGAGCCAAAGGGTCCGGGCTCTTCCATTCAGTGGATCGGCGACTTCGCGCGGGTGGAAATTGTGGTCAAAACCGTTGGGCTCCAAGGCTGTTGACGGAGAGTGCCCCGGCGAGTCGTGACGTGTTCGAGTCGGGGGCGGTCCGCTGACCGCCCCCCGGCTCAGTCGTACAGGGCTTGGCCCCTGGCCGTTCTGGCGTAGAGCACCACCCGGCCGGTCCGGTGAGGTGCGACCAGACCGGCCTTGGCGAGCTTGTGCAGCTGGGTGGACACCCCGCCGGGGGCCAGCCCGGTCCGGTTGGCGAGCTCCACGGTGCCGGCCGGGGTCTCCAGGAGGCCCAGCAGCAGAGCCCGGGTGGCGCCGAGCGCCGCGGCCAAGTCGGCGGCGTCGGTGCGGGACTCCCACAGCGTCCCGATGCCGCGGACGGGGTAGCGGATCACGGGCACCCAGGGCGCCGCGGTCTTGACGTAGAGCTTCGGCCACGCGAACGCCGACGGCACCAGGACGAGGCCCCGACCGTCCAGTGAGCGGTGCGGATCGGCCGGGTTCGATTGCCGCTGGGCGATCCGCAGCGTGCCGGTGGCCTGGTCGAAGGCCAGGTCGGGGTGGATGTCGGCGAACATCGCCGCCGGTCCGCGCTCGGTGAGGGAACGGGCGCGGTAGTGGATGTCGGATTCGAGCAGGGCCCGGATCCTCGGCCAGGCCGGCGCCAGGGCGCGCTGCCAGTACGCGTGCAGGTCGGTGACGATCCGGTCCAACTCGCGCCGGGGTGCGCGCGCCATGGGTGTCAGGCCGCTCGGTCGGTTCGTGCCGAACACCTCGGCCAGGTCGCGGCGGATGACCTCGGCGGGGGTGCGGCGCACCTCGTCGAGCTCGTCGTCGATGGTGGTCAGGGGCGAGAGCGGGGTCGGCGCGAGGAACCCGGGGAGGTGGCCCTGCGGGCCGGCGGTGAGGGCGCGTGCCGCCGCCGCTCGGGGCGTGGTGAGCAGCGGGTCGTGGCGGTGCTCGGACAGCCACGGCATGTGGATCGCGTGGCTCGCCGGCCGGGCCAGCGTCCTGATGGAGGCCAGCAGCTCCCAGGCCGGGGAGACGGCCCAGCGCAACTGGCTCAGATCGGCTGTGCCCAGGGAGAGGGTGAGCGTGAACGGCACGAGGATTCACCCTAGCGTGAATCCATTGAGGCGACTTTCGAACTCCCCGACGCTTCCCGCCATGACGCAGACGATCACGGCGGCACCGCCCGTCGTCACTCCACAGGACCGCAGCCGCTACCTCACGGCGTCCGGAGTCGCGCTGTGGGGCGCCCAGATCGGCCAGGTGGCCGTTCCGCTGACGGCGGTCACCGTGCTGCACACGGGGGCCTCGGGGACGTCCCTGCTGAGGACCGCGCTGACCCTGCCCTTCGTACTCCTCGGACTGCCGGTCGGCGCCTGGCTGGACCGGGTGCGGCGCCGTCCGGTCATGATCGGCGCGGACCTGGTGCGGGCGGGCGCGTTGATCACCGTGCCGGTCGCGGCCTGGTCGGGGTGCTTGAGCACGGTCCACCTGCTGGCTGTCGTGGTGGTGCAGGGCGTGGCGACGGTGTTCTTCGACCTGGCCACCCAGAGCCTCGTCAAGGACCTGGCCCCGGGCGCCCTGCTCGCCCGCACCAACGCCCGGCTGGCCACCGTCACCCAGACCGCGCTCATCGGAGGGCCGGCGCTGGCCGGGTGGGCGGCCGGGATGCTCAGCGCGCCCACGGTGCTGCTGGTGATGGCTGCGGGATACCTGTGGTCCGCAGCCTGGTTGTCCACGCTCGGGATGCGCGAGCACCCGGCCGGTGGGGTCGTGCGGCGCCACCTCCTGCACGAGATCGCCGAGGGCATCGCCTTCGTCGCCCGCCAGCCCGTGCTGCGCACCGTGACCGTCGCCGGCTCCATGGTCAACATCGGCACCGCCGGGGTGATGACGCTGCTCCCCGTGCTCGCGCTCACCGAACTCGGCTGGAGCGAAGGGGAACTGGGCTTGTTCCTCGGTGCCGGAGGCGTCGGCGGTCTGCTCGGCGCGCTGTCCGCCGTCAGGCTCGCCGACCGGCTCGGCGCGGGCCGCGCTGCCCTGCTCGTCGGGGTTCTGGTCGCGCCCCCGGCCGTCGCCGTCCCCCTGCTCGGCCGGCCCGTCCCCGGCCCGGTTGCGGCCGTCGGCTGGGCCCTGGTCCTGCTCAAGGTCGGCTTCGACTCGGTCTTGATGATGACCTTCCGCCAGCAGGTCACCCCCGCCGGGCTGCTCGCCCGCGTCAACGGCACCATGCGCGTCCTCTTCACCGGCGCCACGGCCCTCGGCGCGGCAACGGCCGGGGTCCTGGCCGCGGCCGTCGGCACCCGGTGGGCCCTGGCAGCGTCGGCCGCCTGCCTGGCCTGCGTGTGGATTCCGATCGCCCTCTCGCCCGTCCGGCGGATGAGGGTGCTCGGGACCCACACCTGAGGGGCGAGAGATGTCGGCCAGGTGAGTCGTCTCCTTGCGGGCGCGGTGGTGTCAGGTGAGGCGCCCGTTGGAGATGGTTCAGCCGCAGTGGCGGGAAGGGCCCGCCCCGGCGGTGCGAGCGGTTTGAGCTGCTGCGCCGGCACCAGGATCACGTGGAGGCGCGGATCCGGGAGTTGCAGGGGACCCTGGACGTGATGCGGGAGAAGGTGCGGATCTACGAGGACCATCTCGCCCGCGGCGAAGCCGACCGGCTCTGGAACCCGTCCCACCCGGATACCGGGCAAGGCTCAGGAGATGGGGATCGGCTCTGTGAGGTCACACCCTCCCCGGCGATCTCCCACGTGTCGCAGAACGGTTTCTGGCGGATGGACGTGGTGAACAGGAGGCCGGGGCGATCACCTCAACTGCTGCCGGGCGGCCTTCTTGGCCTCCACGTTCGCCCGCATAGCCACCGCCTTGGGGGAGTCGCCGTACCACCACCACGTGTACCCGGCGCTCGCCAAGAACAAGGCCACGAAGGCGAAGAAGACCGGATCGACCACGAGTTGCCAGCCTCTGGCCAGGCGGTAGAGGGTTGAGCAGGTGAGGACGATCGCGCCTTTGAGCAGGGCAGACAGCGTCTTCTTGGTGCGGAGATTCATGCGCGCACTGTAGGGCCCTGCGGCGGTGTTGACCAAGCATCACGACAGAAGTGGAAATACCAGGGCTGACCTGCCAAAACGCCGCTATTCGATCACCAACGCAAACCCCTCCCCTTGGTCGGCTGCATCGCCATGCGGCATGCGCAGGGCAATCACACTGCTGTGCATCCGAGTCGGGTGCGGTCCGGTGTCGTACGGGCCGACAGGACAGCGGTTCGCAAGAGCCATCATCCCGTCAACATGTGGAGCCGCAGCGGGAGATGAGCAGCAGAGCGCCGCTGCTAGGGTGGCCGGATGGCATCGATCAAGCAGTTCCAGGTCACCTTCGACTGCGCGGAACCTGAGCGCGTCGCCCGCTTTTGGTGCGAGGTGTTGGGGTACGTCGTACCGCCGCCACCGCAGGGGTTTGACACCTGGGACGATTTCAATCGCTCGCTGCCGCCCGAGCGTCAGGGTGCGGCGTTCGTCTGCATGGATCCCTCGGGTGTGGGCCCACGGATGTACTTCCAGCGCGTTCCCGAGGGCAAGGTCGTCAAGAATCGGGTGCATCTCGACGTGCGGGTCGGCACCGGCCTCGTGGGTGAAGAGCGCCTGGCCACGCTTCAGGCCGAATGCGAACGACTGATCGCGCTCGGCGCGGTATGCGTGCAGGTGCTGCGTGCCGATGGCGTCAATGAGTCGTGCATCGCGATGCAGGACATCGAGGGCAACGAGTTCTGCCTCGACTGAGCATCTTCCGAGATCGCGAGGTGGGGAGCCGTCAGGTCGGGCGGCCCCGCGTGGCATGCGGGGCCGCCCGGTGGGGAGTGCGTCAGCGGTTGGTCGGGAAGTCGTCGGAGCGGATGCCGGCGATGAAGGAATGCCAGGCCTCGGGGGTGAAGCCGAGCGCCGGGCCGTGGGAGTCCTTGCTGTCGCGGACCGGGATGATGCCGGTGATGCCGTCGGCTACTTCGATGCAGTTGTCGTTCGGGTTGCTGGCAGTTGCCTTCTTCCACTGCACGGGAAGTGCGGAGGCGACAGGGAAGTGGGTCACTTGAGCGTGTCTCTCTTCTGTGTGATGAGGTTGCGCGACTCGTCGAGGGACAAGGCGGTTGCCATGATTTCGTCGAACGCCGCCCGATAGATGTCGACTTGGTCCGGATCCTCCACCCAGTTGCTGCTGAGCATTCCGCTGAGCAGAACCAGGTCGAGGTCGCGCTGTCGAAACTCCAGGAGTGCGAATGGCCCTGTCATTCCGGGATGCGGAGGAGCCGTGGCCGGCATGACCTGAATCCTGATGTTGGGGAGCTGGCTGAACTGCAGCAGCTTGTCCAGCTGATCAGCCATCACGCCCGGGGTGGCGTTCATCGTCAGGGCGGCCTCGTGAATCACGGCCCACAGCTTCAGCGGGTTCTCGGATCGAGTGAGGACGGATTGCCTGTTGATCCGGACTTCTACACGCTCTTCGACGCTGGGCCTGTTTATCACGCCACTGGAGATGATGGCGTGCGCGTACTGGCGTGTCTGAAGTAGACCGGGGATGTAGGCGGACTCGTACGACTTGTTGCCAACCGCCGTCTCTTCCAAGCGGATCAGATCTGTGTAGAGCGGGTTCAGTTGCTCGTAGCCCGCCATCCAGCCCGGACGGCGTTTGTCTCGGAGGATCTCGACGAGGACCTCCTTGAGCTCCTCGTCGCACTCGTAGAAGTCGAGTAGGGCACGGACGACATCAGGCTTCAGCTGGACGCGAGCGTTCTCGTACCTGCTGAGCTTCACCAGGTTGATGCCGTCGACCTGGGCGGCGACCTCTTCGGCTGAGAGGTTCTTCAGCTCGCGAAGCCTCCTCAGCTCAGCGGCGATGCGTCGGTATCGCACGGCTGGCACTGCGACTGCCATCTACGTAACCCCTCCAGAGCGTTCAGGAACCAGTGTGCATGCGAGTGGTGACGGTTCGCCACCACCGGCGAGAGCCTAGAGGGCGCACCTTGCCCTCGTAACTGAAAGTTTTCATATTTCGCAGACTTGCCTTGCGATCTCTCGCGGCAATGCTTCATGCTGTGAGTGACGGAGCGCTGGCTGTGTGTGATGCGCATGGCATGTGGCTGTGGTGCACTCTCATGGGCGCTTCGTGTTTGACGTGTGCGGGCCGCCGCGACGGCCGCCCGCCCGGCCTTCTCCACTCATGTGCTTGGAAGGTGACTTCGCCATGTCTCGAAACTCCTCCACCGTCTGGCTCCCGCGCAGCCGCCGTTCCCCCGCCGTCGCCCGTCAACGGGTCGCCGTCCTCCTCTCCTCCGTCCCGGACGGGGAGCGCTTCCTCGACTCCGGCCTCGTGGTCGCCACCGAACTCGTCACCAACGCCGTCCTGCACGGCACGCCGGTCGGCCGTCTCATCTACTTCGCGCTCGACGTCGACCTCTCCCGTCTCCGTATCGAGGTCCACGACTCCCTGGGTGACCACAGGCCCGTCCTCGCCGCGCCCGGTCTCGACGGCGAGACCGGACGCGGCCTCCGGCTCGTCGACTCGCTCACCAAGCGTTGGGGCTGCTGCCCGCGCCGGCCCGTGGGCAAGATCGTCTGGGGCGAGGTGGCCGCGTGAGGGCCGATCACGACATCCTCGTGGAGATCCCCGGCGTCAAGCCGCCGACTATCCGCGTCCTCGATGCCTCGACGCTCGAAGCGATCTGGGACTCGGTCCGCTTCCTCCCGATGTCCCGCTCCCAGCTCCAGATCCTGGAGCGCCGCTTCACCGGCCCCTGCGCCGAGCGTGATGTCATCCGCCACCTCGCCGGGAACCCCGCCCTCGTCTTTCCTGTCGGCGAGTACGAGGTGCGCATCAGCTGGGCGAACCCGACCGAGGAGCCCGCGTGATCGACCGCATCCGGGACTGGTGGTTCCTGCGCTGCTCTCCCAGTCGCATCGCGCGGCTCCTTCGCGCCGAACGGCGGCGCCTCGAAGCGGAGTTGGCCCCCTGGCTGCCCGAAGCCTCCGCCGCTGTGCGCCGGCGCGTGCTCGCGGCGATCGCACACGACACGTCCAGCTGATGGCGCCTCCCCCTGCGCGCTAGGTTTGAACGTGTTCAAATATATGAACGCAGGGGGGAATCATGACTGTTGTGCCTGCGAGTGCCCGGTGGCTGGCCGGGGCGGCGGTCGCTGTGTTCGTGCCGCCGCTGGTGCTCATCGGGTCGGTGTTCGGTATCGGTTGGCCGTATGTTCATTATTTGGTCGGGCTGGTCTCCGCCGTCGCATGCGCCGTGCCGGTCTGTTTCCGTCGGCGGGATCGATTTCGGGTCGGCTGCGCTGCGGCCGGGTTCACGGTTGCGGCGGTGTGGGTGCCGTTGACGATCCTGGCCTTCTTCCCGGTGTTGGTGTTCGGCGGCTGGGCCTGGTTCCTGGCCTGCCTGTCCGTGCCGGTCGCGGCGATCACCGCGCTGATCGCCGCGTTTCAGCGAGCTCGTGGGCCCGAGTGCGGCCGTACCGCTGCCGCGCTCGGATGGTCGGCTGCGGCCGTCTCGGTGGCCGGCTGGTTCCTGCTGGCCGTTCAGAGGGGCTAGCGCCGGGCCGGAAGCAGGACGGGGTTCGCTCGTTCTCGGTCGACACGCCCGACCGGCAGACCCTTCCTGAAGGGGCCGAGCTGCAACCCCTGCGCACCGGAACGACAATGGAAGACGGAAACGGGCGGCGGCAAGGCGAGCATGGAGGCAGCCGTGGTCAGCTACCGCATGTGGGTACCGCAACGGCAGGGCCGCTCGGTACTGCATTTCAACGACTCCGAGATCACTCCCCAGTCGGTGGTGCAGGTGGCCGCCACCGAGGCGACCGACCTGGGGCCACCGGTGTTCGTGGGGCAGAACTGGGGAGTTCTCATCGGCGCTGCGAGCATCACGGTCGAGAACGTGTGCGTGCGTGACGGCGGCGTCGACTTCGTGGTCAACGTGGACTGGAGTTCCCCGCTCAACGTCTCCACGGACATCACCATCCTGGATCCCCCCGCACAGTACATCGTTGGAAGCTGACCGGGCGGCTCCTGGCGGTTCGCCGCCGGGAGCAGGCGCTGGACCTGCGCGGTGGGCTCCCGGGGGTGTCGTGACTCCCCCGGGAGCCAAGCTGACGTCCAGCTCGGTGACCGGGCCGACCCGGAGGGTGGCCCGGTAGTCGCCGAAGCGGAAGGTGCCGTCGGGGAAGCTGTAGGTGTAGCTGCGGGCCTCCTCGTCGTAGGCGAGCAGCGTCTCGTTCAGCACCACGCCGTCGAACTCGAAGACCCGGATCGAACCGATCGCATTGCACGGTGCCCCCGCGCGCCGAGGAGCTCGCCGAACGCGGCGCGGTCGACCTGCTGCGCGGGGGCAGGCCGTAGGATCGCGATCATGGATGCCCGCACCGGACTGATCACCGTTCCGCCCGGCCGAGTCACGCTCTCCGACCGCCGCACCCAGCGGAGTTGGGACGTCGACCTCGCTCCGTACCAGCTGGCATCCTGTCCGGTCACCCGCGAGCAGTACGAGGGCGTCGCGGGTGATTGCCGCCCCGCGCACAACGTCTCCTGGCTCGACGCCCTCCGTTACTGCAACGACCTCTCGAAGCGCGAAGGCCTGAACCCCGCCTACGAGTTGGATGGTGAGGCGGCCACCTGGGACCGCACCGCCGACGGCTACCGGCTGCCCACCGAGGCCGAATGGGAACACGCCTGCCGCGCCGGCACCGACGGGCCGCGCTACGGCCCGCTGGACGAGATCGCCTGGTACCGCGGCAACTCCGACGAACGCCCGCACCGGGTGGGCGAGCTGCGGCCGAACGCCTTCGGGCTGTACGACCTGCTCGGCAACGTGTGGGAGTGGTGCTGGGACGTCTACGACGCCGAGGTGTACGGCAGTTACCGCGTCCTGCGCGGGGGCGGGTGGTTCGACGAGCACTGGAGCTGCCGGGCCTCCGTCCGCCGCCGCAGCCACCCCACGCTGCGGATCGACGACGTGGGGTTCCGGCTCGCGCGGTCGATTTCCCGCTGAGGAGCCGGGGGATTCGATCGGCGCAGTAAACGGTTCCGTATGTGGCGCAGTAAACGGCGATCCGGTGCGGGCATCGCGAATTCCTGATTCATTTCAATGACATGAGGAACCGTCATGCCACTGAGGGCGTTTGCGGAGGCATGAGTGAACAGAAGATCTCCCTGCGTCCGATCTCCGAAGCCGACCTCCCGCACTTCCTCAAGCTCCTCAATGATCCCGAAGCCATGGGCGAGCAGCTGTGGTTCGGTTGGCGGCAGCCGGACCGGATCCGTCGCGTCTGGGCCGAGAACGGGCTGCTCACGGACGAGCAGTGGACCCTCGCGATCACCGCCGACGGCGCGTTCTGCGGCTATGCCGCTGCCATGCGGGAAGCGGCGACCCCCACCGCCTGGCACTGGAGCATGGGCGCCCAGCTGCTGCCGGAGGCCAGGGGGCGCGGCATCGGCACTCGGGCCCACCGGCTTTTCGTCGACTACCTGTTCGCGCATTCGCCGGTGATGCGGCTGGAGGCGGAGACCGAGTCGACCAATGACGCGGAACAGCGCGTCCTGGAGAAGGTCGGATTCACGCGCGAGGGCGTGAAGCGGGCGCAGACCTTCCGGGCCGGTGAATGGCGGGACGTGGTGCTCTACAGCCTGCTGCGCACCGACCCGCGTCCCGCAGCGATCTGAGGAACCGTCGTACCGGCCCGGGCGTTGGCGCCTGCATGAACGGTGAAGTGGTCTCCCTGCGTCCGATAGCCGAGGCCGACCTCCCGGAGTTCGGCCGCCTGATCAACGATCCGGACGCGGTGGGCGAGTTCCAGTGGTACGGCTGGCGGGACCCCGAGCGGTTCCGACGCCGGTGGGCCGAGCACGGGCTGCTCGGGGACGACCAGTGGATCTTCGCGGTCGTCGTCCGCGACGAGTTCTGCGGCTTCGTCGCGGCCAGACAGAAGGGCGTGCGGCCGACCGCGCCGTACTGGAACATCGGCATTCAGCTGGTGCCGCAGGCGCGCGGGCGGGGCATCGGGACGCAGGCCCAGCGCCTGCTGGTGGATTATCTGTTCACCCATACGCCGGTGATGCGGGTGGAGGCGGACACCGAGGTCGACAACCTCCCCGAGCAGCGCGCCCTGGAGAAGGTCGGCTTCACCCGGGAAGGCGTCCACCGCGCGGTGACATTCCGGGCCGGGGAGTGGCGCGACGGGGTGGTGTACGGCCTGCTGCGCACCGATCCCAGGCCTTACTGATCGTTTCAGAATGAGATCTTGATCTGACCTCTCGGCTGAGACCGGCGCTGAGAGCCGTGACGGAACTGGGTGACCTGCTTGCGCGTTGGCTCGACAGGACTTTGGGGGGAACCTTGTCGAGTTTGCGCTTCCCGCCGACGCGGGCGGTCGGACGCGGGGCGGCTTGGTACCGCGGGGACTGCCATGTGCACTCTGTCCACTCGGACGGGGAGCTCACCCCTGAAGAGTTGGCCGTTCGGGCGCGCGCTGCCGGGCTCGACTTCATCGCCACGACGGAGCACAACGCAGCTGCGGCTCCCGGTGCTTGGGGGCATCTGGCCGCCGATGACTTCTTGATCCTTCTCGGTGAGGAAGTGACCACGAAGACCGGACACTGGCTTGCGCTTGGCATAGACCCCGGCCAGGTCGTCGACTGGAACCACCAGGTCAGGGACGGACTGATCGGCCAGTGCCTGGACCAGGTCCATCGAGCAGGGGGCCTGTGCGTGGCCGCGCACCCGCATGCGCCCTATCCGTCGGGCGACTTCATGTTCCCCTTCCTGGGCTTCGACGTGGTGGAGGTGTGGAACGGGCTGTGGACTTCGGACCGGCCCTGGAACGCAGACAACAAAGCCGCCCTGGCGGAGTGGGGACGGAGCCTCGCAGCCGACATCCGAGTGGGCCCGTGGCGGCCGGCGATGGGCAACAGCGACACCCATGTGGAGGGACAGATCGGCATCCCCCACACCGCGGTCTTCGCCGAGGAACTGAGCACCGAGGCGGTTCTGGCCGGAATCCGCGCCGGCCGCAGTTGGATCGCGGAGTCGGCGGACGTGAACGTCTCGTTCACCGCCAATGTCGATCGTCGCGTTGCCGGGGTGGGAGAACGGCTCGCGACTCACGGCGGGCAGGTGGAAGTGCGGGCAGCAGTACAAGGCGTGCCGTTGGGGACCGTCAGCTTCCACACCGATCGAGGGAAGGTTCACCGGGCGTCTCTCCCCGGAGACGGGGTGGGTGCAGTGCAGTGGGATACGACGGCGGAGGAGTCGGCGTTCGTCCGCATCGAGGTCCGCCGTCCCAACGGGCACGTCGCCGCACTTACCAATCCGATCATCCTGACCTGACCGCTCGCTTCACCGTGAGGTCTGCAGGCGGCGGAGGCAGATGAGGCCGCAGGCCAGTTCCCGAAGGCGGCGCCAGGCCGTTACCCCGGAGCAGCCCGACCGTTTCGGCCGGGACGTCGCGCCAGGCGACGCCGGTCCGCAGTACGTACATGATCCCGGCGAGTGCCGCCCGGTCGGGAACTCGCAGTCGCCCGGGGTGGCGACGGCGCCGCTCAGGAGCGGGCGGCAGGAGCGGAGCCACGCGCTCCCACAGGTCATCCGGAACAAGATCAGCATGTGCCCGCACATCCTGCCGACCGAGATCGCCGAGCGCACGGCTTGCGGCTCAACTCATTCTGAAGCGATCAGTTACTCGATCTTGATCCACTCGATCTTGTGCGCAACGAAGGGTTCCCGGTCCGCGGTGCTCACCAGGGAGTAGGTGCTCCACTTACCGATTCCCACCTCGACCGGCCGAGGAGAGTCGATTCCGGGCCAGTATCGAATCCTCACGACGTTGTTGCCGGTGGAGGGCGCCCAGGCCTCAAGCGACGCCGAACCACTCCTCGGCGAGGTCGTCCAGTGTCCGCGCGGTCGGCTTCAACTCCCGCAGGTACCACGGCAGATCGCTGTACACATGCAGCAGCGTGTACGCCATCAGCAGCCGGGGCTCGAACGAGCGGCCGTACGCACCCAGCAGCTGTCCGAGCAGGTGCGGGTCGGCGCGGGTGGTGAACAGGCCGACGGCGACCAGGTCGTAGGCCGGGTCGCCGATCATGGCGGGCTCGAAGTCGATCAGGCCGGTGAGGCGCCACCCGGTGGCCGGGTCGGTGATCAGGTGTTCGCGCATGAACTCGGTGTGCAGCAGGGCGCGGTGCCGCGTGCGGGGGAGCGGGGCGGCGGCGAGGAAGTCGGGGATCTGCTCCAACCAGGGCTCGCGTAGGCCGTGTTCGCGTTGGCGGGCGACGGCGTCGGCCCGCTGCTCGTCCTGGAAGGCGATCCAGTTGCCGGGGGCGAGTACGTCGGCGAGAGGTTCGGCGTCGAGGGCGTGCAGGGCGGCGAGCGCCTCGCCGCAGTCGCGGGCGATCCGTTGGCGGTCGGGCCGGGGGATGCGCGGCCAGGCGGGGGCGAGACCCTCGCCGTGCAGCCGGGACATCAGGACGTAGCGCCAGCCGTTGACGTACTCACCGGCCGCCCGGACCTCGGGGGTGGGGATCGGCAGCGCGTCCTGCAGATGGGTGAGGACGCGGGCCTCGGCGAGGCCGTCGTGGGCGCTGGCCGCCGGGAACAGCTTGAGCACATGCGCTCCGCCCACCGCGTACACCGGGACGGATCCCTCCGCGAAGCGTTCCAACGGCATTCCGCAGACGCCGAGTTGCGCGCAGAGCGCCTCGACGCCGGGGCGCATCACCGATTCCTCGGGGACGACCGCGTCCCACTGCTCGTCCGTCTCCACCACAGGCAGCATGGCCGTACGGTAGGCAGGCCGACGGCCGGCGGCAAAGGGTTTCAGCGCCCGCCCTTTCAGCGGCCGCCTTCGAGCTCGGTGGCCGGGTCGTGGGTGCGCAGGTAGTGGGCGCCGGGGCCGGCCTGGCCGAGCCGGTCGTCGGCGTTGTGCAGGGCGCAGCGGGTCAGCGAGAGGCAGCCGCAGCCGATGCAGCCGGTGAGTCTGGCCTTGAGCCATTCGAGTTCGGCGATCTGCTCGTCGATCCGGTCCTGCCAGGTGGTGGCGATCCGGTCCCACTCGGAGCCGCTGGGGGCGGGGCGCTCGGGCAGGCGGTCGAGGGCGTCGCGGGCCTCGTCCAGGGAGAGGCCGACCCGCTGGGCGGCGCGCACGAAGGCGATCCGGCGAAGCATGCCGCGGGAGTAGCGGCGCTGGCCGCCGCTGGTGCGGGTGGCCTGGATCAGGCCGAGGCTCTCGTAGTAGCGCAGTGCGGAGTGGGCGATGCCGCTGCGGGCGGAGAGTTGGCCGATGGTGAGCAGGTCGCCCGAGCGCGGGCCGGCGGCGCGGGTGTCGTCGGAGTTCGCCGTCATGGGTGCTCAGTGTAGCCGCTTGACTTAAAGTTCGCTTGAAGTTGCACGATCGGGGCATGACGACGAAGACACGCACGGAAGCCGTCGGCCGGGCCGGTTTCGAGGACCTCCAGGCCCTGATGGCGCTGATGACCGGTGACGAGAAGCACGACGTCGCCGCCACCTCCACGCTGGACGCGCTCTGGGTGCTGTACGACCGGGTGCTGCGGGTCTCCCCGGACACCGCCGAGGCGCAGGACCGCGACCGCTTCCTGCTCTCCAAGGGTCACGGCCCGATGGCCTACTACGCGGTGCTGGCCGCCAAGGGCTTCATCGACCCGGCCGTGCTGCCCGGCTTCGGGGGCTACGACTCGCCGCTGGGTTACCACCCGGACCGCACGCTGCTGCCCGGGGTGGAGATCTCCTCCGGCTCGCTCGGCCACGGCTTGCCGCTGGCCGTCGGCACCGCGCTCGGCCTGCGGGCGCAGGGCCTGACCGGCCCGGCGGTGTGGGCGCTGATCGGTGACGCCGAGTTCGACGAGGGCTCCAACCACGAGGCGGTGGCCTTCGCCGGTGCGTACGGGCTCGACCGGCTGAACGTGGTGGTGATCGACAACTCCTCGGCCACCCACGGCTGGCAGGGCGGGATCGCCCAGCGGTTCGCGGCCGAGGGCTGGTCCACCGCGACGGTGGACGGCCGCGACCACGAGGCGCTGTTCCGCGCCTACACCGCCGAGCACCCGGGCCGCCCGCACGTGGTGGTCGCCCGGGTGGAGCCGAAGTACTCCTGAGCGCCCCCCGAGAGAGCGCCACCCCGAGAGCGCCGCTGCGAGAGCACCACCCCGGAAGAGCACCACCCCGAACGCCCCCGACACGCCGACACGCCGACACCGAAAGGCAGTTCCCCGATGGACACCATGCGCGAGCGCTTCGTCGCCGTCACCTCCCGTCTGCTGGACGAGGACCCCCGACTGGCCGTCGTGCTGGCCGACATCACCGCCGCCGCCTTCGAGCCGGCCCACCGGCGCCACCCCGACCGGGTGGTCAACGTCGGCATCCGCGAGCAGCTGCTGATCGGCGCGGCCGGCGGCCTGGCGCTCAGCGGGATGCGCCCGATCGCCCACACCTTCGCCAGCTTCCTGGTCGAACGGCCCTTCGAACAGGTCAAGTTGAGCCTGGTCCACCAGGGCGTCGGCGCCGTGCTGGTCAGCGCGGGCGGCTCCTACGACAACCCGGCGGCCGGCCGCACCCACATGTCCCCGGGCGACGTCGCCCTGCTGGACACCCTGCCGGACTGGACGGTGCACGTCCCCGGCCACCCGGACGAGGCCGAGCGACTGCTGGCGCACGCCGTCGCGGACGGCGACCGCAATGTGTACGTCCGGCTCTCCAACCACCAGAACGCCGCCCCCGTCGCGGTCGAGCCGGGCCGCTTCACCACGGTGCGCACCGGATCGCGCGGTGCGGTGCTCGCCGTCGGCCCGATGCTGGACGCGGTGCTGGCCGCCACCGAGGGCCTGGACGTCACCGTGCTGTACGCGGCCACGGTGCGCCCCTTCGACGCCGAGACCCTGCGCGCCGCGGTCGGCGAGCGGGCGGACGTGGTGCTGGTGGAGCCGTACCTGGCGGGCACCTCGGCGAACGAGGCGCACGCGGCGCTGGCCGACCGCCCGCACCGGGTGCTGGCCCTGGGCGTGCCGCGCGAGGAGCACCGGCACTACGGCTCGATGGCGGAGCACCTGACCGCCTACGGTCTGGACGCGCCCGTGCTGCGCGAGCGGATCGGCACCTTCCTCTGGTGACCTACACCCCCCTGGTGGCCTGCACGGCGACGACCGCCACCGAGTCCGCCGCCAGCCGCACCGCCGTCCCCTCCAGCGCGGCCACCCCGAAGGCCGCCGTCACCTCCCGCCCGACGGCGCCCAGCGGCAGCGCGGCCTCGACCGTGCCGAGGTTGACCGCCACCCGGTACGGCCCCCGGTGCACCACCAGCCAGCCGGCCGCTTCGTCGAAGTCGACCCGCACTGCGCCGAGGTCCGGGTCGGACAGCTCCGGCCGCTCGTGCCGCAGCCTCAGCAACCGCCGGTACCAGTCCAGGAGTTCGGCGTGCGGGGTGCGCCGGGTCTCGGTCCAGTCGAGTACGGAGCGCAGCACGGTCGCCGGCTCCTGCGGGTCCGGGACGGCCTCGGCGGCCCAGCCGTGCTCGGCGAACTCCCGGCGCCGGCCCTGCCGGACGGCCTCCGCCAGGCCGGGGTCGGTGTGGTCGGTGAAGTACTGCCAGGGGGTCGCGGCGGCCCACTCCTCGCCCATGAACAGCATCGGGGTGAACGGCGAGGTGAGCACGAGTGCGGCGCCGCAGGCGAGTCGGCCGGCGGGCAGGGTGGTGGAGATGCGGTCGCCGAGCGCCCGGTTGCCGACCTGGTCGTGGGTCTGCAGGTAGCCCAGCAGCCGGTGGCCCTCGCCCGGCGGGAACGGCCGCCCGTGGCGGCGCCCCCGGAAGGAGGACCAGGTGCCGTCGTGGAAGTACCCGCGCTGCAGCGTCTTGGCGATGGCGGCGAGCGGCGCGCGCGCGAAGTCCCCGTAGTAGCCCTGTGATTCGCCGGTGAGCGCGCAGTGCAGCGCGTGGTGGAAGTCGTCGCTCCACTGCGCGGTGAGGCCCTGGCCGCCGGCCTCGCGGGCGGCGGTGGTGCGCGGGGTGTTGAGGTCGGACTCGCCGACCAGGAACAGCGGCCGGTTCACGGCCACCGCCAACTTGTCGACCTCGTAGGAGAGTTCCTCCAGGAAGTGGACGGCCCGGTCGTCCGCGAGGGCGTGCACCGCGTCCAGCCGCAGCCCGTCGATCCGGTAGTCGCGCAGCCAGGCCAGCGCGCTGTCGATCAGGTAGCGGCGCACCTCGTCCGAGCCGGGGGCGTCCAGGTTGACGGCCGAGCCCCACGGGGTGTGGTGCCGATCGGTGAAGTACGGCCCGAAGGAGGGCAGGTGGTTACCGGACGGGCCGAGGTGGTTGTGCACCACGTCCAGCACCACCCCGAGGCCCTTGCGGTGCGCGGCGTCCACGAAGCGCTTGAGCCCCTCGGGCCCGCCGTAGGGCTCGTGGACGGCCCACGGCGAGACCCCGTCGTAGCCCCAGCCGTGCTTGCCGGGGAACGGGCAGACCGGCATCAGCTCGACGAAGTCCACGCCCAACTCGACCAGGTGGTCAAGGCGTTCGGCGGCGGCTTCGAAGGTGCCGCGGGCCGTGAAGGTGCCGATGTGCAGCTCGTACAGCACCGCGCCGGGCAGCGGGCGGCCGCGCCAGCCGGTCTGCGACCAGCGGAAGGCCGCGTGGTCCACCGCGCGGCTGGGGCCGTCGGGGCCGTGTGGCTGCCGGGGGGAGCGCGGGTCGGGCAGCGGCGGGCCGTCGTCCAGCCGGAAGGCGTAGTCGCCCTCGGGGGCCTCGCCGGACCACCAGCCGTCCCGGTCCGGGCAGCGGGCCAACTCGTGGTCGGCCCCGTCGACCCGGACGGTGACGCGGGAGGCCGCGTACGGCGCCCACACCTCGTAGCGCGGCATGCTCAGCCCCTCCTCGTCAGCAGTGCCACCGGGTAGGTCGCCAGCAGCTCCGCCACCGGCACCGCCCCGGCGGGGAAGCCGCGCAGCGTCAGCTCGTCCGTCCAGTCCCCGCCCGCGGGCAGTTCCAGGACGGTGTCCCGCCAGCCGCCCGCCCGCTCCAGCCCGTACGGCAGCCGGGTGACGGCGGTGACCACGTCCTCGCCGCGGGCGAAGGCCAGCAGGTGGTCGCTGGAGAGGTCGACGGCGGTCAGCGGGCGGTAGGCGCCGAGCGGGCGGGAGCGGCGCAGGTGCAGGGCGGTGGTGGTCAGGTGCAGCTTCTCCCGGGCGAGGTCGCCGGGGCGCGCGGTGGCCGAGTCGGTGAGCCGCACGGCGAGCGCGCCGAGGTCGACCACGCCCCGGTTGTCCGGGTCCACCAGGGTGTAGAGCGGCTCCTCGCTGCCCTGGTAGAGGTCGGGAACGCCCGGGACGGTCAGGTGCAGCAGTGCGGCGGCCAGGGTGTTGGCGCGGGCGTACGGGGCGAGCGCGTGCACCCGGCCCTCGATCCGGGGGAGCAGCCCGGGGTTGCGGTAGACGGCGCGGGCCCGCTCCTCCAGCGCCTGTTCGTAGTGCGGGTCGGGGGCGGTCCAGGAGGTGTGCAGCTTGGCCTCGCGGGCGGCCTTGAGCAGGGCGGCGACCAGCCGGTCCGGGTCGATCGGCCAGGCGGCGACCAGGGTGTGCCAGAGCAGCCAGTCGGCGTCGCGGTCGAAGCCGGGCCCGGCGGCGGTGGACCAGGCGGCGGCCTCGGCGGCCCAGGCCGCGGGCTGCTCGGCGAGTACGGCGAGCCGGGCCCGGGCGTCGGCGCTGCGCTTGGTGTCGTGGGTGGAGAGCGCGGTCATGCTGTGCGGCCAGGTGCGCTCCAGGTACCGGCACCAGTCGTGGAATTCGGCCGGATGCAGCCCGGGCCGGGCGGGCTCGCCGCCGACCTCGTTGAGGCCGGGCAGTGCGTTCCAGCGGTAGAAGGCGGTGTCCTCGACGCCCTTGGCGGCCACCGCGGCGGCGGTCTGCGCGAAGCGTGCGCAGAACTCGTCCTTGTCCGGGCCGCGTCCCAGCTCGCCGAGGGCCAGCGCGGCCACCAGGCGCTCGGTCGGGTCATCGGCGCCGGCCGTCCGCAGCGGGTCGTCGGAGGCGGGCTCGCCGGGCCGCGCGTACGGCCGGTACACCGGGTAGTCGGTGAGCAGCCGCCGCAGTGCCGCGCGCAGCTGCCAGGGCGCGTGGTCGGTGTGCGCGGGTTCGGCGGCGCCGACCCGCAGCGCGATCCGCACCAGCCGCTCGATCTCGGCGACCAGCTCGCCGCCCGGCCCGGTCATGTCGGCCCGTCCGCGCCGGGCGGCGGCGATCGCCGGGTGGGGGTCCTGGCACAGGTCGCGGATCGGACCGCCGTGCAGGAAGGACTCGTACGCCCCGGCCAGCAGGCAGGCGCCCGCGTGGTCGGTGAGCACGCCGTCGATCCGGCGCAGCGCGTCGTAGCCGGTGGTGCCGGCCACCGGCCAGTCCTCGGGCAGCCGCTCCTCGCCGGTGAGGATCTTCTCGACCACTACGTACGCCCCGCCGGTGGTCCCCGACGCCCCGCCGGTGGCCGCTGCCAGGCGGCGCAGGTAGCCGCGTGGATCGGCGAGCCCGTCCGGGTGGTCGATCCGGAAGCCGTCCAGGATCCCGTCGGCGTGCAGCCGCAGCAGCACCGCGTGGGTGGCGGCGAACACCTCGGGCTCCTCGACCCGGACGGCGATCAGCTCGTTGACGGTGAAGAAGCGCCGGTAGTTGAGCTCGGTGCGGGCCAGTCGCCACCAGGCGAGCCGGTACCACTGCCGGGCCAGCAGTTCGGGCAGCGGCAGCCCCGAGGTGCCCGGCCGCAGCGGCAGCTCGTGTTCGTGGTAGCGCAGCACCTCGCCGTCCACCGTCAGCCGGTCCAGCACGGCGCCGAGCCGGTCGCCCAGCAGCGGCAGCAGCACCCGCCCGCGCCCGGGGGCGTCGGCGGGGCCGGGCAGGGCCGTCCAGTCGATGTCGAACCAGCGGGCGTACGGCGAGTCGGGCCCGTCCCGCAGCACCTGCCAGAGCGGCCCGTTGAGCCGCTCGGGGACGGGCACGGCCATGTGGTTGGGCACCACGTCGGCGATCAGCCGCAGCCCGTGCCGGTGCGCCTCGGCGGCCAGGGCGCGCAGCGCCGGCTCGCCGCCGAGCTGCTCGCTGATCCGGGTGTGGTCGACGGTGTCGTAGCCGTGGGCGGAGCCGGGGGCGGCCTGCAACAGCGGGGACAGGTGCAGGTGGGAGACGCCGAGGGCGGCCAGGTAGGGCACGGCGGCGGTGGCGTCACGCAGGGTGAAGCCGGGCTGGAGCTGGAGGCGGTACGAGGACGTGGGGACGGTGGCGGCCGGGCGGGGCTGCGCGGGCTCGGCGGCGGAGGTCATGTGTCCATAGGTACCCGGCCCGGCCCGCCGCCAAGACCCGCTGCTGGCCCGAACAGGTGAGCGCGAGCCCCCGAGGGCCCGTCTTCGAAACTTCGCCTGCGCGGCGACGGCGGGGCAGGCCCCGGGGCAGTCCCCGGCGGATCCTGCCGGGCTCGCGAGTCCGCCGGGGCAGGCCCTAGGCCGGCCGCTGCAGCACCATCAGCGAGCGGTCGGTGAGCCAGAGGGCGTCCCCGGCCTTGACTCTCGCCCCCGTGCCCGGGGCGGGCAGCCGGGGCTGCGCGGTGTCGACCACGACCTGCCACTCCTGCCCGTGGTCGGCGGGCACGGTGAACTCCAGCGGTTCGAAGTGGGCGTTGAACATCAGCAGGAAGGAGTCGTCGACGATCCGCCCGCCGCGCCGGTCCGGTTCGGAGATGGCGTAGCCGTTCAGGAACACGGTCAGGGACTTGGCGTAGCTGGCGCCCCAGTTGCGCTTGGTCATCTCCTCCCCGCCCGGAGTGAACCAGGCGATGTCGGTGAGGTCGTCGTACCCGCCGGAGGCGGACACCGGCCGCCCGTGGAAGAACCGCCGCCGCCGGAACACCGGGTGGTCGCGCCGCAGCCAGATCATCCCCTGGGTGAACTCCAGCAGTCGCGACTGCGGCCCGTCGTCCTCGGGCCAGTGCACCCAGGCGAGCTCGTTGTCCTGGCAGTAGGTGTTGTTGTTGCCCAGCTGGGTGCGGCCGAGTTCGTCGCCGTGGGAGAGCATCGGCACGCCCTGGGAGAGCATCAGGGTGGCGATGAGGTTGCGCTGCTGGCGGGCGCGCAGGTCCTCGACGGCCGGGTCGGTGCTGGGGCCCTCGACGCCGCAGTTCCAGGAGCGGTTGAAGGATTCGCCGTCCCGGTTGTCCTCGCCGTTGGCCTGGTTGTGCTTCTCGTTGTACGAGACCAGGTCGCGCAGGGTGAAACCGTCGTGGCAGGTCACGAAGTTGATGGAGGCGATCGGGCGGCGCCCGTCGTCCTGGTAGAGGTCGGAGGAACCGGTGAGCCGGGAGCCGAACTCGGCGAGGGCCGCGTTCTCGCCGCGCCACAGGTCGCGCACGGTGTCCCGGTACATGCCGTTCCACTCCGTCCACAGCGGCGGGAAGTTGCCGACCTGGTACCCGCCCTCGCCGAGGTCCCAGGGCTCGGCGATCAGCTTGGCCTGGGAGACCACCGGGTCCTGCTGGACCAGGTCGAAGAAGGAGGAGAGCCGGTCGACCTCGTGGAACTGCCGGGCCAGGGTGGCGGCGAGGTCGAAGCGGAAGCCGTCCACGTGCATCTCGGTGACCCAGTAGCGCAGTGAGTCCATGATCAGCTGGAGCACGTGCGGGCTGCGCATCAGCAGGCTGTTGCCGGTGCCGGTGGTGTCCTCGTAGAAGCGCTGGTCCCGGGCGAGGCGGTAGTAGGAGACGTTGTCCAGGCCGCGCAGCGACAGCGTCGGCCCGAGGTGGTTGCCCTCGGCGGTGTGGTTGTAGACGACGTCCAGGATGACCTCGATCCCGGCCGCGTGCAGCGCCTTGACCATGGACTTGAACTCCTGCACCTGGTGGCCGCGGTCGCCGGTGGAGGAGTAGGAGGAGTGCGGGGCGAAGAAGCCGATCGTGTTGTAGCCCCAGTAGTTCGACAGGCCGAGGTCGCGCAGCCGGTGGTCGCGGACGAACTGGTGCACCGGCATCAGCTCGATCGCGGTGACGCCGAGCTTGGCCAGGTGCTCGATCACCGCCGGGTGGGCCAGCCCCGCGTAGGTGCCGCGGATCTCCTCGGGGATGCCCGGGTGCAGTCGGGTGAGGCCCTTGACGTGGGCCTCGTAGATGACGGTGCGGTGGTAGTCGGTGCGCGGCGGGTGGTCGGTGCCCCAGTCGAAGTACGGGTTGATCACCACCGAGTGCATGGTGTGCGGGGCGGAGTCGAGGTCGTTGCGGCGCTCGGGGGCGCCGAAGTGGTAGCCGTAGACCGACTCGTCCCAGTCGATGTGCCCGCTCATCGCTTTGGCGTACGGGTCCAGCAGGAGTTTGGCGCTGTTGTGCCGCTGGCCGAGGCCCGGGTTGTAGGGGCCGTGCACGCGGAAGCCGTAGCGCTGGCCGGGCTGGACGCCCGGGAGGTAGGCGTGGCGGACGAAGGCGTCCGTCTCACGCAGTTCGACGGCGGTCTCCGAGCCGTCCTCGTCGATCAGGCACAGCTCGATCCGGTCGGCGCTCTCCGAGAACACCGCGAAGTTGGTGCCGGCCCCGTCGTAGGTGGCGCCGAGGGGGTAGGGCGTACCGGGCCAGACCTGCATGAGTCATCAACTTCCTTGCTGCCGACCAAAACTGACATGTAATCCGAAGACCTGCCCGGACCCGGACGCTCTCTTCCCGGCCGGACGGCCGGGCATGTGCGACGCTCGCGCGCCGTGACGCAACGCACAGCCCGCATACTCCCCGAGCCCTCCCCCGGCGGCCGGGAGATAGCGCCGGGGTTCGCCCGAACGGGTGTCCGGCGGCCGATCTTGTGAAGAAAAGGGGCCGGCGGTACGGGAGGGGCCCTCGGGCAACCGGCTGCGGGCGGCTCGCGGCGGGCAGTACCCTTGATCGTCCGGCCGCCCCGGCGGACTATCGACAGTCCGTCAACGGTCCCCGCGCCCGCGGGGGTCAGCCGCAGCAACCAGATGAGGTGGCGCATGGTGTTCCCCGCCGGCGGCCGTGGCCCCGGGCCCGACGGCCCCGACCGGGGCGGTGCCCGCAGCGAGGCGCCCACGATGGTCATGCGCCCCACCCTGACCGGCCGCGCCCTGGTGCCCGCGCAGAGCGGCCCGGTCGAGGTTCCCGCGCTCGCCTGGTCGGCCGGCGAGTGGGAGGACGCCTACCAGCGGGTGCGGCTGTCCGGCCGCGCCTACGTCTGGCTCAACCTGGTCGAACAGCGGCTGCGCTCCCTGGTCGACGAGGTGCTGCACCCCATCTACGCCCCCGCCCACGGCGAGGACTGGGTCACCGCCGCCGCCGGACCGGCCGGCGAGGAGTGGGCCCACCGGGCCGACGCCGTACGCGAGGTCAGCCGCCGCAAGGGCTACCTGCTCGACCCGGCCGACGACGACCCGCTGGTCTTCCTCACCCTGCCCCAGCTGCGCGAGCTGATGGTCCAGCACTGGCCCTGCTTCGAGCCGTACCTCGCCGACCGGCGCGAGATCGAACTCGCCCTGGACGAGCTGGAGGTGGCCCGGCACGTGGTCTCCCGCAACCGGGTGCTCACCCAGACCGTGCTGGCCCAGACCGAGCGCGCCGCCGCCCGGCTGCTCGCCGTCCTGGACGGCGGCGCGGGCGGGGTGCCCGCCGACGTGGTGGAATCGCTGGTCGCCGGGCGGTACGCGGACGTGGTCGCGGTGCACGCCGACCGGGTCCGGCTGCAGCGCGACCTGCCGGTGGAGGACCTGCTCGACGGCGCCCGGCGGCTCGACGCGCTCGGCATCGGCCTCGGCATGCTCTGCCAGAACTACACCGGCAAGCGCCTGGTGCGCCTCGCCGGCGAGGGCTGCCGGGTCCGGCTGCTCTTCCTCAACCCGGCGAGCAGCGCGGTGCGCCGCCGCGAACGCGAACTCGGGCTCTCGCGCAGCGAGTTGTCCCGCTCGATCGAGATGAACATCATGCACGTGCGCCGGGTCCGGGCCCGGCTGCGCGACCAGGGCGGCTTCGAGATCCGGGTCTTCGACGAGACCCCGCGCTTCACCGCCTACCTGGTCGAGGGCCCCCGCCCGACCGGCCAGGTCGGCGGCCGCCGGCAGAGCCGGGACCTCGGTGTCATCCAGCCCTACCTGCGCCGCTCCCGGGGCATGGAGTCCCCAGCACTGATCCTGCGCGGCGGCGCCGGCCAGCAGCCGGGCGGCACCGAGCCGGGGCTGCTGGAGGTCTACCGCGAGGAGTTCGAGGGGGTCTGGGCGGACTCCCGGTCCGTATCCTGAGAAAACTGCTGGTCGGAGCCTCGCCGCCGGTGGAACACTGCGCGGCGTGAACAGCCTCCCCACCTGGACCCTGGAACCCGCCGCCCTCAAGGACCTCGAACCCATCAGCGCCCTCAAGGACCAGGTCATGCGCGCCGACCTGGAACGCCTCGGCCGCTGGGACCCGGACCGCTCCCGCCAGCGGGTGCGGGACGCCTTCTCCACCCGGTACACCTCCGTGCTGCTGGTCGAGGGGGCGTTCGCGGGCTCCGTCACGGTCCGCCCCGACGAGCGGGGCGGGCGCCACCTGGAGCTGTTCTACCTGGCCCCACACCTCCAGGGCCGGGGCCTCGGCACCGCCGTGCTGCGCCACCTCCTCGCCGAGGCCGACGCCGCCGGGGAGCCGGTGCGTCTCGTCGTCCTCCAAGGCAGCGCCGCCCAGCGGCTGTACGAGCGGCACAGCTTCACCGTCGTCCACGAGGACCCGATCGACGTCTTCATGCTCCGGGAGCCGGCACCGAAGGCACCGACCGGGACGCCGACGTCCTCGCCGGGGTCCGCCGCCTGACGGAGGCTCATCTGATGCCGTAACGATTCGCCCAAGTCAGCTGGTCCGCGCGACTTCGATCGTGGTAGGTGTAGCCCCCGTGAAGATCACGGGGGATGACGGGGCCGTACTGCGCCTCGAAGACGTACACCGCACCTACGGAGCCGGGCCGGAGGCCGTACGGGCGCTCAGGGGGGTGGACGTCGCCTTCGACCGCGGCACCTTCACCGCCGTCATGGGGCCCTCCGGATCCGGCAAGAGCACGTTGCTGCAGTGCGGCGCCGGCCTCGACCGGCCCGACAGCGGCCGGGTCACCCTGGACGGGACCGACCTCGCCGGGCTGAACGAGACCCAGCTGACGGTCCTGCGCCGGCAGCAACTCGGCTTCGTCTTCCAGGCGTTCAACCTGGTCGGCTCGCTCACCGCGGAACAGAACGTCGGCCTGCCGCTGCGCCTGGCCGGGCGCCGCCCCGACCGCGCCGAGGTGCACCGCGCGCTCGCCCAGGTCGGCCTCGGCGAGCGCGCCGGCCACCTGCCCTCCCAGCTCTCCGGCGGCCAGCAGCAGCGCGTCGCCATCGCCCGCGCCCTGATCACCCGGCCCCGGATGCTGTTCGCCGACGAGCCGACCGGCGCCCTGGACAGCTCCAGCAGTCGCGACGTGCTCGCCCTGCTGCGCGACCTGGTGGACCGTGAGGGCCAGAGCACCGTCATGGTCACCCACGACCCGGTCGCCGCCTCCTACGCCGACCGCGTGCTCTTCCTCGCCGACGGCCGGATCGTCGACGACATCCCCCACCCCACCGCCCAGCAGGTCGCCGAGCGGATGACCGCCCTGGAGACGGTCGCATGACCTCGCTCGGCACCCTCCTGCCCGTCGCCGCCGCCAGCCTGCGCCGCCGCAAAGCCGCCTTCGCCGGCTCGTACGTCGCCCTCACCCTCGGCGTCACCCTGGTCGCCACCACCGGCAGCCTGCTGGGCGAGACCGCCGGGGACGACTCCCCGCTCGGCGCGCCCTCGCTGCACAAGGTGCTCCAGTTCACCTCCGCGATGGCAGCCTTCGTCGCGGTCTTCGTCGTCGCCGGCACCTTCGCCTTCGCCGTCGCCCAGCGCCGCCAGGAGATCGCGATGCTGCGCGCCGTCGGCGCCACGCCCCGGCAGATCGTCTGGCTGATCACCGGCGAGGCCGCCGTCGTCGCCCTCGTCTCGGCCGTCACCGGCTGCCTGCTGTCGCTGCCCGGCGCACCCGCGCTGGCCGCCTGGCTGGTGGACCGCGGCGCCGCCCCCGAAGGGTTCACCGCGCGGCCCGCCGTCGGCCCGATGCTGCTGGCCGCCGCCGTCGGCCTGCTGGTCGCCCTGCTCGGCGCCGTCACGGCCGCGCTGCGGGCCGGACGGGTGCGCGCCGTGGAAGCGCTCGGCGACGCAGCCGTCGACCGCAAGGTCATGACCAAGCCGCGCTGGACCTTCGCACTGCTCGGGCTGCTCGCCCTCGCCGGCAACGTCGGCTACTACCTGTCGGCGTCCACCATGCCGCCCGCCCCCGGCGACCAGCCGGACGACCCGCAGCTCGCCTCCCAGTGGGTGCTCGGCGCCGACCTGGCCACCATCACCACCCTCGCCCTGTTCGCGCCGGTCGTCGTCCCGCCGCTGGTCCGGCTGCTCAGCGCGCCGCTCGCCCGCGCCACCGCCGCCGCCCCACTGCTGGCCCGGCAGAACGCGCTCACCGCCGTGCGCCGCACCGTCTCCACCGCGACCCCGGCCTTCCTCGCCATGGCACTCACCGGCACCGCGGTCGGCTCCGCCGCCGCCTTCGCCGACGCCATGACCGCCCAGGGCAAGGCCACCGCGGCCGCCCGGTACGTGCTGCGCCCCGGTGCCGCGCCGCTGCCCGCCGACGCCGTCCACCGGCTCACCGCCGGCACGCCCGGACTGCACGCCACCGCCACCACCTCCACCGTCGTCACGGGCCTGGGCGCCGACCGGCCCGCCTTCGACGACCACGGTGAGGACTCGGCCGCCAGCGTGCCGTCCGCCGCCACCGTCGTCGACGGCGACCTCGCCGCCGCCTGGACCCTGCCCGCCGTCGAGGGCAGCGCCGCCGAGCTGCGCGGCGCCACCCTCGCCGCCTCCACCGACCAGGTCCGCGGCCACGGCTGGAAGTTCGGCGACCAGGTCAACCTGCGGCTGGCCGACGGCACCGTCACCAGCCTGCGGCTCGCCCTGGTCTACCGCACCCAGCTCGGCCTGGACGAGGTCCTGCTCAGCGGCGAGGCCGTCTCCGCCCACCTGCCCGGCGCCCGCCCCGGGGCCGTCCACCTGAGCGCCGAACCCGCCGACCGGCTCGGAGGCGTGCTCACCGACGCCCACGCCCCCGGGCCCGACCCGAACGCCCACTACGCCTGGATCGCGACCACCACCATCCTCGGCCCGGCCCTGCTCTACGCGCTGATCGCCATCGTCAACACCATGGTGATGAGCGCCGCCGACCGCCGGCGCGACTTCACGGTGCTGCGGCTGGCCGGGACGGTGCGCCGTCAGGTGCTGCAGATGGTCGCGCTGGAGGCCGTCCTGGTCGTCGCCACGGCCGCCGCGCTCGCCCTCGCCGTCACCGCGCTCACCCAGTACGGCACCACGGCGCTGCTCAACCACCGCATCCTGGCCGGGCAGACGAGCGTCGGGCTCAACCTGCCCTGGCTGCCGCTCGGCGCGGGCGCGGCCGTCTGCCTGGTGCTCGCCGTCACGGCCAGCCTGCTGCCCAGCCGGCTCGCCCTGGCCGGGCCGGCGGCGGCGCGCTAGGGCCGGTCATCGCCCGGGAGGACCGTTCGGCCCCGGCGTGCTCCCGAGCGCGCCGGGGCCGCCCCCGTCCGGGCGGGCCCGGCTGCCACGGGTGGTTCGAAACCGTCGACGGACACTCCCGACCTGCCCTCGGAAGAGGGGAGTCGTACCGGCCCGGGCGGCGTCGGCCACCGGCCTCCGTCCCCCCTCCCGGCCGCGGCTGAGCAGCCGGGCCGGCTCCCCGGTGGGCCGGGTTGTCGGTGGGGCGGGTGATGATAGGGGCTGTTTCGAGCGGTTGGACGAAAGGACACACCTGATGAGCTGGTGGCAGCAGCCACTGGTCGGCTTCGACCTGGAGACCACGGGCACCGACCCGGCCGTGGACCGCATCGTCACGGCCGCGCTCGTGGACACGGTCGGCGCCGTGCGAGTGGAGGCCGTCAACTGGCTGCTCGATCCCGGGATGCCGATTCCCGCCGAGGCGGAGGCGATCCACGGGATCGGGGACGAGCTGGCCCGCGGCAAGGGGCGGCCGGCCAAGGAGGCGGTGGAGGAGATAGCCGCGGCGCTCTGCGAGCGGATCGCGGCCGGGCGGCCGGTGGTGGCGTTCAACGCGCCGTTCGACCTGTCGCTGCTGGACGCGGAACTGCGCCGGTACGGGCTGGCGACGCTGGCGGAGCGCCTGGGTGGGCCGGTCGGGCCGGTGCTGGACGCGCTGGTGATCGACCGGGCCGTGGACAAGTACCGCAAGGGCTCGCGCACCCTGCAACGGGTGTGCGAGGTGTACGGGGTGGAGCTGACGGACGCTCACGAGGCGGGCAGCGACGCGCTGGCCGCCGTACGGGTGGCCGTCGCGCTGGCCGGGCGCTACCCGGCCGAGGTGGGGGAGGTCGCGCCGGCCGAGCTGCACCGGCGGCAGATCGGCTGGTACCGCGAGTGGGCCGAGGGCCTGCAGACCTGGCTGCGCCGCGGCAAGGACCCGCTGGCCGTGGTCGACTCGCGCTGGCCGTCCAGATCGACGGATCTGCCGGACGCGGCCGGGTGACCGTACGCCTCGCCCGCCCCGACGACCTGCGGGGCTTCCTCGCCCTGGCCGCCGAGGTCGAGCACTGGTTCGGCCCGATGGTGGCCGAGCCCGGCTTCCACCGGGCGGTGGGCAGGAGCCTCGACCGGGGCCTGGCCACGGTCGTCGAGGACGGCCGAGGCGTGCTCGGCGGCCTGCTGTTCGGCAACCGGCCCCCGCTGCACCATCTGCACTGGCTGGTGGTCGCCGAGCACGCCCGGGGCACCGGCGTCGGCCGCGCCCTCGTCGAGGACGCGCTACGCCGGCACGTCCGCGCCCCGGCCACCGTCGAGGTGGTGACCTTCGGGGCGGACCACCCCGGCGCGGTGACCAGCGGCGCCCGGGTGTTCTACGAGCGGCTGGGCTTCACCCCGGCCGAACCTGCCGCCCCCGGGCCCGAGGGCGGCTCCCGTCAGGTCTACCGGCTGCACGTAGCCTGACCGCTACTGCGGATCCAGCCCCGCCGGATGCGTCGTGTCCGCCGGGCGGACGAACACGTGCGGCTCCCCGTGCGGCCCGACGGACGGGTCCGTCCACCTGACGCGGGCGGGGTGATCCCAACTGCCCTACGCGGCGGGGAAGTCGAAGGTGTACCCCTGCGCGACCAGCCACGGCAGCAGCTGCTTGAGCGCGGCCACGGTCTGGCTGCGGTCGCCGCCGCCGTCGTGCATCAGGATCACGCCGCCGGGCTTGAGCTGGCTCTGCACGGTGGAGACGATCGCGGGCACGCCCGGGCGGGACCAGTCGCGCGGGTCGACTGACCAGGCGAGCGAGGACATCCCCAGGCCCGCGGTGATGTGCTCGTTGTCCGCGTTGAAGCCGCCGCCGGGGGCGCGGAACCAGGTGACCTGGGTGCCCGGCCCGCCGGCCTGGACGATCATGTCCCGGGCGGCGGTGATCTCGTACACCGCCTTGTCGTGCGGGAGCTTCGCGAACGGCTGCGGGTGGTGGACGCTGTGGTCGCAGAGCCGGTGCCCCTCGGCGAGCACCCGCTTGACCATGGCCGGGTTGGCGGCGGCGTTCTGGCCGACCTCGCAGAAGGTGGCCTTGGCGTGGTACTGGGCGAGCAGGTCGAGGATCTGGGGGGTGGCCGGGCCGGGGCCGTCGTCGAAGGTGAGCGCGACGGTACGGCCGCCGGAGGCGGTGGAGCCGATCACCGTGCCGGCCCCGGCGTGCGCGAGCGGCGCGGCGGGGGCGGCCGTGGCCGTGGCAGGGGCGGCCGGGGCAGGGGTGGTCGCGTCGGGCGTGGGGCTCCCGGTGGGCGACTTCGGGGTCTTCGGCTTCGCGGTGACCGGCGGGACCGCCGAGCCGGTGTCGCCGGCGGCGTCCGAGTCCGAGGTGGGCGCGATGGTGGTCGCCGCCGTGCCGGTCGGCTGCTGCGGCGAGGCGACGCCCGCGGACTGGCCGCCGGCCGGCGACGGCGCGTTGGCGCTCGGCGACTGCAGGGCCCCGCTGGCGGTGCCGCACGCGGACAGGCCAAGGAGGGCGGCTACTGCGACGCAGCCCGCGATCAGCTGGCGGCGGCCACGGGTCGGGCGGGTCGGGCGGGAGGGGCGACGGGTGGCGGTCGCGGGCACGCGGCGGCTCCTGAGGTACGAGATGGGGGGCCGATCCCTCGGTCAGAATGACTGTCCGATAGGACGCCGATCGTACGTGCCCAGGTTGCGCGCCGGACCGATCCGGCTTAAGAGCCTTCTCACACTCGCCCGGCTTGGCGCCCGCCCCTCAGTCGAGGTATCGCCGCACCGTCAGAACGGGTACCACCGCACCTCGGCGGCCCCCTCGCGCAGCGAGTCCACCCGGCGCCGGAACTCCGCCAGCGCGGCCGGGTTACTGGCCGCCTGCTGCGCCACCCAGGAGGCGCTGGCGGTCTCCCGGGCCCCGCGCAGCACCGCGAATCCGGGCCAGTCGCGCACGTCCCAGCCGTACGCCTCGGTGAACGCCCGGTACTCCTCGCCCGGCACGCCGTACCGGTCGTGGCTGAGCGCGAGGACCACCAGATCGTGCTCGCGCAGGTCGTGCGAGACGTTCTCCAGGTCGAGCAGCACCGGCCCGTCCGGGCCGACGTGGACGTTGCGCGGCAGCGCGTCGCCGTGGATCATCCCGGGGTGCAGCCGCGGGGCGAGGTCGGGCAGGGCGGCCTCGAAGGCGTCCCGGCGGTGCCGCAGGAAGGCGACGTCCTCGGGGTCGACGTGGCCCTCGGCGGAGGCCAGCCAGCGCTCGACCGGCTCCAGCAGGTCGCGCCGCCCGAGCGGGAAGGGCGGCAGCGGCAGCCGGTGCAGGGCGCGCAGCAGCGGGGCGAGGTCCGCCGGGCGGGCCGGGCGGACGGCGGGGGCGAGCCGGTGCCAGAAGGTGACCGGGTGCCCGTGGGCGAGCTGCGGCTCGGGTGCCACCTCCCGGTACGGGCGGACCACCGGGACACCCCGGCCGGCCAGCCAGTGCGCGACGGTCAGCTCGCGGTGCGCCCGGTCGTACAGCTCGGGGCCGCGGCCGACCTTGGCGACCACGGCCGGGTCGCCGAGGTCGAAGACGGCGTTCTCGCCGAGCGCGAGCAGCCGGGCACCGCCGGGGCCGGGCAGTCCGGCGGACTCGCAGGCGTGGGCGAGCAACAGCCGGGCACGGCCCTCGTCGAAGGGGATCATGGCTGGGCTCCGTTCCGCCGGCGTTCATCCGGAGGGCCCCGGACGGTGATCATCATGACGCACGGAGGCCGGGCCCCGCGCGCTGCGGGACCCGGCGTCGGTGGATGCGCCGAGGCGTCAGACCTCGACCCGGCGGTGCCTGGGGCCGTCGGCCGGCGCGGCCGGCCGCTCCTGCGGGGCGTGCCCGGCGCCGACCGGCGGGAAGGACTCGCCGTGCGAGAGGTCCGGCAGCCAGTCCAGCCAGCGCGGCAGGTACCAGTTGTGCTCGCCGAGCAGACTCATCACCGAGGGCAGCAGCACCGCGCGGATCACCGTGGCGTCGATCAGCACCGCGACCGCCAGGCCCACGCCCATCTGCTTCATCGCCTGCATGGACAGGGTGCCGAAGACCGCGAACACCGCGACCATGATCACCGCGGCGCTGGTGACCACCCCGGCCGTGGAGCGGATGCCGTGGGCGATCGCGGCCCGGGTCGGCAGGCCGCGGTCCCGACCCTCCTTGATCCGGGAGACCACGAAGACGTGGTAGTCCATCGAGAGCCCGAAGAGGATCACGAAGAGGAACAGCGGCACCCAGGACTCCACCGCGCCGACCCCGGCGGTGCCCAGCAGCGAGGCGCCCACGCCGTGCTGGAAGACCAGGGTCAGCACCCCGTACGCGGCGCCCACCGAGAGCAGGTTGAGCACGACGGCGGTGACGGCGATCGCGAGTGAGCGGAAGGAGGTGAGCATCAGCAGGAAGGCGAAGGCGACGACGAAGCCGAAGACCAGCGGCATCGAGCCGGTCATCTTGGCGTTGAAGTCGTACGACCCGGCGGTGCGGCCGGTGACCGGGGCCTCGGTGCCGGGCACCTTGAGGACGGTCGCGGGCACCAGGTCCTCGCGCAGGGTCTTCAGCGCGTCGTCGCTGGTGGCGTCGTTGCCGGTGCCGTTGAGCGGGATGTCGACGGTGGCGACGTTCCTGTCGGCGTGCACCGTGACCTCGATCGGCCCGTGCATCCGCCCGCTGGCCAGGGCCCTGGCCTTGAGGTCGGCGATCGCGGCGGTCATCGCGGGGGAGGAGATGTCGGCGGCCTTGACCACCACGGTGGCGGGGGCGGGGCTGCCGGGGAAGGCGGCCTCGATCTTCTGCGAGGCGGCGACCAACTCGTTGCCCTCGGGCAGCTGCTGCTGGAAGGTCAGGTTGGCGGTGTGCATGGTGAGCAGCGGTGCGGCCAGGCCCAGCAGCACGGCCCCGGCGAGCACGGTGGAGGCCAGCGGGCGGCCCAGCACCGGGGTGAGCACGGCGTTCCAGAACCGCCCGCCGGTGCGGGCGGCGTCGGGGCGGCGCAGCTTGGCGAGGAAGGGCAGCCGGCCCTTCTCGACCCGGTCGCCGAGCATGGAGAGCAGTGCGGGCAGCACGGTGAGTGAGCCCAGCACGGCGGTGATCACGACCACGATGGTGGCGTAGGCCATCGCCCGGAAGTCGGCGATCCCGGTGAGGAACATGCCGGCCATGGCGACCACCACGGTGACGCCGGAGACCAGCACGGCCCGGCCGCTGGTGGCGGCGGCCACCGTCAGCGCGGTGGCCGCGTCGCGTCCGGCGGCCCGCTCCTCGCGCTCGCGGCGCAGGTAGAAGAGGCAGTAGTCGACGCCGACGGCGAGGCCGACCAGCAGCATCACCGAGCTGGCGTCGTCGCTGGTGTGCAGCAGGCCGCTGCTGAGCGCGACCAGCCCGCCGGCCGCGACGAAGGCGGTCAGCGCGAGCACCACCGGCAGTACGGCGGCGACCAGCGCGCCGAAGGCGATCAGCAGGATGCCGAGTGCCAGCGGCACGGCCGTCCACTCGGCGCGGGCGAAGTCGTTCTTGAACTGGTCCTGGATCCACTTGCCGGAGCTGGCGTCGCCCAGCTCGACCACGGTGAGGTCCGGGTGCCGCCGCTGCACCCCGGCGACCGCGTCCATGACGGACCGGACGCTGTCGACGGCCTCCGCCCGGTCGCCCTTGAGGGTGAGCAGGACCAGTACGGAGTGGCCGTCCTGGGAGACCGCCTTGGTGTCGTACGGGGAGCGGACCTCGGCGGCCTTGCCGGTGCCGTCGACGGCGGCGACCACCTGGGAGACGACGGCCTTGAAGGCCGGGTCGTCGGCGCTGCGGGTGGCGCTCTGGACCAGGACGGTCTCGCTCGCGGGGCTCTTCAGCCCGGCCTCGTCGAGGATCCTCGCGGCGCGGGAGACCTGGCCGGGCATCGACTCGGACTCGGTCACCTCGGTGCTGCCGTGCATGCCGCCGAGCACGGCGGCCAGGACGACGAACAACAGCCAGCCGAAGACGGCGGTCTTTCTGTGCCGGGCGCTCCAGGCGCCCATCGCGGCAGCCGTGCCGAGTCTGGTCTTCACGAGAGGTCCCCCTGGGAGAATGGCGGTGGGTCGCCGAGGTGAGCGGCGGTGGCCCGATCGCCTCGACCGCCGGAAAGTGCCCGCCGGGTACCGCTCCGGCGTCACAACCGACAGTAGGGAAGCGGGGGTTGAGCGGTAATCCGGCTGGCGGGTGGGCGCGCCCTGGTGCTTGCCTCGGGGGCGGGGTGGGGTTTTCCCTACCCCGCGACCCTGACGCCTCCTCCTCGGAGGTAGGGGGCGGACTCCACCCTGAGGGGGAGGTGTCTCCACCCGGAGCACGAGGTCAACCGGGGTTCGCCCGGGAGAAACTGGGTCGGGGCCGGTTCGGGGCGGCCCCGAACGGGGGTTGGACTACGGGGGCTCCTTGCCGCGCGGCAAGCATCTGCTCGTAGGATGACGCCCAGTCCTACTTACCTGCCGACCGGCAAGGGAGCTGCCTCGCGCGCTTCCCGTGCCGGTCCTTACCGTTGCCCAGCATCCCGTCCCCCAGGGCTGCGGTGAACCATGCCCAGGAGGCATCACGAGCATGTTCCACCGACTAGGACACATAGTCGTCCGCCGCGCCTGGTGGGTGATCGGTGCGTGGCTGATCGCGGCGATCGCGATCATCGCGGCCGCTCCGGCACTGAAGGCCAGCACCGACGAGTCGGACTTCCTGCCCAAGCACTACGAGTCCATCCAGGCGATGGAGCTCCAGCAGAAGGCCTTCCCGTCCGACAAGGCGCCGTCCGCGCTGCTGCTCTTCGAGCGCACCGACGGCGGTCAGCTGGACGGGAACGACCAGGCGGCCATGGACAAGATCACCCAGGGCCTGGCCGACAAGAAGATCCCGCTGGTCGAGCAGGT
Source organism: Kitasatospora sp. NPDC004669 (assembly GCF_040609455.1). NCBI lineage: Bacteria > Bacillati > Actinomycetota > Actinomycetes > Kitasatosporales > Streptomycetaceae > Kitasatospora > Kitasatospora sp. NPDC004669. The sequence goes on from NZ_JBEXKB010000018.1 coordinate 50,865, forward strand.
CCTCCCGGTCTCGGAGAAGACGGGCTCGTACTCCAAGGACCACAAGTACGCGATGGCGCTCGTCGCCATCGACAAGACCAAGATGCAGTCGGACGAGTTCACCGACGCCGCCAAGAAGCTGCGTGACGACGGCAAGGAACTCGCCGCCGGCACCAGCCTGAAGTACCAGGTCGGCGGCCCGGCCGCGACCTCGCTGGACCAGAAGGACTCCAGCAAGACGGCGGGCGTGCTGATCGGCCTCGGCACCGTCGTGATCATCCTGCTCACGCTCGGGATCATCTTCCGCAGCCCGCTCGTCGCGCTGCTGCCGGTGCTCTCGGTGGTCGTCTACTCGATGGTCGCCACCGGCCTGATCGGCTTCGCGAGCGACTGGTTCGGCCTCAAGGCCGACAGCTCGATGTCGCAGATCCTCACCGTCGTGCTCTACGGCGTCGGCACCGACTACTTCCTGTTCCTGATGTTCCGCTACCGCGAGCGGCTGCGGGCCGGGGACAACCGCAAGGAGGCCGTGGCCAACGCGGTCGGCCGGGTCGGCGAGGCCATCACCTCCGCCGCCGGTGCCGTCGTGGTCGCCTTCGCGGTGCTCGTCCTGTCCAGCCTCGGCATGTTCAAGGCACTCGGTCCGGCACTGGCCATCGCCGTCGCCGTCACCGCGATCGCCTCGGTCACCCTGGTGCCCGCGATCATCTGCCTGATCCCCGAGAAGGTCCTGTTCTGGCCCTCCAAGGCCTGGCAGCGCGAGCCCTCGAACGCCCGCTTCGCCGCCATCGGCCGCGGCGTGGGCCGCCGCCCGGCCGTCGCCGCCCTGGTCTCCGGCCTGGTGATGGTCGGCCTCGCGCTCGCCGCCCTCGGCTACAAGGGCACCTTCGACATGGCCGGCAGCTCCATGCCGAAGGACAAGGAGTCGATGGTCGTCCAGGACGCCATGGTCAAGGCGTACTCGGCCGGCGCCGCCGATCCCGCACACGTCCTGGTGACCAGCGAGAGCGGCAACAAGATCGACGTCGCCGCCCTCCAGAACTACGTGAACGACCTCGGCAAGGTCGACGGCGTGGCCGCCGCCGCGATGCCGAACCCGGAGCGCGGCATCAGCAAGGACGGGCTCACCGTCGACGTGACCGTCGTGCTGAAGGACGAGGCCAACACCAACCGGGCCATCGACGCCATCGCGAAGGTCCGCGAGGTCGCCCACAACGAGGCACCCGCCGGCACCAAGGCCTACGTCTCCGGTACCACCTCCGTGCTGAAGGACATCAACACGGCGATGGCCCACGACTACAGCCTGGTCTTCCCGATCGCCGCGGTGCTGATCATGATCATCCTCGGCCTGCTGCTGCGCAGCGTGGTCGCCCCGTGGTACCTGATGGCCTCGGTCGGCCTCGGCTTCGGCGCCACCCTTGGTGCCACCACCCTGGTGTTCCAGAACATCAAGGGCGAGGCCGGTCTGATGTTCATGCTGCCGATCCTGATCTACCTGTTCGTGGTCGCGCTCGGCACCGACTACAACATCCTGATGATCGCCCGACTGCGGGAGGAGGCCCGCGAGGGCCGCGACCCGCGCGAGGCGGCCAGCCAGGCCATCCGCCACAGCGGCCCGACGGTGGCCGCGGCCGGCTTCATCCTGGCCGCGACCTTCGGCACCATGCTGCTGGCCGGCAACACGATGATGAGCGAGATGGGCTTCTCGATCGCCATCGGCATCATCATCGCGGCCTTCGTGATGGCGATGTTCTTCACCCCGGCGCTCACCGCCCTGCTCGGCCACCGCGCCTGGTGGCCCGGCCACGGCGACAGCAAGGGCCACGGCCACGGCGAGGGCCCGGCCCCGCTGGCCGACGCCCACGGTGTGCCGGAGCCGGCCGGCCGGCGCTGAACCCGGCGCCCGGCCACGGCCCGGACACGGGCTGAACGACAGGCGGCGCCCCGCTCCGGCGGGGCGCCGCTCCCCGCTTTCCGGGGGCGGCAAACGTGATCTGTCGGGCAGAAAAGCCCCCGGTCAATCGGGGTGTCGCCGTGCTACAGTCGAAGCAGTTGCAGTTTTGGTTCCCATGAACGCTTGTGTGCGCCTGCTGGTCCCAACCAACAGGCGCATTTGTTTTGTCCGGTGTTTCAGTCTCCGGATGGGGATCGCGGCTACTCCGGGATTCACGAGGTGTGAATCCCTGATGCCCCAATAGGAGGAGACGGTTATGGCTACCGGCACCGTGAAGTGGTTCAACAGCGAAAAGGGCTTCGGCTTCATCGAGCAGGACGGCGGCGGCCCGGACGTGTTCGCCCACTACTCGAACATCCAGGCCCAGGGCTTCCGTGAGCTCGTCGAGGGTCAGCGCGTCGAGTTCGACGTGACCCAGGGCCAGAAGGGCCCGCAGGGCGAGAACATCCAGATCATCGCCTGACGTCAGTCACCACGCTGACGCGCGATCCTGTGATCTCGTGAAGCGGGGGCCCGCACCGCTGGACGGTGCGGGCCCTCGTTCATGCCGCCGAACGGCCGGGGCGGCGCACTCCAATCCGACGGCCGACCAGCCCGCACCCCGGGCTGCCGACCGATGGACGGAGACCCCCGTGACCACCCCTGCCCGCCCGCCGCGCGACCGCGGCTCCCGCACCGGCGACCAGCACCGCCCGGCCGACCAGGGCCGCCGCACCGACCGTCCGCGCCGCAGCGGGGAGAGCGCAGAGCGCCCCCGCAAGCCGCGCAGCCGCGCCGGCGCCCCCAAGACCGGCACCCTCAAGGCCGGCGACCCCAAAACCGGCCGCACCACCGTCGCCGAGCCCGTCGACTTCACCGTCGTCGAGGGCACCCCGGCCCGGCCCCCGGCGGCCACCTTCGCCGAGCTCGACCTGCCCAAGGCGATCCTCAGCGCGCTCACCCGCGAGGGCGTCACCGAGCCGTTCCCGATCCAGGCCGCCACCCTGCCCGACTCGATCGCCGGCCGCGACGTGCTCGGCCGCGGCCGCACCGGCTCCGGCAAGACCCTGGCCTTCGGCCTGCCGCTGCTCGCCCGCACCGCCGGCCGCCGCGCCGACGCCCGGCACCCGCTGGCGCTCGTCCTGGTGCCCACCCGTGAGCTCGCCCAGCAGGTCACCGAGGCGCTCACCCCCTACGCCAACGCCGTCAACCTGCGGATCACCACCGTCGTCGGCGGCATGGGGATCGGACGGCAGGCCAACGCGGTGCGCCGCGGCACCGAGGTCCTGGTCGCCACCCCCGGCCGACTGGACGACCTGATCGGGCGCGGCGACGTCAACCTCTCCGACGTCGCGATCACCGTCCTCGACGAGGCCGACCAGATGGCCGACATGGGCTTCCTGCCGCAGGTCAGCAAGCTGCTGGAGCAGGTCGCCGAGAACGGACAGCGGATGCTCTTCTCCGCCACCCTGGACCGCAACGTCGACCGGCTGGTCAAGCGCTTCCTGAACGACCCGGTCACCCACTCGGTCGACCCCTCGGCCGGCGCGGTCACCACCATGGACCACCACGTCCTGCAGCTCGACCCGGCCGACAAGGCCTCCACCACCGCCCACATCGCCTCCCGCGACGGGCGCGTGATCATGTTCGTGCACACCAAGCACGGCGCCGACCGGCTCGCCAAGCAGCTGCGCGCCAGCGGCGTCCAGGCCGCCGCCCTGCACGGCGGCAAGTCCCAGCCGCAGCGCAACCGGGTCCTCGACCAGTTCCGCGAAGGCGAGGTCAGCGCGCTGATCGCCACCAATGTGGCCGCCCGCGGCATCCACATCGACGGCCTCGACCTGGTCGTCAACGTCGACCCGCCGATCGACCACAAGGACTACCTGCACCGCGGCGGCCGCACCGCCCGGGCCGGCGAGTCCGGCACGGTCGTCACCCTCGTGCTGCCCGAGCAGCGCCGCGAGGTCAACCGGCTGATGACGGTCGCCGGGATCCGCCCCACCGTCACCAAGGTCCGCCCCGGCGACGCCGACCTGTCCCGGATCACCGGCGCCCGCACGCCCAGCGGCGTCCCGGTCCCCCTGGTCGTCCCGGCCGCCGCGGCCGCCGCGGACAAGTCGGCGGCGGAGAAGCCGGCCGACGGCAAGGCCGCGACCCCGCGCCGCCGCCCCGCCAAGCGCTCCGGGCTGCCCACCGACGTCGACATGAACGGCAACCCGCGCCGCCCGCGCCCCAAGCAGCGGCTCGGCGCGGCCGGCCAGGGCGAGCGGCCCCAGGCCGCCGGCTTCATCGGACGCTCCTCGGGTCGGGCCAAGCCCGGCAGCGGCTCCAAGTCCGGCTCCAACTACGGGACCGGGCGCCAGCGGCGCAAGGCCGACTGACGGTTGTCGCCGGGGCCCCTCGCGGTGAGGGGCCCCGGGCTCTTCGCGGCGTCAGGCGGTCACGGCCGCAGCGGCGGGCGCCAGCCTTCGCAGCCGCTCCGAAGTCTCCGGATCGCGCGGCGCCATCACGATCAACTGCAGCCCCTCGGCGGCCAGCAGCACGTGCTGGTCGATCCGCAGCTCGCCCAACTCCTCGTGGCGCACCACCTTCTCGGCACCCGTACGCTCCGCGACCTGGTGCTCGTCCAGCCAGCGCTCCGCCTCCGGGTGCTCGCTGCGCACCTGCTGGATCATCCGGCCCAGCCGGCGGCCCACCGCCGTCGCCTCCCCACCGCGCTCGGCGTAGGCGGAGCGCAGCTGGGCCAGGAAACGGCGGGCGTGCTCCTCCCAGTGCTCCACCCGCTGCCGGTGCAGCGCGTTGCCGAACACCACCCAGGCCAGGTTGCGCTCCTGCGTCGGCCGTGCGGACAGCCCGAACAGCGCGTCCGCGCCCGGATTCCAGGCCCGCACATCCCAGTTGGCGTCCATCACCCAGGCCGGCGACGGCCACTGGGCGTGCATCAGCCGCAGCAGCGCCGCCGGGACCTCGGCGGCCGCGGTCACCTCACCGTCCAGCGGGTGGCTGCTCGCCAGCCGGAACAGGTACGCCGTCTCCGCCCGGTCCAGCCGCAGTGTCCGGGCCAGGCTCGCCAGCACCTCCGGGGACGGGTGGATGTCCCGCCCCTGCTCCAGCCACGTGTACCAGGTCACCCCCACCCCGGCCAGCAGCGCCAACTCCTCCCGCCGCAGCCCCGGCGTGCGCCGCCGAACCCCCGGCGCCAGCCCCACGTCCTGCGGCGTCAGCCGGGCCCGCCGGGTGCGCAGGAAGCTCGAAAGTTCCGCGCGGCGCTCCTCCACCTCGTTCATGTCCCCCGTCCTTCCTGGTGGTCGAACTACCAGTATCCCCACGCACTGCTGCGTCCCCGGCGGTCGAGCGAGGCTTGATCACGACAACGCACCGCACGCGCAAGGGACTCGTGATGAACCGTCAGAACCGTACTGTCCGCCGCGCCCTGGTCGCCCTCGCGGCCGCCACCCTCCTCGGCACCGCCGGTACGCTACCCGCCGCCGCGGCCGCCCACTGCCCGGCCCCGGCCGTGATCGCCGGCCACGCGCCCACCCTGGTGCCCGAGACCGCCGTCTGGGACGCCGCCCACCACCGCTTCCTGGTCGGCTCGCTGCGGCACGGCACCGTCTCCGCCGTCGCCCCCGACGGCAGCGTCCGCACCCTGATCGACGACCCCGACACCCTGATCGAGATCGCCGGCCTGCGGATCGACCCAGTCCACCGCCGCATTCTGGTCACCAACCTCGACAACGGCATCGGCGAGCGCACCGGCCCCGCCACCCTCGGCCGGGTCGCCGGCATCGGCGCCTACGACCTGGACACCGGCCGCCGCCTCTTCTACACCGACCTCGCCGCGGTCGCCGCCGACGGCGGCGGCCACCTCGCCAACGACATCGCCGTCGCCCCCGACGGCACCGCCTACGTCACCGACTCCTTCGCCCCGTACGTCTACCGGGTCGCCCCCGACGGCACCGGCTCCGTCCTGCTGCGCGACGACCGCCTCGCCGCCCCCGCCGGCTCCTACGGCCTCAACGGCATCGCCTACCAGGACGGACGCCTCCTGCTCGGCAAATGGAACGACGGCACCCTCTGGCAGCTTCCGCTGCGGGACCCGGCCGCCCTGCGCCGGGTCGAGATCGCCGACGGCGGCGCCCTGCTCCACCTCGACGGCATCCTCGCCCGCCCGAACGGCACCCTGGCCGGCGTCACCAACCTCTTCTACGGTGCCGGCCGCGACGCCGAGGTGGAGCTCAGCTCCGACGACCACTGGCGCACCGCCCGCCTCACCGCCGTCCACCCCTCCGCCGACCCCACCCCCACCGCCGTCACGAACGGCCCGGCCGGCGGCCTCTACCAGCTCTCCGGCGGCCTGACGGAGGCCAACGCCGGCCACCCGACGGACACCTTCACCCTGCGGCGGGTGTGAGGTGACAGATGACTGACAACGGTGCGGAGCTCGAAGCGATTGTCGAGTACTACGAGACGCATGAGCTGACCGAGGACGAGATCATGAACGCCGAGCCGGGCGAGCAGGTGGCGGCAGAGTCGGTGATGATCACCACCTCGCTGCGGCTGCCCAAGCCGGTGATGGACGAGGTGCGCCGTCGGGCACGGGAGCGGGGGCTGAAGCCGACGGCCATCATGCGGGAGTGGATCGAGGCCGCCATCGCCGACGTGGACGAGCCGGTACCGCTCAGCGTGATCACCGCCGCGGTGGCCGAGTACCAGCACCGCAAGGCATCCTGACGGCTCAGGCCGTGAGCGCCGGAACAGCCCGCGCCGCCCGGCGGGCCCCGTCGTAGCGCTCCAGCAGCAGGGCGGCCAGTTCCGGGGCGGGGCCGAGGGGGCCGGCCACGGTGTCCGCCCCGGTGGAGGCCGCCGCGATGCGGTCCGGCAGCAGGCCCGGGGCGATCAGGTAGGGGGCGACCGCGGTGTGCGCGGCGCCCGCGGCGCGCAGGGCGGCGAGGGCGTCGGGGACGCGGGGGCCGGACGCCGAGGCGTAGGCGACCTCGACGGCGGCCCAGCCGCGGCTGCGCTGCCATTCGGCGGCGACCGCGCGGGTGGCGGCGTCGGCGGCCGGGTCGGAGGAGCCCGCCGCGGCCAGCACCACGCCCGTGCGCGCGCGGACCGCCTCCGAGCGCACGTCCAGCCCGGCCTCGGCGAGGCGGCGGTCCAGGGCGGCCCGCAGCAGCGGCGACGGCCCCAGGACGTCCGCCACGGGCAGGCCCGCGCCAGCGGCCCGTAGGGCGGCGGGGACGTCGTGCTTGGCGTGGAAGGCCCGGTTGAGCAGCAGCGGGACGGCCACCGCGTCGTCGAGCCGGCCGACCACCTGGGGGATGCGCGGGGCGCAGTGGTCCAGGTAGGCGGTGGCGACCTCCAGCCCGGGCCGCTGGGCCCGCACCTGCCGCACCAGGGCGGCCACGGTCGCGGCGTGGCGCGGGTCGCGGCTGCCGTGGGCGATGAGGAGCAGGGCGGGCATCAGCGGGGCCTCACCTGGCGGAGGCCAGCAGGCCGCGGTTGCGCAGCACCCGGCGCTCGACCGGGGTGAACACCAGCAGCTCGATGGCGATGCCGACGAACAGGATGAGGATGATGCCGAGCAGCACCCCGGACATGTCGGAGAACTCGCGCTGGTCCTCCAGGAACCGGCCCAGGCCGCGGCCGAGGTCGGGGGAGGAGGCGACCAGCTCGGCGGCCATCAGCGAGCGCCAGGAGAACGCCCAGCCCTGCTTGAGGCCGGCCAGGTAGCCGGGCAGCGCGGCCGGGATCAGCACGTGCCGGGCTCCGGACAGGCCGGTGGCGCCGATGGTGCGCCCGGCCCGCAGGAACAGCGGCGGCACCTGGTCGATGCCGGCCACCAGGCCGTTGGCGATGGACGGGACGGCGCCGAGCAGGATCACCGCGTACATCATCGAGTCGTTGATGCCGAGCCAGATGACCGCGGCCGGCACCCAGGCGACCGAGGGCAGCGACTGCAGACCCTGCAGCACCGGGCCGATCGCGGTGCGCACCGGCCTGACCCGGGCGACCACGAGGCCGATCGGGGTGCCGATGACGACGGCGAGCAGGAAGCCGGACAGGCCGCGCCAGACGCTGGTCCAGATGATCGAGAACAGCGTGCCCTGGTACCAGAGGTCCTGCGCGGAGTGCCAGACGTCCGCCGGGCTGGGCAGCTTGTACGAGGAGGTGAGGTGCAGGCTGTACGTGCCCTGCCACAGCGCGAGCACCACCAGCACGCCGATCAGCGGCGGCAGCGCCTTGGTGCGCAGGACCTCGCCGAGCGAACTGCGCTGCGCGGAGACCGAGTCGAGGGCGTCCAGGCCGGCGCCGACGTCGGCGGTGTCGCCGTCGGGGCGGGACAGCGTGGTGTCAGTGCTGGACATGGCGACGGATCTCCCCACGCAGTTCTTCGGTGATCTCGATGGACAGGTCGGCCACGCCCGCGGACTCGATGCGGCGCGGCTGCGGCAGGTCGATCCGCCACTCGCGGGCGACCCGGCCGGGGCGGGAGGAGAGCAGCACGACGCGCTGGGCCAGGCGCACCGCCTCGCGCACGTTGTGGGTGACGAACAGGACGGACAGCTGCCGTTCGGCCCAGATCCGGGTGATCTCGTCGTGCAGCACGTCCCGGGTGATGGCGTCGAGCGCGGCGAACGGCTCGTCCATCAGCAGCACCTTGCTGCCCTGGGCGAGCGCCCGCGCCATCGCCACGCGCTGGCGCATGCCGCCGGACAGCTCGTGCACCCGCTTGCCGTAGGAGCCGTTCAGGCGGACGAGTTCGAGCAGGCGCTCGGCCTCGGCACGGCGCTCGGGGCGGGGCACGCCGGCCAGCTTGAGGGCGAGCTCGATGTTCTTCCCGGCGGTGAGCCAGGGGAACAGCGCGTGCTCCTGGAACATCAGGGCGGGGCGGCCGCCGGGCACCTCGATGGTGCCGCGGCTGGGCTTGTCCAGGCCGGCGACCAGGTTGAGCAGGGTGGACTTGCCGCAGCCGGAGGCACCGAGCAGGGTGACGAACTCGCCGGGCGCGACGTCGAGGGTGATGTCGTCCAGGACGTGGGTCTGCGCGCCCGGGCGGCCGAAGGACTTGTGCACGTTCGCGATCCGGACGGCGGGCGCGGCGCCGGGGGTGTCGACGACGGGGGTGTTGGCCTCGGTGGTCAGTGCGGGGCTCATGCGCCCACCTCGCTGCGCTCGGCAGTGGCATTCGCCCACGCGCACCTTTCGATGATTCGCTCGCTGAGCTCGCTCATGCGGGCACCTCCTGCGTGAGTGGTCATGGGCCCCTCCTGCTCGTCGGTGGGCAAGGAGGGAAAGGACTGCGGAGCCGGGGCCCGGCCCCGCCCGTCCCGGTGGGCATCGATCGGGGATCGACCGGGAGGGCGGGGACCGGACCGCGGAATCGGGGGCGAACCGCCGTGCGGAGGGCGCTACTTGGCGCCGAGTCCGGCGTCCGCCACGGGGGCCTGGCCCTGGGCCGCGAGGACCTTGTTCAGCAGGGTGAGGTCGTAGATGCCGTTCAGGTTGGGCTTCTTGAGCAGCCCGGCGGTCACGGCGTGGTCGGCCTCGGCCTGCAGGGTGTTCGCCAGCGGGTCGTCCAGGAAGTCGACGTCCTGCCAGGCCGGGTCGAGGACGGCCGGCTCCAGGGCGTTGCCGGCGTCCTTCTTGATCGCCTCGTTGGCGTCGGCCTTGGCCTTGTCGGGGTCGGCCTTGATGAAGGCGTTGGTCTTCACCGAGCCGCGCAGCACGGCCTCCACCACGTCCGGGTGCTCCTTGAGGAACTTCTGCGAGACGATGATGTTGGTGATCACGAACTTCTTGTCCGGCCAGACGTCCTTCTCGTTGAGCAGGACCTTCGCGCCGAGCGTGACCAGCTTGGAGGCGGTCGGCTCGGGCACCCAGGCGCCGTCGATGGAGCCCTGCCGGTAGGCGTCGGGGGTGACCTTGTTGTCGGTGCGCACCACCGAGACGTCGCCCGCGCCGGAGGCCGCGTCGACCTTGTAGCCCTTGCCCGCGAGGTAGTTGAGCAGCGCCACGTCCTGGGTGTTGCCCAGCTGCGGGGTGGCGATCCGCTTGCCCTTGAGGTCGTCCAGCGAGGAGACCTTGTCCGGGTTGACGACCAGCTTGACCCCGCCGGAGGCCGAACCACCGATGATCTTCAGCGACTTGCCGTCGGACTTGGTGTAGCCGTTGATCGCGGGGGAGGGGCCTATCCAGCCGATGTCGATGGAGCCGGCGTTGAGCGCCTCGATCTCGGCCGGGCCCGCGTTGAAGACCTGGGTCTTGACCTGGGTGGCGCCCAACTCCTTCTGGAAGATGCCCTCCTGGAGGCCGACCAGCGCGGTGCCGTGGGTCAGGTTGGCGAAGTAGCCGATCTTCACGGTGTCGGCGGAGAGCTTGGCGCCCGAACCGCCGGCCGCTGCCGCGGCCGCGGAGTTGGCGGAGCCGTCGGCCGAGCCCTTGTCGGCGGCCTTGGAGCCGTAGCCGCAGGCCGACAGCAGGGCCACGGCGGTCAGGCCGGCGACGGCGGCCGCGGCGCGGCGTCTGATCCGCCCGGCGTTGGGGCGGGGCGGCCTAGGGGAGGGGATGCTGCGGGAGGGTGTCGGGTTCGGTGCCATGGTGAGTCCTGTTCGCGGACGGACCGTCAGGAGGCGGTCCCGGGCGGGAGGTCGGAAGGTGGTGCGCGCGGCATCGAGGTGCCGGGGCAGGCCGGGCTGCGGTGGGGGAAGCGGCCCGGTGACAGGGCGGTCAGCCCTGTCGGCCCACACATCGGGTCAAGCCGCCCTGGCCGCTGCCGAGGACGCCGCTGCCGATGCGGCCGCCTTCCTTGTCCATGCCCGAGAACGCCTCGCTGGGCATCAGACCCAGTCCTCCTCTTCGGATGCGTCGGGTACGTCGTCGGTGCGTACGGTCTCGAAGGCCTCGCCCGCCATGCCGGCGGTGAGGGTGGTGCCGTCGGCCGGGTCGATCAGCAGGAACGAGCCGGTGCGGCGGTTGTCGCCGTAGCCGTCCAGGGCCAGCGGCTCGGCGGTGCGCAGCCGCACGTGGCCGATGTCGTTGACGTTCAGCCCCTCGGCGCCGCTGCGCTGTTCCAGCGTGTCGATGTCGATCCGGTAGGAGATCTCCTTGACGAGCGCGCGCACCGTGCGGGTGGTGTGCTTGAGGAGCACCTTGTCCCCGGTGCGCAGCGGCCGCTCGTTGAGGTGGCTGACGGTGGCCTCGATGTCCTTGGTGGGGGCGGGGGCCGCCCCGGCGGCGATCAGGTCGCCGCGGGAGATGTCGAGGTCGTCGGCGAGCCGGACGGTGACCGACTGCGGGGCCCAGGCGATGTCGGTCTCCCGGCCGAGCGCGTCGATCCCGGAAACGGTGGTGGTGTGTCCGGAGGGCAGGACGGTGACGCTGTCGCCGACCCGCAGCACCCCGGAGGCCAACTGGCCCGCGTAGCCGCGGTAGTCGGGGTGCTCCTCGGTCTGCGGGCGGATCACGTACTGGACCGGGAAACGGGCGGCCTCCCGGCTGGGGTCGCTGCCGACCGGGACGGTCTCCAGGTGCTCCAGCAGGGTCGGGCCGCCGTACCAGTCCATGTGCGCGGACGGCTCGACGACGTTGTCCCCGGCCAGGGCGGAGATCGGGATCGCCAGCACGTCCTTGACGCCGAGCGAGGCGGCGTAGCCGGTGAACTCCTCGGCGATGGCGGCGAAGACGGGCTCGGCGTAGTCGACCAGGTCCATCTTGTTGACGGCCAGCACGACGTGCGGCACGCGCAGCAGCGCGGCGACGGCGGCGTGCCGGCGGGTCTGCTCGACCACGCCGTTGCGGGCGTCGACCAGGACGACGGCGAGCTCGGCGGTGGAGGCGCCGGTCACCATGTTGCGGGTGTACTGCACGTGCCCGGGGGTGTCGGCGAGGATGAACCGCCGCCGGGGGGTGGCGAAGTAGCGGTAGGCGACGTCGATGGTGATGCCCTGCTCGCGCTCGGCGCGCAGGCCGTCGGTGAGCAGTGCCAGGTCGGGCGCCTCCTGGCCGCGGTTGCGGGAAGCGTGCTCGACGGCCTCCAGCTGGTCGGCGAGCACCGACTTGGAGTCGTGCAGCAGCCGGCCGACCAGGGTGGACTTGCCGTCGTCGACGGAGCCCGCGGTGGCGAAGCGCAGCAGCGACGTGGCGGTGGCTTCCTGGGTGATGCCGGTCATCTTAGAAATACCCCTCGCGCTTGCGGTCTTCCATCGCGGCCTCGGACAGCTTGTCGTCGGCGCGGGTGGCGCCGCGCTCGGTGAGGCGGCTGGCGGCGATCTCGGCGATCACGGCCTGGATGGTGGTGGCGTCGGAGTCGACGGCTCCGGTGCAGGACATGTCGCCGACGGTGCGGTAGCGAATCAGCCGCCGCTCGACGGGCTCGCTGTCCTTGGGGCCGCCCCACTCGCCGGCGGTCAGCCACATGCCGCCCCGGGCGAAGACGTCCCGCTCGTGCGCGTAGTAGATCTCCGGCAGTTCGATGCCCTCGCGCTCGATGTACTGCCAGACGTCCAGCTCGGTCCAGTTGGACAGCGGGAAGACCCGCACGTGCTCGCCGACCGCGTGCCGGCCGTTGTACAGCGACCACAGCTCGGGGCGCTGGCGGCGCGGGTCCCAGGCACCGAACTCGTCGCGCAGCGAGAAGACGCGCTCCTTGGCGCGGGCCTTCTCCTCGTCCCGGCGGCCGCCGCCGAACACCGCGTCGAAGCGGTTCCTCTCGATCGCGTCGAGCAGCGGCACGGTCTGCAGCGGGTTGCGGGTGCCGTCCGGGCGTTCGCGCAGCACGCCGCGGTCGATGAAGTCCTGGACGTGGGCGACGTGCAGGCGCAGGTTGTGCTCCGCCACGACACGGTCGCGGTAGGCGATGACCTCGGGGAAGTTGTGGCCGGTGTCGACGTGCAGCAGCGAGAAGGGCACCGGCGCCGGGTGGAAGGCCTTGAGCGCCAGGTGCAGCATGACGATGGAGTCCTTGCCGCCGGAGAACAGGATCACCGGGCGTTCGAACTCCCCCGCGACCTCGCGGAAGATGTGCACCGACTCGGCCTCCAGCGCGTCCAGGTGGGACAGCGCGAACGGGGTGTCTTCGGTACGGACCGGGCTGTCGGTCGCGGTGGTCATGCGAGGCCCCTCTCGGTCAGGAAGGCGTGCAGCTCGGCGGCGGACTCGGTGACCGCGCGGCCCTGGGTCTGGAGGCGCAGCTCCGGGTTCTCCGGGGCCTCGTACGGGTCGTCGACGCCGGTCAGGCCGGAGATCTCGCCGGCCGCCTGCTTGGCGTACAGGCCCTTGACGTCCCGTTCGGCGCACAGCTCGACGGGGGTCGCGACGTGGATCTCCAGGAACTCGGTGTCGGCCGCCGCGTGCCGCTCGCGCACGGCGGCGCGGGAGTCGGCGAACGGGGCGATCACCGGCGCGAGCACCTTGACGCCGTTGGCGGCGAGCTTCTCGGCGACGAAGCCGATCCGGGTGACGTTGGTGTGCCGGTCCTCGCGGGAGAAGCCGAGGCCCTTGGAGAGGAACTCGCGGATCTCGTCGCCGTCCAGGACCTCGACCTTGTGGCCCTCGGCGCGCAGCCGCTCGGCCAGTGCGAAGGCCAGTGTGGTCTTGCCGGCGCTGGGCAGCCCGGTCAGCCACACGGTGGCGCCGCGCTCGCAGGGGGCGGCCGCGCGGGCCGCCTCTGCGGCTCCGTCGGCGGCCAAAGTGTGAGCTGTCACGGTGTCTTCCTTACGCTGGATGTGACGGATGGTCAGAGGTGGATGCCGCACTCGGTCTTGCCGGAGCCGGACCAGCGGCCGGCCCGGGCGTCCTCGCCCTCGGCGGGCTTGCGCGTGCAGGACAGCGGGGAGCAGCCGATCGAGGTGTAGCCCTCCCACAGCAGCGGGTTGAGCAGTACGCCGTTGGCGGCGACGTAGGCGTCCACGTCCTCCTGCGTCCACCGGGCGATCGGGGCGATCTTGACCTTGCGGCGCTTGGGGTCCCAGGCGACCACCGGGGTGTTCGCCCGGGACGGCGACTCGTCGCGGCGCAGCCCGGTGGCCCAGGCGTCGTAGCCGCCGAGGCCGCGGTTCAGCGGCTCGACCTTGCGCAGCGAGCAGCACAGGTCCGGGTCGCGGTCGTGCAGGTTCGGCCCGTACTCGGCGTCCTGTTCGGCGACGGTCTTCAGCGGCCTGAGCGTGATGACGTTGACCGGCATGGTCGCGGCCACCGCGTCTCGGGTGCCGATGGTCTCCGCGAAGTGGTAGCCGGTGTCCAGGAACACCACGTCCACGCCGGGGAACACCGAGGAGGCGAGGTGGGCGACCACCGCGTCCTCCATCGAGGAGGTGACGCAGAACCGCTTGCCGAAGGTGTCGGCGGCCCAGCGCAGGATCTCCTGCGGCGTGGCCTCCTCCAGCTCGCGGCCGGCCCGGACGGCGATCTCCTCGTAGTCAGTCGTCGTGCTGCCCATGGGACGCACCCCCGTTGGTCGGTGACAGCAGGCCGAGGAACTTCAACTGGAAGGCGCGGCGGCAGCCGTGGCATTCCCAGGCGCCGTGCCCGGCCTCGGACGGGCGCAGGTCCTCGTCCCCGCAGTAGGGGCAGAAGAACGGGGCTGCTCTCTCGCTCATCGCCCACCTCGTTGCGCTCGGCGTCCGCTTCGCGAACAACGCCCTGCTCGAATGGTTCTCCCCCAGCCTCCGGCCGGGGGGACCCCCATGCTTCGCTCGCTCACGACAGTTGCTCCTCGGTGGCCCGGGCCGCCCACTGGGCGAAGCGCTCGCCCTCGGTGCGGTCCGCCTGGTAGCGGGTCAGCAGGCGCGCGACGTAGTCGGGCAGGCCGGCGCTGGTGACCTTGAGGCCGCGGACCTTGCGGCCGAAGCCGGCCTCCAGACCGAGCGCGCCGCCCAGGTGCACCTGGTAGCCCTCGACCTGGTTGCCGTGCTCGTCGGTGACCAGCTGGCCCTTGAGGCCGATGTCGGCGACCTGGATGCGGGCGCAGGCGTTCGGGCAGCCGTTGATGTTGATGGTCAGCGGCTCGGCGAACTCCGGCAGGCGCTGCTCCAGTTCGTCGATCAGGGTGCGGCCGCGCTCCTTGGTCTCGACGATGGCGAGCTTGCAGTACTCGATGCCGGTGCAGGCCATGGTGCCGCGGCGGAACGGCGAGGGGGTGACCCGCAGGTCGAGCGCCTCCAGGCCGGCCACCACCGACTCGACGTGCTCCTCGGCGATGTCGAGGATCAGCATCTTCTGCTCGGCGGTGGTGCGCACCCGGTCGCTGCCGTGGGCGGCGGCGAGGTCGGCGATCCGGCCGAGCAGCTTGCCGTCGACCCGGCCGACGCGCGGGGCGAAGCCGATGTAGTACCTGCCGTCCTTCTGCCGGTGGACGCCGACGTGATCGCGCCAGCGGGCGGCGGGCTCGGCGGGCGCGGGGCCGTCGACCAGCTTGTGTCCGAGGTACTCGTCCTCCAGCACCTGACGGAACTTCTCCGCGCCCCAGTCGGCGACCAGGAACTTCAGCCGGGCGCGGTTGCGCAGGCGGCGGTAGCCGTAGTCGCGGAAGATGCCGATCACGCCGCCGTAGACGTCGGCGACCTCGTCCAGCGGGACCCAGGCGCCCAGGCGCACGCCGAGCTTGGGGTTGGTGGACAGGCCGCCGCCGACCCACAGGTCGAAGCCGGGTCCGTGCTCGGGGTGGACCACGCCGACGAAGGCGACGTCGTTGATCTCGTGCGCGACGTCCAGCAGCGGGGAGCCGGAGACGGCGCTCTTGAACTTGCGCGGCAGGTTGGAGAAGTCCTTGTTGCCGATGAAGCGGCGCTGGATCTCCTCGATGGCCGGGGTGCCGTCGATGATCTCGTCCTCGGCGATGCCGGCCACCGGGGAGCCGAGGATGACGCGCGGGGTGTCGCCGCAGGCCTCGGTGGTGGACAGGCCGACGGCCTCCAGCTTCCGCCAGATCGCCGGGACGTCCTCGATCCGGATCCAGTGGTACTGGATGTTCTGGCGGTCGGTCAGGTCGGCGGTGCCCCGGGCGTACTGCTCGGAGACCTCGGCGACGGCCCGCAGCTGGGGGACGGTCAGCCGGCCGCCGTCGATGCGCACGCGGAGCATGAAGTACTCGGCGTCCAGCTCGTGCGGGTCCAGGATCGCGGTCTTGCCGCCGTCGATGCCCTCCTTGCGCTGGGTGTAGAGGCCCCACCAGCGCATCCGGCCGCGCAGGTCGGCGGGGTCGATCGAGTCGAAGCCCCGGTGCGCGTAGATCGTCTCAATACGTGTCCGCACATTGAGACCGTCGTCGTCCTTCTTGAACTGCTCGTTGGCGTTCAGAGGAGTGAAGTGGCCCATGCCCCACTGGCCCTCGCCGCGGTGGCGGGTCACCTTGCGGGCCGCGGCGGGGCGGCGCGCGGCGGCGCGGTCGGCCGTGGGCTCGACGGTCTCGGGGGAGGTGGCCATGGTGAAGTCCTTCGGGGCAGGTGGCTCTGACGCCGGGTCGGTCGCTGGGCGTGCTCGACGGTGCGCTGCTGCTGTGACCTGCTGTTTCTCAGGACCGGGGGAGCAGTGACCGGGGCCGGGCGGGGCGCCTGCGCAGCCGCTTCAGCGGGTACGGCGGGGTGGGTGGCGCCGGGTGCGGTGGTGGCAGCGGGGTGGGGCTCAGGTCACCGGACAGATGGCGCTGGACACGCGAAGGAGATCGACGTGGAGTCGACCTACCAGGGTGGTTCCGGCGCTAGACATGGCAAGAGATTCGCACGGCACGGGACTCGCGGTCCACTAGCATCCAAATGGTGGACTCTGGAGTTTCACGATTCGGAACGCCGAACGGTTCCCGCCGCTCCCGCCCGGTGTCCGGCCACACGCCCGTACCCCCGGGGGGAGATCAACCGGAGCGTCCCGGCCCGATACCGTTAGCCCTGTGCAAGCAGCAGGCGATACGAGCAGACCGAGCCCCGAGCGGCCCTCCCGGCGCCGGGGCAAGGGCTCCCGGCGCGCGGCCAAACAGGCCACCTGGCGCCGCACCGCGTGGGAACTGGTGAGGGACACCACCAACACCTGCGTGGAGTACCGGGTCACCGGCCTCGCCGCCGAGGCGGCCTTCTTCACCCTCCTGTCGATCCCACCGCTGCTGCTCGGCCTGGCCGCCACCCTCGGCTACCTCGACGAGTTCGTCGGCGCCGGCACCATCGACCGGCTCAAGCACGACATCGTCTCGGCCTCCGGGACGGTGCTGTCGGACTCCTCCGTCAACGAGGTCGTCAAGCCGCTGCTCAGCCAGGTCTTCGACCACACCCGGCCGGACCTGATCTCGATCGGCTTCCTGCTGTCGCTGTGGTCCGGATCCCGGGCGCTCTACATCTTCATCGACACCATCACCGTGATGTACGGGCTGGACGGCAAGCGCGGCATCGTCAAGACCCGGCTGCTGTCGCTCGGCCTCTACCTCGGCGCCCTGGTGATCAGCTCGCTGGTGCTGCCGTTGCTGATGGCCGGGCCCGGGCTGGTCGAGAACGCCGTGCACGGCATCGCGGGGCTGGTCGGCGCCGCCTACTGGCCGGTCGCGATCCTGCTGCTGATCGTCTCCCTGACCACCCTCTACCACCTGGCCGTACCGGTCTCCACGCCCTGGCGCGAGGACATCCCCGGCGCCCTGGTCGCCCTGGTGGTGCTGGTCTTCTGCAGCGTCGGCCTGCGGCTCTACCTGGTCAGCTCGGTCGAGGGCCCCTCGGTGTACGGCTCGCTGGCCGCGCCGGTGGCCGTACTGCTGTGGATCTTCGTGGTGGCCCTCGCGGTGCTCATCGGCGCCGCCATGAACGCCGCCATAGACCGCCGCTGGCCCACCCTGGAGACCGCCGACGCCCGCGCCGAGAACGAGCGCGCCCACGAGGAGGCCGCCGCCGCGGTGGTCCGCGAGGTGGCCGCCCGACGGGCCGTCGAGCGGGCCCGGCGCGCCCGCGAGCTGGGCCTGGCGGAGGGTGCCGAGGAGGAGTGGGGCGAGGAGGAGGTCGACGACGTCGACGCACCCGCCGAGTACCCCGAGCGGTGGGCCGACATACTGGCCGCCGACAACGTGCGCGGCCGCCTCACCGCCCGCGGCGGGCCGCACCACCGGCCCGCCCCGCCGCCGCCGGACAGCGACCGGCCGGCCGGGCCGCCGCCGGAGCGGCCGGCGCCGAGCTACCCGCCCAGGCCGCCGCGCCCGCCGTGGGAGCAGCGGTAACGGGCGATCGCGGTAACGGGTGATCGGCGGTAACGGGCGATCCGGGACATACGGGCAGGGCCTCCCCCGCGGGTGCGGGGGAGGCCCTGTGTGTGTCTTCGGCCGGATGTGACGACCGGGTGGTGATCAGGTGGCGGCCGGGTCCGGCGGGTACGGCGACTGCGGGGGTCGGCCGTAGCCGTGGGTGGGCTGGTCGGCGACCGGGGGGTAGCCGTAGGAGGGCTGCGGGCCGTCCGGCCGGGGGCCTGCGGGCTGCGGGCCGGTGGGGGTGCGGCCGAACGCGGGGCGAAGCTCGGTGGGGGCGCCCGGGTCCGCGGCACCGGCCGGGGCGGGGCTCGGGCCGGTGCCCGGGGCCGTACCGGGGCCCGGGGTCATGCCGGGGCCCGGGTCGGTGCCCGGCGCGGTCGGGGTGGGCGTCGCCGAGCGGTCGGCCGGGCCGGCCTGCGCCGGGAGCGGCTCGGGGCTCGGCGGAGCCGGCTCCAGGGCGGTGCGCCCCGAGGAGTCGCTCAGCTTGATCAGCAGCGCGATCATCAGCCAGTTCGCCAGCAACGAGGAACCACCCGCGGCCAGGAACGGCAGCGCCTTACCGGTCAGCGGGACCAGCCCGCTCACGCCGCCGACGACCACGAAGATCTGCAGCGCGAGCGCCGCCGACAGGCCGGTGGCCAACAGCTTGCCGAACGGGTCGGTCAGGCCGACCGCGGTGCGCAGCCCGCGCTGGATCAGCAGCACGTACACCAGCAGCACCGCCGTCACCCCGGCCAGGCCCAGCTCCTCGCCGATGGTGGTGAAGATGAAGTCGCTGCGCCCGGCGAAGCCGATCAGCCACGGCCGGCCCGAGCCCAGGCCCGTCCCGGTCATGTGCCCGGTGCCGAGGCTGAACAGTGCCTCGGCGGGCTGCTCGGAGATCGCCGGGTCGTGCACCGCCTTGTAGTAGTCCATCGGGTGCAGCCAGGCCTCGACACGCCCGTGGACGTGCGGTTCCAGGGTGCCGACCACCGTCGCTCCGCCGACCGCCATCAGCACGCCGAGCACCACCCAGCTGGTGCGCTCGGTCGCCACGTACAGCATCACGATGAAGAGGCCGAAGAAGATCAGCGAGGTACCCAGGTCGCGCTCGAAGATCAGCACCAGCAGGCTGACCGCCCAGATCGCCAGCACCGGCCCGGCGTGCCGGCCGCGCGGCAGGGTCATCCCCCAGACCTTGCGGCCGGCCAGTGCCAGCGCGTCCCGGGAGGCCATCAGGTAGCCCGCGAAGAAGATCGTGATCGCGACCTTCACGAACTCGTCCGGCTCGAAGGAGGGCAGCCCGGGGAGCTTGATCCACCGCTTGGCACCGAAGCTGTCGGTCGGCGAGAACACCGGCGCGGTCAGCAGGATCAGCGCGCCCGCCATCAGCAGGTAGACGTACCGCTGGAAGAAGCGGTGGTGCTTGACGAAGACGATCAGCGCGAGCGCCGCCGCCACCGAGATGAACACCCACATCAGCTGGGAGGGCGCGGCCGGGAGCTTCTGGTAGTCGCCCTTGACCGCGTGCGCGGCCTTGTAACTGAAGTCCAGCCGGTTCAGCAGCATCAGCCCGAAGCCGGTCAGGAACACCCCGATCGGCAGGATCAGCGGGTCGGCGTACGGCGCGAACCGGCGCACCGCCAGGTGCGCCACCGCGACCAGCGCCCCGAGGGGCAGGACTTGCACCAGCAGCCCCTTCGGCATCGAGCCGGTCAGCGCCAGCGAGGCGTCGATGTGTCCCGCCAGACAGGCGGCCACCGCGAGGACCAGCAGGCCCAGCTCGATGTTGCGGTGGCGCGCGGCCAGCCGGCGGCCCTCGCCGCGTGCAGTGCTTTGCACCTCTTGTCGTCCCCTTGTCGTCACCCACGTGGCCGGTATCGCCGACGGTGCATCCTGCCAGACGAAGGTGACTCTCCGCCGGTTGCGGTCCCGGGGCCGGCAAGGGCAGAACTTTGCCTCGGCAAAGCTTTGTCGGGGCTGGGTAAAGCTTTGTTCAGGTCGGGGTATAGAGGTGGGCCCCGAGCGGGGCCGACCGCGTGGGGAAGGCCATCATGGCCGGGCGCCGCGGCCTGTGCCCGGCGTCCTTCCCGGCGCCATCCGGCGACGGTCGGGTGGCGGCTGCGGATGGGGTGAGTGGACGGATGGACGGCGCGGCGCTTGCGTACAGCGGACCGCCCGCGTGGCAGTGGTCCGACCTGGTCACCTCCTGGACCTTCGAACCGCTGGTGCTCGCGCTCTCGGTGCTGCTCGGCGGCTGGTACCTGACCGCGGTGCGCACCGTCCACCGGGGCGGCGAGCGCTGGCGGCCCACCCGCACCGCCGCCTTCCTCGGCGGGCTGCTGCTGTGGATCTGGTGCACCTGCTCCGGCCTCGGCGTGTACGAGCGGGTCCTCTTCACCGACCGGGCCGTGCAGGTCGTGCTGCTGCTCATGGTCGTCCCGCTGCTGCTCGCACTCGGTGCGCCCGTCTCGCTGCTGGTCGAGTCGTCGCCGGAGCGGCGCCGGGAGCGGGTCCTGCGGGCGCTGCGCAGTCGGCCGTCCAAGGTGCTGATGTTCCCGGCGGTCTCCACGGCGCTGCTGATGGCGCCGCCGTGGCTGCTCTACTTCACGCCCTGGTACGAGTGGTCGCTCTCCAGCGGGGTCGGCAACGTGGTGCTGCACCTGACGCTGGTGCTGCTCGGCCTGGCGTACTTCTGGCCGCGGCTGCAGCTCGACCCGGTCGGGCACGAGTACCCGCACCTGGTCGGGCTGTTCATCACCTTCGCCGAGGTGATCTTCGACGCGGGCCTGGGGATCGTGCTGATCTACGGGGGCCACCTCGTCGCCGAGCACTACTACGTGGCGCTCGACCGGCCCTGGGGGCCGAGCCTGGCGCAGGACCAGACCTGGGGCGGCAACGCCTTCTGGGTGCTGGGGGACCTCGTCGGGCTGCCGTTCCTGGCCGCGCTGGTGCGGCGGATGGTGGTGCAGGGGCGCGAGGAGATCAAGGCCGTGGACGCCGAGCTGGACGCCCGCTTCGAGGCGGCCGCCGCGGAGGCCCGGGCGGCGGGGCTGCCGGAAGAGGAGGAGACCGGCATGCGGCCCTGGTGGCTGGACGACCCGAACCTCAAGCACCGGTACGGCGGCTGACGACGGCCGTTCGGAGCGGGTCGACTTCGGCCCCCGGCCGGACTCGCTTCGGCCGCCGACCGGGCCCCTTTCCGGCCCCTTTCCGGCTCCTTTCCGGCTCCTTTCGGCCCCCGCGAGTGCGTTTGCGTAGGTCAAAAATAGGTTGGCCGCATACTGCCGCTCCGCTAGCGTGTGAGCGTCCGGTTCGGGGGCCATTGGGCCGCCCGAGGAGTAGAGAGCAGGAGGTGAACCCCGTGGTCGTTGTCGCCCCGATAGTTGCCCTGGGCAGCACTCGCGTTCACCTCCTTTTCCCGGCCGCAGGCTGAGCCTTCCGCGCCAGCCCTAGCCCGCCGGGACCATCTCCTCCCGAAGGGCCACTGCGTTGTTCAACGCTGCCTCCGTTCCGTCGTACTCTCCCCTCTCTGCCTCTTCGTCCTCCGCCGAGGACTCCCCGCTGTCCCGCTACGGCTGGACGCCCGAGCACACGCAGCTCTTCGCCCCGCTCGCCGAGGCCGGACTGTTCCCCGCCCGGATCGTCCGGGTCGACCGCGGCCAGTGCGACGCCGTCCTGGCCGACCCGGAGACGGTCGAGCTGCGCACCGTCCGGCTCGACACCCGGCCGGTGGGCGATGCCGACATGATCAACTGCCCGTGCACGGGCGACTGGGCCGCCGTCGACCTGAACGCCCAGCCGATGGCCGCCGTCTCCGCGCTCCTGCCGCGCTCCACCGCGATCATCCGCAAGGTGGCCGGCAAGCGCTCCGACGGTCAGGTGCTGGCGGCCAACGTCGACACCGTGCTGATCGCCGCCTCGCTCGCGGTCGATCCCGACCTCGGGCGGATCGAGCGCTTCCTCGCCCTGGCGTGGGAGTCCGGCGCCGAACCGCTGGTCGTCCTCACCAAGGCCGACCTGGTCGACGACGCCGAGTTCATCCGCGCCGACGTCGAGGCGGTCGCCCCCGGCGTCACCGTGCTGGTGGTCAGCGCCGAGACCGGCGAGGGCATCGACGTGCTCCGCGCCTGCGCCCCCGGCACCACCGTGGTGATCGGCCAGTCCGGCGTCGGCAAGTCCACCCTCACCAACGCCCTCGTCGGCACCGAGGTGATGGTCGTCCAGGAGGCCCGCTCGGTCGACCAGAAGGGCCGCCACACCACGACCACCCGCGAACTGACGGCGCTGCCCGGCGGTGGCGTGCTGATCGACACCCCCGGGCTGCGTGAGGTCGGCCTCTACGGTGGCGAGGGGGTGGACCTGGCCTTCGCGGACATAGCCGAGCTGGCCGAGGACTGCCGCTTCCACGACTGCAGCCACAACACCGAGCCCGGCTGCGCGGTCCGGGCGGCGCTGGCCGACGGCACCCTGCCGCAGCGCCGGATGGACAGCTACCTCAAGCTCCAGCGCGAGAACGAGTGGATCGCCTCCCGCTCGGACGCCAGGGTGGCCAAGGCCCGGTTGAACAAGTGGAAGACGATCACCAAGTCGATGCGGGCGGCGGGAGGTCCGGTGAAGCGCTGATCTGATCTGACCCGGCGACGGCCGTCCGGGGGCGCGGTGGGCGCGGGCGGTCCGGACCGCCCGCCCCGCCAGCCGGCCCGGACCGCGCGGGCGGCACGTACGACACGTGCCACGGGTGCGACAGGCCCACAGATGCGACAGCGCGACAGGTGCGGCACCGGCGGCGGCAGGCGCGGAAGCCGGCGCCCTGCGGGGCCCCGGCGTGGGCAGAAGACGGGAAGGTGGTGGAGGAGGCGGTGGGAGGGCGGGGTGGGGGGAGGGGGAGGGCCCCGAAAGGTGATGTCCGATTCCCGCCAGTCACCCCCCACTCGGTACCGCAAACTGGACAACGTGATCGACGACGACATCCGGTACCGAGCCGTGGACAGCCGCGACGCCCGCTTCGACGGCGTCTTCTTCACGGCCGTCACCTCCACCGGCATCTACTGCCGACCGAGCTGCCCCGCCGTGACCCCCAAGCGCGCCAACTGCCGCTTCTACCCCAGCGCCGCGGCCGCCCAGGGCGCCGGCTTCCGCGCCTGCCGCCGCTGCCGCCCCGACTCCGTGCCGGGCTCCCCGGAGTGGAACCACCGCGCCGACCTGGTCGGCCGCGCGATGCGCCTGATCGGCGACGGCGTGGTGGACCGCGAGGGCGTCGCCGGCCTGGCCGACCGGCTCGGCTACAGCTCCCGCCAGCTGCAGCGCCAGCTCACCGCCGAGCTCGGCGCCGGCCCGATCGCCCTGGCCCGCGCCCGCCGCGCCCAGACCGCCCGTCTGTTGCTGCAGACCACCGAGCTGCCCGTCACCGACATCGCCTTCGCGGCAGGCTTCGCTTCCGTCCGCCAGTTCAACGACACCGTCCGCGAGGTCTACGACCGCACCCCCACCGGCCTGCGCGCCGAGGTCGCGGCAGGCCGTCGTACCGCGACCCCGGCCGGCGGTCTCACCCTGCGCCTCGCCTACCGCGGTGCGATCGACAGCGACCACCTGATCGACTTCCTCGCCCTGCGCACCGTCCCCGGCGTGGAGGAGGTCGTGCCCGGCACGCTCCCCGGTGTGCGCACCTACCGGCGCACCCTCGCGCTCCCGTACGGCCACGGCATCGCCGAGGTCGACGGCCTCGCGCCGGACGAGCCGCGCACCCGCGGCTGGCTCGACTGCCGTCTGCTGCTGGCCGACCTGCGTGACCTGCCGACCGCCGTCCAGCGACTGCGGACCCTCTTCGACCTGGACGCCGACCCGGACACCGTCGACGAGCAGCTCGGCGCCGACCCGGTGCTCGGCCCGCTGGTCCGCGAGCGCCCGGGCCTGCGCTCGCCCGGCCACGTGGACCCGCACGAGCTCGCCGTCCGCGCCGTGCTCGGCCAACAGATCACGGTCGGTGCCGCGCGCACCCTGGCGGGCCGGCTCGCCGAGAAGTACGGCACCGCGCTGCCCGAGCCCAACGGCGGCCTGCGGCTGCTCTTCCCCACAGCGGCGGCCATGGCCACCGCCGACCCGGAGGACTTCGCGATGCCCGCCGCCCGCCGCCGCGCGCTCACCGGCCTGTGCGCCGCGCTGGCCGAGGATGTGGTCCGCCTCGACGGCGGGGTCGACCGGGAGGAGGCCGCGGCCCGGCTGCTGGCCCTACCCGGCATCGGCCCCTGGACGGTCGGCTACCTGCGGATGAGGGCCCTGGCCGACCCCGACGTCTTCCTCCCGAGCGATGTCGGCGTCAAGCACGGCCTCACCCGGCTGGGCGCCGACGGCGACCCGAAGTCCGCCGCTCGTGCCGCCGAGGCCTGGGCCCCGTGGCGCTCCTACGCCGTCCACCGGCTGTGGGCCGGCCCCGCGAACACCAGCCCGAGCCCCAGCCTCAGCCCGAACACCAGCCCCAGACTCAGCACCAGCACCAGCACCGGAACGGAGCACGACCCGGCATGACCACCACCGTCTACACCACCATGGAAAGCCCCTTCGGCCGGCTGTTGCTCAGCGGCGCGCTGCCCGAGGACGGCGGCCCGGCGGCCCTGGCCACCGTCACCGCGCCCGGGCAGAAGTACGCGCTGGCCGAGCCCGCCGACGACTGGGTGCTCGACCCCGAGGCCCTCGCCGAGCCGGTGGCGCAGCTGAACGCCTACTTCGCCGGCGAACGCACCACCTTCGACCTTCCGCTGGCGCCCGAGGGCACCGAGTTCCGCCGCCGGATCTGGGCCGCGCTGGACGAGATCCCGTACGGCAGGACCGTCACCTACGGCCAACTCGCCGAGCTGGCCGGGCAGGAGCCGCGGATGGTCCGGGCGGTCGGTGGCGCGGTGGGCGCCAACCCGCTGCTCATCGTCCGCCCCTGCCACCGGGTGCTGGGTGCCGGCGGCGCGCTCACCGGCTTCGCCGCGGGCGTGGACCGCAAGCGCTGGCTGCTGGAGCTGGAGAGCGGCACCCTCTTCTGACCCCGGGGCCCGCGACCCGGGCCCGGCGTCCGACCCGGGCCCGAGGGCGGTTCGGGCGTCCGACCCGGGCCCGAGGGCGGTTCAACCGCGCAGGTCCACCCGCCAGTTGTTGCTGCGCATGAACCGCCCGGGCGGGAACTCGAAGTCCGTCTGGCCGAGCAGCGTGAACCCGGCCTTCGCGCAGACCGCGTTGGAGGCGGGGTTGTCCACCGACGGGAAAGCGTGCAGGTGGCGATGGGCGGCCTCGCGCCGAGCGGCGTCGACGGCGGCTCGGGTGGCGGCCACCGCGATGCCCCGACCCTGGTGGCCGGGCAGCACGTTCCACCCCATCTCGTGCACCGTCTCGCCCTCCCAGGTCCGGGTGCCGTAGCCGACCGTCCCGACCGCCTGGCCCTCGGGCAGCAGCACGATCCGGTACATGCAGCCCAGACCGGACGGGACGAAGTCCAGGTAGCGCCCGTGCCGGACGAGCAGCTGCTCCTCGGTCTCAGGCCCGCCGACGTGCTTCTTCATCTCCGGTGTGTTGACCCGGCGCAGCAGCGCGAGGTCGGCGTCGGTCCAGGGCTCGATCTGTACTGCCACGGTGGTCATACCTGGGGACGGTAGCGCCCGTCGGACTGCGTCGACCAGCGGTTTACCCGGCCGAGGGCCCCTGCTCGGTGGTGCCCGGCTGGGCCAGGGCGCGGGCGAGCTGCTCCAGCGCGGGCAGTGCGTGGACGACCGCCGCGCGGTCGGCCGGGTCGAGGGTGTCCAGGGCGGTGGCGATCCGGCGCTCGTGGGCGCGCTGCCAGTCGTCCAGCTGGCGTCGCCCGGCCGGGGTGAGGGCGATCCGGGCGGTGCGCCGGTCGCCGGGGTCGGCCTGGCGGTCCACGAACCCGGCCTCCAGCAGCTTGCCGATCAGCCCGCTGACGGTGTTGGGTGCGAGTCGCTGCCGGGCGGCGAGTTCGCCGACCCGCAGCGGCGCGGCGGCGAGCGTCTGGAGGAGTTCGACCTGCGCCATCGGCAGGGACTCCCACGGGTAGTCGGTGCGGATGCTGCTGCGCAGCGCGCGGCGCAGCCGGGTGACGGTGTCGGTCAGTCGCCGGGCGTGCTCGACCGCCGGGTCGGGGGTTTCGGTGGCGGGGTCGGGAACGTGCGGTGACGACGGCATGGCGGACAGCGTATCGCCTGGTACAGGGCGTTTCCGGGGCGCCGTCCGCCCGTCGGACGCGCCGTGGACGCAATGCGAGATGTTTCGTGTCGCATGGCGATCGGCTCGTAGAGAGAACATGTCTGCATCCGATATATTTGGGGCATGAACGCCACCGCCCTTGCCGCGCGCCTGCTCACCGAGCGGCCCCGGCCCCGCGGCATCGCCGGCTGGCGCCACGCCCACTGGCTGGCCGTCGGCACGGTCTGTCTCGGCGCCTTCCTCGGCCAGCTCGACGCCAGCGTCATCGCCCTCGTCTTCCCCGCCCTCGGCCGCCACTTCGACGCGGGATTCGCCGCCGTCGAGTGGGTCGCCCTCGCCTACCTGCTGGTCCTGGTCGCCCTGCTGGCCCCGATCGGCTGGCTGTCCGACCTGGTCGGCCGCAAGACGATGTACATCGGCGGCTTCGCCGTCTTCGGCCTCTCCTCGCTGGGCGCCGGGTTCGCCGGCAGTCTGTGGATCCTGGTCGCCTGCCGGGCGGTCCAGGCCGTCGGCGCCGCGATGATGCAGGCCAACAGCGTCGCCCTGGTCGCCCGCGGCGTCCCGGAGCGCGCGATGCGCCGCGCTCTCGGCATCCAGGCCGCCGCCCAGGGCCTCGGACTGGCGCTCGGCCCCAGCCTCGGCGGGCTGCTGGTGGAGCACGCCTCCTGGCAGTGGGTGTTCTGGGTCAACGTGCCGATCGCGGTGTTCGGCATCGTGGCCGGCTGGTACCTGCTGCCCCGCACCCGGATCCGTACCCCGGGGGCGGTTCCGACACCGCGCGACAGCGAGCCGCGGGCGCCCCGCTTCGACCTGCCCGGCATGCTGCTGCTCACCGGCGCGACCACCGCGCTGCTGCTCGCCCTGTCCACCGCCTCCGGCCTGCCCCTGCCCGGCTGGGCCGTCGCCGTGCTGCTGCTCGCCTCCGTCGTGCTGGCGCTCGCCCTGGTGCGCCAGGAGCGGCGGGCCGCCCGGCCGATCCTGGCGCTGGGGCTGGTGAACACCCCGGGCGTGCGGTCCGGGCTGGTGGTCGCGCTGATCGGCTACCTGCTGCTGTTCTGCCCGCTGGTGCTGGGCCCGGTGCTGCTCACCGGAGCGGGCGTGTCGACGGCCGCCGCGGGCCTGATGGTCACCCTGCTGCCGGCGGCGTTCGCGGTCGCCGCGACGGTCGGCGGCGCGCTGCTGCCCCGGGGCTGGTCGGACCTGGCCCGGTGCCGCTTCGGCGCGGGCCTCGCGGGTGCCGGGCTGCTGCTGCTCGCCCTGCTGCCGGTCTCCGGCGCGACGGTGGCGGCCCCACTGCTGGTCGCCGGGTACGGGCTGGGCCTGCTGCTGCCCGCCAACAACGCGCTGGTGATGCGGGCGGTCCCGGCGGAGTGCTCGGCCGTCGGCGGCGGCATGGTGAACATGGCGCGCAGCCTCGGCACCGCGCTCGGCATGGCGCTGTCCGTCCTCGGTGTCCACCTGGCGGGTGCGGCGTCCGGTGGGCGGACGGTGCTGATCGTCCTCGCCGTGGTCGCGGTGGCCGCCACCGCGCTGGCCCGGCCCGTCACCACCGGGGCCCGCCCCGCCGCCGCTACGCGGTGACGTTCAGGGCGTCCTGGGCCCGGTTCAGGCCGAGCCGCACCAGCGTCTCCAGGGCGTCCGCGCAGCGGTCCAACACCCCTGGCATCGCGGCCAGTTCGTCGTCCGAGAACTTCTTCAGCACGTGGTCGCCGATGCTCTGCCCCTTCGGCGGGCGGCCGATGCCGAACCGCAGCCGGATGAAGTCGCGGGTGCCCAGCACCTCGCCCACCGAGCGCGCCCCGTTGTGGCCGCCCGGCCCGCCGCCGCGCTTCAACTTGCCGGAGCCGTACGCGAAGTCCAGGTCGTCCTGGACGACCACCAGGCGCTCGACCGGCACCCCGTAGCGGCGCAGCAGGGCGGCCACCGGGCGGCCGGACAGGTTGATGGACCACAGCGGCTTGGCCAGCAGCACCCGGCGGCCGTCCACCTCGATCTCCGCGACCAGGGTGGCGAGCCCGCGCCGGCGGAACCGGGCGCCGTGCCGCTCGGCCAGCCGGTCCACGGTCAGGAAGCCGGCGTTGTGCCGGGTCAGCCGGAACCACGGGCCGGGGTTGCCCAGGCCGGCGATCAGCCAGGGCGCGTCGGCGGTGGTCGTACCAACGGTCATACGGGGTCTCCAGAAGTCGGGACGGCGGACGGCCGGGGCGCGGTGCGGACGGTACGGGACCGCCGCCGCGCCCCGGCCGTCCGGGGAAGCACTGCGGAACGGGGAGCTGCGGCCGTCAGGCCGCGGGCACGCCGGGGGCGGCGCCGCGCTCCTTGAGCATGTCGGTCATCAGCTCCAGCTCGGAGGTCTGGGCGACCACCATCGACTGGGCGAGCCGCTTCTCGACGTCGTTCTTCGCCAGGTCGACATAGCCCTGGGCCATCTCGACCCCGCCCTTGTGGTGCTCGATCATCAGCTGCAGGTAGTACACCTCGGCGTCCCGCCCGCTGAGCGAACGCAGCTTCGCCACCTGGGCGTTGGTGGCCATGCCGGGCATCAGCGAACCGTCGTGGGCCGCGTAGTCGTGGTCCATGCTCATCCACGCCATCGGCTTGGCGGTCGAGTGCTGCGACAGCCCCCACTGATCGAGCCAGCCCGTCATCATCCCGCGCTGGTTGGCCTGGGTGTTGATGATGTCGAAGGCCAGGGTGCGGGTCGGCTCGTCGCCGGTGCGGTCCCGGACGATGAACGACAGGTCCACCGCCTGCTGGTGGTGGGTCGCCATGTCGCGGGCGAACCCGGCCTCGGGCGAGTCGTCCGCCGGGACGGCCACCGAGGCCGTGCCGGAGGCCGACGAGCCGCTCGCCACCAGGGCCGGCACCCCGAGCGCCAGCGCCACCGCGGCGGCCAGCGCGGCCGGCCACCACAGCCGCCGACGGCCGGGGCGGGCCGCCGACTCCTCGGTCGCCTTCGCTGCCGTCGCGTCCTCCTCCGGGAGGTCGGCCGCCGAGGCCTCCTCGGGGCGGGCCGCGTCGGCGGTCACATCTGCCCCATGGTGCAGGAGGCGCCCGGCTCCTGGGTCTGCTTGCCCTGGACGTACTTGGTGAAGAACTGGTTCACCCGCGGGTCGCTGGCGCTGTCCACGACCAGCTGGGTGCTCCAGGCGTTCAGGGTGATGGTGCCCTGCTCGTCCGGGTACGGGCTCATCAGCGAGTACGGGGTGGTCTTGACCTTGTCGGAGAGGGTCTTGATGTCCTCCGGGGTGGCCTTGCCGTTGTACGTCACCCAGACCGCGCCGTGTTCCAGCGAGTGGACGGCACGCTCGTTCTCGACCGGCTGGTCGTAGACGTGGCCCATGCAGTCCAGCCAGATCGCGTTGTGGTCGCCGCCGACGGGCGGGGTCATCGGGTAGTTGACCTTCTCCTTGACGTGGTTGCGGCTCAGGTCGCCGAAGGTCTTCACGCCCGGGATGTCCGCGTTGGCGGCGGCCTCCCTGTCCTTCTTCTTCTGGTTCTGGTCCATGACGATCCAGGTGCCGGTGGCGATCGCGCCGATCACCAGTACACCGGCCACCACCGAGGCGATGACCTTGTTGCGGCGGTCGCGGCGCTCCTCGGCGGCGCGCAGCTCGGCGATCCGGGTGCGGCGGTCGGCGACGCCCTTGGCGCCGGGCTTGTTGGACTGCTTCGAAGCGGAACCCATGATGGTTGTCCTTGTCCCCGCCGCGCACGGCTGGTGGCGGCGGTCGGCTGTAGTGGGGGGAGGGGCGGACCCGCCGACGGCGAGCGTCGGCGGTGGGTTCCGCTCAGGACCGGTGGACCTGGAGTTCGTGCAGATCGGGCGCCGGGTGCGGGCCGTCCAGCAGCCCCGCCGGCACCACTCGGGGCAGCGCCTCGGGCGCCGGCGCGACAAGTGGTGAGACGGCGGGCTGCGGGTGCGGCGGCGGGTTCGGCAGTTGCGCGTCCTGCGGGCAGAACGGGTGGCTGGAGCAGCCGTTGTTGCGCGGCGGCTGGCCGTCGGCGGTGCACAGGATCCAGTGGTCCTGCTCCGCGGCGAGCCGCTGGTGGTGCTCGGACGTCCTGGCGGCGTGGCCGGCGTGGGGAGTCTGCGCAGTGGCCTCCGCGGCGCTGACCACCGAGACGGCGCTCGCCGGGGCCGGCGCCGGGCGGACGGGAGCGTCCAACCCGTTCGCCTGGCCCGCGCAGGGCAGCGCCGTCAGCAGGGCGACCAGCAGCAGGACCAACAGCGCACCCGCCGGGCGGCCCGCCAGTGCGGCCCTCCCCGGTCGGAGCGAGCTGGGGGCCGACGCGGTCATGCGCACATTTAATCAGCCGAACGGGTGAAGCGATGCCCCTCCTCGGGCCCCATTTTCAGCGGTCGGTGCCCCGCAATGTCCAGGAAACGCCCTGCTCGGGGCACATCCGGCAAGCCCGGACGGAACGGAAGTGAACACCGTGGTGACGGCCGCGCCACCGCCCGGCCGCGCCCCGACGAACCGCCTGGTGAGCGCGGTGGCCGGGATGATCCGGTCGGTGACCGGTTGTCGCCGAAACCCGGACAGGGTCGTCGCGCTTGGAGACAATGACGCCAGTCCGGCCCCGCCGGGGGCGGCGCGACCACGGACCGACCAGGAGCCGCCAGATGAGCAAGCAGGGTGCACCCGCACAGCCGCCCCGGCCGGGCGACGGCTGGTGGGACACGGTCTACGACGGCCCGGCGGGCACCCTCCCCGACACCCCGCACGCCGACCCGGGCGAGGGCAGCGTGGACGACTGGTTCGACACGGCGGTCGGGCTGATCGGGCAGCAGCGCTCGGCGGCGCCGGAGGCCGCTGCGGGGGAGAAAGCGGTGCCGGAGGCCGTCGCGGAGCCCGAGCCTGTGCCCGAGCCCGTGCCCGAGCCTGTGCCCGTGCCTGTGCCCGTGCCCGTGCCCGTGCCCGTGCCCGTGCCCGTGCCTGTGCCCGTGCCCGAGCCTGTGCCCGTGCCCGTGCCCGTGCCCGTGCCCGTGCCCGTGCCCGAGCCCGGGCCCGCGGCGGGTCGGGACAGCATCGACGACTGGTTCGACACCGCGGTCGGCGTGATCGAGGGGACCGGCGGGATCGGACGGCAGCGCACCTCGACGGAGACCCATCAGTTCCCCGCCCCCTCCTTCGCCGCCGACGCGCCCCGGGCGGAGGCCGTTGTTGCGCCCGCGCCCGGGCAGGAGGCCCAGCCGGAGCCGGAGCCCGACGCGCCGCCCGCCCCGGTCTCCCCGGAGAAGCCCGACCCGGTCCCCGCTCCCGTACCGGAACCGGAACCGGAGCCGGAACCCGCTCGCGCCCCTGAAACCGCCCGCGAACCCGAGCCCGACCCGGAGCCCGAGCCTGCCCCGCAACTCCCGGTCGCCAGGACCCCCGCCCCCGCCCCCGAACCCGAGCCCGACCACGCCCCCCAGCCCGACCCCGAACCCACGCCCCCCGTCCCCGACCCCCGCCTGGCCATCCGCGCCCCCCTCGCCGAGACCGGCCCCACCGTCCCGCACGTCGGCGAGCGCCCCCCGACCTACGGTCCCGAGCCGACGGCCGTACCGGAGACGGACCCGGGCTCGCTCGGCTCGGTCGTCCCGGACACCGCGCTGGAGGGCGCCCAGTACGGCAGCACCGTGCTGCGCGCCGTCTCCGTCCGGGGTGACTCCGCCCGCTACCGGGGCGAGCCGCGCCGCGACAGCCTGCTGGTGACCAGGTTCGGCGACGGCCCCGACGGTCTGCTGCTCGCCGTCCTCGCGGGCTTCGAGCGTACGGGTGACGCCGAGGACGAGACGCTCACCGCGCAGACCGTCGCCGCCGCCACCGGCGAGGCCTGCCGCCAGCTGGCCGCCGCGATCGGGCGCAGCCGGGCCGGCCTGGCCGCCGATCTGCGTGACGGCGCCCGGGACCGGCTGCGCTACGGCCTCCAGCGCCTGGCCACCAGCGCTGCGGCCCCGCTCCGCGCGCTGGCGCCCCGGGCCGAGGGGGACGACACGCCGTCCCCGGCCTCCCTGCACTGTCAGATGGTGTCGCTGGACCCGGCGGCGGGTTACCGTGCGGCCTTCGGCGTCGGCCCGGGCGGGCTCTACCTGCTGCGCTCCGGGCACTGGATCGACGCCTACGCGGCCCGGCTGCTCCACCACCCGGACGGCCAGCCGCCGGTGCCGGACGGCCCGGTGCCGGACCCTCGCCCGTTCCGTTTCCGGCTGGTCCCCGCCACCCCGGGCGACATCCTGCTGCTCTGCACCCCGGGCCTGGCCGGTCCGATCGCGGACGAGCCCGCCGTCGCCCACTTCCTCTCCGCGCACTGGGCGCACCCCCACCCGCCGGGCACGGTCGACTTCCTGCGCCAGGTCCAGGTCCGTGCCAAGGGCTACGCCGACGACCGCACGGCGGCCGCGATCTGGACCGAATGAGTCAACGCCCCTGCGCCGGAAGTCGGTCCGGCCGACGGCCGGTGCGTGCGGGTGAGCCCCGGTCGGTGCTCAGGCCCGTAGCAGGATGGTCGCGACCGCGGTGGCCTGGCCGAGGGCGGCGGGCCGGTCGGCCTCGGGCAGGCCGATGGCGATCGGGACGGCGAGGCCGTCGAGCAGGGCGCGCAGCTGGACGGCGCGGTCGGCGGCGGGGCCGGGGGTGAAGTGGCCGGCGGCGGTGCCCTCCTCGATGAGGGCGACCAGGTCGGCCTGCCAGGGGGCCTCGATCTCCTGCTGGCCCTGGCGGATCTCGGCGCTGGCGGGGGAGCGGCCCCACACCTCGACCCAGAGGATCCAGCGCGGGTCGCCGGGCCCCTCGGGCAGGTAGAGGCGCAGGTAGGCGTCGAGGCGCTGCCAGGGGTCGGGGGTGTGGTCGGCGAGGGCCTCGCGGCGGCGGGCGCCGAGCTGCTCCTCGCTCCAGCGGAGGGTCTCCAGCAGCAGCTGGTCCTTGCTGCCGAAGTAGTAGAGCAGGTGCCCGGCGCTCATCTGGAGCTGCTTGCCGAGCCCGGCCATGGTGAGCTTGGCGAGCCCGTGTTCGGCGATCGCGGCCCGGGCGGTGGCGAAGACCTCCTCGCGGGGGCGCGCCGGCCGGCGCGGGCGGGCGTCCGCCATGTGCAGTGCTCTCCCTCGGTGGTGCGGAGCTCAGAAGGCTACCCGGGCGGGAGCGCGCGGCTCCCGCCCGGGGCGGACGTCAGAGCGCCTTCGGCTGCTGCTGGGTGATGCAGTGGATGCCGCCGCCGTTGGCGAAGATCTCCCGGGCGTCGACGAGCTCG
This sequence comes from Kitasatospora sp. NPDC004669, assembly GCF_040609455.1. NCBI lineage: Bacteria > Bacillati > Actinomycetota > Actinomycetes > Kitasatosporales > Streptomycetaceae > Kitasatospora > Kitasatospora sp. NPDC004669. Next base: position 84,413 of record NZ_JBEXKB010000018.1, read on the forward strand.
ACGGTGCGGCCCGGGTAGGCCTTGGCGAGGATGTCGGCGGCCTCCTGGTCGCGCGGGTCGTCGAAGGCGCACAGCACGACCGCGCCGTTGGCCACGTAGTGGTTGATGTAGGAGTAGTCGACCGGCTCGCCGTCCTCGTCCAGCAGGACGGTGGGGGCGGGCAGTTCGATGACCTCCAGCGGGCGGCCCCGGGCGTCGGTGGAGGCGCGCAGGACGGAGACCAGCTCCTGGCAGACCTCGTGGTCCGGGTGGGCCGGGTCCGGCTGGACGTGGGCGACCACGACGCCCGGGCGGACGAAGGAGGCGACGATGTCGATGTGGCCGCGGGTGCCGAACTCGTCGTAGTCGCGGGTGAGTCCGCGCGGCAGCCAGATCGCCTTGGTGGTGCCGAGGAAGGCGTGCAGCTCGGCCTCGACCTCCTCCTTGGTCCAGTCGGCGTTGCGGCCCTCGCCGAGCTGGACGGTCTCGGTGACCAGCACCGTGCCCTCGCCGTCGACGTGGATGCCGCCGCCCTCGTTGATCAGCCGGGAGGCGAAGCGCTGAACGCCAGTCAGTTCGCCGATGTGCTCGGCGATGTGCTGGTCCTTGTCCCAGCGGGCCCAGGACTGCGCGCCCCAGCCGTTGAAGATCCAGTCGGCGGCGGCGACCCTGCCCTCGCCGTCGATCAGGAAGGACGGGCCGATGTCGCGCATCCAGGCGTCGTTGAGCGGGCGCTCGACGATCTCGACCCGATCGGAGACGTACCGGCGGGCGTCCGCCGTCTCACCGGTGTTGACGATCAGCGTCACCGGCTCGTACCGGACGATGGTGTCGGCGACGGCCGCCCAGGCCCGGCGGGCCGCGTGCAGCTGCTCGGGGCCGTCGAAGGTGGGGTTGGCGGTCGGGAAGGCCATCCAGGTGCGGTCGTGGGGGTGCCACTCGGCGGGCATCCGGTAGCCGAGGGAGGCGGGCGTGGGGGTGGTCATCATCAGGTCCTTGAGGGAGGATCAGAGGAAGTAGAGGCGGCTGAGCGAGACGCTGTCCGCGGGTTCGGAGCGCAGCGGCGAGCCGTCCAGCGAGACCAGCCCGGTCTCGGTGACCTCGACCTGGCCGATCCGGGCGTTGCGCACCATGTCGCGCGGCCCGATGCCGCGGGTGCCCCGGACGCCGACGCGCCGGCGGCGGGTGGGCAGTCCGTCGGCGGGGCGGTCGAGGTAGGCGCCGTCGGCGGCGGCCTGGGCGACGAAGGCCACCGAGATGTCGGCGGCGGTCGCGCCGTGGGCGCCGAACTGCGGCCCCAGGACGAGCGGTTCGCAGCGGTCGGTGGAGGCGTTGGGGTCGCCGACCACGCCGTAGGCGGGGAAGCCGGCCTTGAGGACGAGCTGCGGCTTGGCGCCGAAGTGGTCCGGGCGCCACAGCACGATGTCGGCGAGCTTGCCGACCTCGATCGAGCCGACCTCGTGGGAAAGGCCGTGCGCGATGGCCGGGTTGATCGTCAGCTTGGCGATGTAGCGCAGCACGCGCTCGTTGTCGTCGCCGCTCTCGGCCGTCCCGTACGAACCGGTGCCGTCCAGTGGGCCGAGCTCGGTCTTCATCTTGCCGGCCATGGCGAAGGTGCGGCGCACCGTCTCGCCGGCCCGGCCCATGCCCTGGGCGTCGGAGGAGGTGATGCCGATGACCCCGAGGTCGTGCAGCACGTCCTCGGCGCCCATGGTGCCGGCCCGGATGCGGTCGCGGGCCATCGCGGCGTCGCCGGGCAGGTCGACCTTGAGGTCGTGCGCGGAGACGATCATGTCGAAGTGCTCGCCCAGCGCGTCCCGGCCGAACGGCAGGGTGGGGTTGGTGGAGGAGCCGATGACGTTCGGCACGCCCGCCATCTTCAGCACGTTGGGGACGTGCCCGCCGCCGCAGCCCTCGATGTGGAAGGCGTGGATGGTCCGGCCCTCCAGCACCTTCAGGGTGTCCTCGACGGAGAGGCACTCGTTCAGGCCGTCCGTGTGCAGGGCGACCTGGACGTCGTACTCCTCGGCGACCCGCAGTGCGGTGTCCAGGGCGCGGGTGTGGGCGCCCATGTCCTCGTGCACCTTGAAGCCGGAGGCGCCGCCCTCGGCCAGCGCCTCGATCAGCGGGGCGTCGTCGGAGGACGAACCGCGGCCCAGGAAGCCGATGTTGACGGGCCAGGCGTCGAAGGCGTTGAACGCGTGGCGCAGCGCCCAGGGTGAGTTGACGCCGACGCCCCAGACCGGGCCGAACTCCTGGCCGATGATCGTGGTGACACCGGAGGCCAGCGAGGCCTCCATGATCCGCGGCGAGAGCAGGTGGACGTGGGTGTCGATGGCGCCGGCGGTGGCGATCAGGCCCTCGCCGGAGACGATCGTGGTGCCGGTGCCGACCACCACGTCCACGCCGTCCAGGGTGTCCGGGTTGCCGGCCCGGCCGATCGAGGCGATCCGGCCGCCGATCAGACCGATGGACGTCTTGCGGATGCCCTGGACCGCGTCGATCACCAGCACGTTGCTGATCACCACGTCGCAGGTGTCGCGGACGGCGGCGGGCTTGAGGTGCAGGCCGTCGCGGGCGGTCTTGCCGAAGCCGGCCAGGAACTCGTCGCCGGGCGCCTGGGAGTCGGACTCCACGCGGACGATCAGGCCGCTGTCGCCGAGCCGTACCCGGTCCCCGGCGCGCGGACCGTGCACGGAGATGTAGTCGTGGGGGGAAATGGCGGTCATGCCCCCACCTCGCTGCGCTCGGTGGGCCACGCCCGCGTGGCGGCTCTGTTCGATTGCTCGCTCCGCTCGCTCATGCCCCCACCTCGCTGCGCTCGGTGGGCCACGCCCGCGTGGCGGCTCTGTTCGATTGCTCGCTCCGCTCGCTCATGAGGGCACCTCCGTGTCGTCGAAGCTGGTCAGGTAGCCGGTCGCGCGGGCCTTCGCGAGGGCGGCCTCCTTCGCGCCGGGCGCGTCCAGGGGCCCGTCCACGAGCCCCGCGAAGCCGATCGCGACCCGCTCACCGCCGATCGGCACCAGGCCGACCTCGACGGTGGCGCCCGGGTCGAAGCGCACCGAGGAGCCGGCCGGGACGGCCAGGTGGGTGCCGTAGGCGGCGGCGCGGTCGAAGGCCAGACGCGGGTTGGCCTCGAAGAAGTGGAAGTGCGAGGTGACCGAGATCGGCACCTCGGAGGTGTTGTGGACGGGGAGCAGCAGCGTCTCCTCGACCGGGTCGTAGCCGACTCCGTCGCCGATCAGCGCGCCACCGGGGGCGTGGTCGCCGAGCGAGCCGGCGCCCTTGAACGGGTCGTTGATGACGGCGAGGCGGGTGCCGTCCTCGAACACGGCCTCGACCTGGACGACGGTGACCACGTCCGGCACACCGGGCAGGACGTCGTCGGCGGTCAGCACGGAGCGGCCGGCCTCGATGGCCGCGGCCAGGCGCAGGCCGTCGCGGGCGGCCTCGCAGACGGTGTCCGCGATCAGGGCGGTCGCCTCGGGGATGTTGAGGCGCACGCCCCGGGCGCGGCGGGCGCGGGCCAGTTCGGCTGCTGTGAAGATCAGCAGCCGGTCCCGCTCGGTGGGGGTCAGTCGCACGGTTCCTCGCTCGCTCGTCGCCGGGGAGGGGGTCGGCTCGGGGCCGGGGGGCTTCCGGGGTGATGTTCGGACCATCGTTTAGAACGTCGTTCAAACACCTCGGGACATTGAACCCGGACCGGGCCGCCCTGTCCAGCGTTGCCGCTCCGGCCGGGTCCGGCCTGTCGGGCGGGCGGCGAGGGTGAGGGCGGGCGCCCGACGGGGTGGGGAGGGCGTTCGGCGGGGGCGCGGGGCCCGGCGCGCGGCGGTGGCGGAGGCGGGGGCGCGCGGTCCGGCGCACGGTCCGTACGGGCGCCGGGTGTGCGCGGGATCGGGTGGGGGCGGACTCGAAAACCGCCTCTGCGCTTCGCAAACCTGTCCGGCGCGGGCAGTTGGATCACGTGAACCTCCCCGTGCCCCTTTCACCCCACGTGATCGGACGCACACTGTTGCAAACGCCGTCAACTGGGCATGAGGATGGTGGTCAGAACGAGGGGGCCACCCGGCCGGCGGGGGATCCGGAGGCGGGGGCCCGGATTTGAGGGCGGGGGCATGTGTTGATGGACGGTCAGTCGCGATTCCCGAGGCAGCGGACGAGTTCGGGCGACGCCTACCGGTCCGGGTCGGCCCAGGGCCCGGCGGTCGGCACCGGGACGACCGTGTCGGGCGCGTCGGCGCCCGGGTGCGCCTTGCACCGCCGGCTGCATCTGACGCTCGACCCGGCCGACCTGATCGCGGTCGGCGCGGTCCGGCACCGGCTGCGCACGGAGCTGAGCCGCTGGGGGGTGCCGGAGCTGTCCGACACCGCCGAGCTGCTCTCCTCCGAGCTGGTCACCAACGCGCTGCTGCACACCGGCAAGGGCGCCGTCTTCGACGCGGTGCTCGGCTCGGACAGCCGGCTGCGGGTCGAGGTGCAGGACGGCGCGAGCCGGCTGCCCGGGCGCCGCCGCGATCCGGAGGCCGAGTACGCGACCTCGGGGCGCGGCCTGACGCTGGTGGAGGCGCTCGCGGACTCCTGGGGGGTGCAGCTGAGAGGCGACGGCAAGGTCACCTGGTTCGAGCTCGCCCTGCCGTAGGCGCTGTCGCGAGTCCCGCCGCAGGACCGGGCGCCGGGTCACTCGCGCACACCGCCCGCGCGATTGTTCGTCATCGATTGATCCGTTCTCGAAGCAAGCCCTGAACAGAAGGCGGAACGCAAGATTTCCGGCCCGTTGCCATTGCCGCTCGGCCGAACATTGGCCAGGATGGTGGGAATGTGTGTCCACGTGCGGGAAGCAGCGGGGAGACCGAACCTCGACTGACCACCGTCCGTCGGCACCGTCCGATCCAGCACGACCCATCACATCGCCACGCGGCCCGTCCGGACGGTCGGCGCGGTCCGCCATGGCAGCGGCAGGAGCAGCATGCCCACTGAGCCCGAGTCGCCGGGGCCGGCGCTTCCCCCCGGCGCGTCCGCCGTGGAGCCGCTGCCAGCCGCCCGCCCGCCCGCGCAGGCCACGCGTCGGAACCCGCTGCGCACGCCCCCCGTGCTCGCCTCCGGTCGGCTGGCCCCGGTGCTGTCCGGCGGACTGCCGCCCTCCTCCGCCGACACCATGCCGGACTGGCTGGAGCCCGCGATGGCCGCCAACGGCATCGGCTCCTTCGACTGGGACATCCGCCGCGACGTCCTGGAGGGCGACCAGCGCGCCTGCACGATCATCGGCCTGGACGACGTCGAGCGCGGCCGCTTCGACCGCACCGCCGCCTCCTTCCTCTCCCTGCTGCACCCCGAGGACGCGCCCGTGGTGCGCCGCCGGGTCGAGCGCGCGGTGACCGAGCTGGGCCAGTGCGGCGCCTACTACCGCACCGTCGGGCCGAACGGCACCATGCGCGCGGTGCGCTTCCGCGGCCGGGTGCTCGCCGACGCCTTCGGCCGCGCCTCCCGGATGGTGGGCTTCGTCTGGGACGCCACCGTCGAACTGCACAAGCGCGACCGCGCCGACCGGCTCGCCCTGCTGCGCGAGGAGCGCTCCCGGTTCATCAAGGAGGCCGCCCGCGCCCTCTCCGAGGCGGTCACCGTCCGGGACGTCGCCCGGGTCTTCACCGGGCTGCCGCTGCCCGGACTGCCCCCGGACGGCCTGGTGCTCGCCTCCTTCGAGGCCGGCCGGGCGCAGATCCTCGGCGCCTCCGGCTACCGCTCCGAGTCGCTCGCGGTCTGGGACCGCGCCGTGCTGCCGCCCGGCCACCCCGCCGCCGAGGCGCTCCGGTACCGCGCCCCGGTCTTCGTCTCCAACCGCGAGGAGTTCCGCGAGCGCTACGGCGACGTCTGGGAGCGGACCAGCCGTACCGGCCGCGGTTCCTGGGCCTACCTGCCGCTGGTGGCCAGCGGCCGGGCGATCGGCGTCTGCGTGGTCAGCTTCGACGACGAGCGCGAACTGGACGCGGACGAGCGCACCCTGCTCACTACCCTGGGCGGACTGGTCGCCCAGTCGCTGGCCCGGGCCCGGCTGCACGACGCCGAGCACGAGCTGGCGGCCGGCCTGCAGCGGGTGATGCTGCCGCGCACCGTCCCCTCCATCCCCGGGGTGACCACCGCCGTGCGCTACCTCGCGGCCGGCTCCGGCCTGCAGATCGGCGGCGACTGGTACGACGTGGTGCCGCTGCCCGGCGGGCACGTCGGCCTGGTGATCGGCGACGTCCAGGGCCACGACGTGCACGCCGCCGGCATCATGGGCCAGCTGCGGATCGCGCTGCGCGCCTACGCCGCCGAGGGCCACCCGCCCGCCGCGGTGATGGCCCGCGCCTCCCGCTTCCTCGCCGACCTGGACACCGACCACTTCGCCACCTGCACCTACGCCGAGGTCAACGTGGACTACGGCGTGGTCTACGCGGTGCGAGCCGGCCACCTCGACCCGGTGGTGCGCCGCGCCGACGGCACCGCCGCGGTGCTGCCGGTGGCCGGCGGGCTGCCGCTGGGCATCGACCCGGACCAGGAGTACCGGGTCACCCGGTTCAGCCTGGACCCGGGCGAGACCGTGCTGCTGTGCACCGACGGCCTGGTCGAGGCGCGCGGCACGGACCTGGACGAGGGCATCGGCCGGCTCACCCGCGCACTCGCCCGTCCGCTGCCGGCCGTCGAGGAGGCGGCCCGCGACCCGCTGGAGGACCTGGCCGACCGGATCGCCTCCCAGGCCGCCGACTCCAGCGAGCGCGAGGACGACATAGCGCTGCTGCTCCTGCGCTGGGACGGTCCCGCGGACGGGCTCACCACCCAGCAGCTGCGCCGCCGGATCGGCCAGGCCGACCTGGCGCGGATCGCCGAGGTCCGCGCCGAACTGCGCGACGCGCTGCGCCGCTGGGGCGTCGCCGAGTTCATCGACACCGCCGAGCTGCTCTCCTCCGAGCTGGTCACCAACGCCATCCGGCACACCGACCGGGACGCCATGTTCACCGCCCGGCTCTACCGCGAGTCGGCCTCGGACGGCGGCCGGGCCCGGCTGCGGGTCGAGGTGGAGGACGAGTCCGATCTGTGGCCCACCCGACGCACGCCGGGGGAGCAGGCCTCCTCCGGCCGCGGCCTGATGCTGGTCGAGGCACTGGCGGACGCCTGGGGCGTGGAGCCGCGCGGCTCCGGCAAGCGGATGTGGTTCGAACTCAGCGGGGCGAGCGCCGCATAGGGCGTGTCCGACGATTCGCGGTGGATCAGCGCGCGGCGAGGTGCGTGCCCCGGCGTCGCGCGCCCGGCGCGAATCGTCGGACACACCCTTACGACCGTCTGACACCGACTGGGACGGGCGTGGCCCGAAGGAGCGTAACCTGAAGACAGGTCACGCGCCCCGGCGCGTCCCGGCAGCCGACGAGGGTGTGTGGCTCGGGCTCGCCACTCGAAGGCGGGCAGCCATGACCACTCTGCGGAACCCGAGGATCACGCCATGGTGTCGATCTTCCATCACTACGCGGACACGGACGGCGAAGCCGCCGAGTCCCCCACCCTCCCGCTGCCGCCCCCGCAACGGCAGCCCGTCCCGCCGCGCTACCCCATCGAGGGCGTCACCCGCCTCCCGCTGATCTACGTGCGCGGCTTCGCCGGTGGCACCAGCGGCATCGACAAGCAGGTCGACGACCCCTTCTACGGATTCAACGACGGCTCGACCCACATCCGGGTCGGCGGCGACGGCAACGCCCAGTACTACCAGTTCGAGAGCCCGCTGCTGCGGCTCTACGCCGAGGACGGCTACCACCCGCTGATGGCCGGTGACCCGAAGGCCTACCTGGAATCCTGCGGGGCCGGGACGGTGGACCGGGCGACCATCTGGATCCACCGCTTCTACGACGCCTCCGCCGACACCTTCAGCAAGCAGGCCACCGACTTCGACATCGAAGCGGCGGCCCGCGACCTGTACGAACTCGTCCAACTGGTCCGCGAGAAGACCGGTGCGGACAAGGTCGATCTGATCGCCCACTCGATGGGTGGCCTGATCTGCCGCAGCATGCTCCAGAAGTGGTCGTACGAGGGCCTCGGCGACTTCCGGCCCACCGTTCCCGGCAAGGACCTGGTCGATCGGCTGTTCACCTACGGCACACCGCACGGCGGGATCACCTTCGCGGTCGGCGGCGGTCTGCTCGACGAGTTCATGGAGGACCTCGGCCCGGTCGGCTCCGACATCTTCTCGCCCGAGACGATGTACGGCTACCTGGTGCCGGGCGTCGAGTACCGCACCGAGGCCCCGGAAGGCTGGCAGGCGAACCGGATCCCGGCCGAGGCCTTCGATCCCGACCGGATCTTCTGCCTGATCGGCACGGACCCCGGCGACTACGGCATGGCGCAGAAGGTGGTGGGCCCGCAGAGTGACGGCCTGGTCGCGATCCGGAACGCCTCCGTGGAAGGCGCCCACCGCGCATACGTTCACCGCTCGCATTCGGGCCGCTACGGTCTGGTCAACTCGGAGGAGGGGTACCAGAACCTGCGCCGCTTCCTGTTCGGCCGCAAGCGGGTCGCGATCGAACTCGCCGGCCTGGAGCCCTGCCCGCCCGACGCCGCCGGCCGCCGGTCGTTCTGGCAGGGCGAACTCCAGTTGTCGGTCCGCGGACTGCCCGTCGTGCTGCACCAGCAGCTGGCGGCGCACTACTGCCCCGTCACGCTGGAGCCCGACCCCGACGGCGCCCCCGTCCCGCTCACCACGGTCTTCCTGTTGGACCCGCTGACCATGCCCGCCGACGGCACGAACACGCCCGTGTCGCCACCGTCGCGCTACGCGCTGCACCTGCGGGTCTCCCGGCTGACCGAGGAGCACGGACTGCTGTTCTGGCGCGACCACCTCGCCCAGACGGCGGACTGGGACGACACGCTGATCGTCGACGTCGGTCACGAGGCCGACGACCCCAAGGGCGAGCTGCGTCTCTGGGCCGCCTGGAACTCCCAGCTGCCGGTCGCGATCGCCGACCGGAATCCGGTCGGCGACAGCCCGCTCGACGTGGAGCGGGACGCGGTGTCCGTGCCCCTCCCGCCGAGCGCGGGTCGGCTCCTCGGAACCGACACGGCGCTCGTCCTCAAGCCCTCGGTCTGGGAGTGATGCCGTCGACGTGATCCCCCGTAGCCCGTCAGCCGAACTGCTGCTCCAGGTCCTTGAGTTTGCGCTCCAGTGAGTCCAGCCGGGGCAGCGTGACGGTTTCCTCGTCCACGGTGAGGTCGATGGTGCGCCGCTCCGGACGGGCCGGCAGGCCCGGCTGGACGACGGCGCCCTCGGCCGCGCCGACCTCGGGCGGCCCGCCCTCACGGGATCCGGTGGCACCGACCCCGGGCCGCTCCGGCCCGGGCCCGCCGGCTATGGAGGGCTCCGGGCCGGACTCCAACTGCCGTGCGGCGCCGCCGCGTCCGCGCCAGTGGCCGCTGCTCCGGTTGATCGCCCGGATCTCGGCCCGCTCGCGGCGGCCCGCCAGCTTGCGTCGCTCCTTCTCCAGCACGCGTTCCCGCTTGTCCTCGCGGACCTCGTCGACCGCCTCGTCCAGGCTGCGCACGCCCTCCAGCAGCATCAGCGACCAGGCCGCGTAGGTCTCGCGCGGGGCGCGCAGCCAGCGGACTATGCGGATCTGCGGCAGCGGGCGGGGCACCAGGCCCTGTTCGCGCAGCGCGGCCCGGCGGGTCTGCTTGAGCGCGCGGTCGAACAGGACCGCAGCGGACAGCGACATGCCGGAGAAGAACTGGGGGGCGCCGGCGTGGCCGAAGCCGCGCGGGGCGTGCACCCAGTTGAACCAGGCCGAGGCGCCGGCGAACAGCCAGACCAGCAGCCGGGAGCCGAGCGCGGCGTCGCCGTGGCTGGCCTCGCGCACGGCGAGCACCGAGCAGAACATCGCGGCGCCGTCGAGCCCGAACGGGACGAGGTACTCCCAGCCGCCGGAGAGGCCGAGGTTCTGCACGCCGAAGCCGACCAGCCCGTGGAAGGAGAGCGCGGCGGCGACGCCGGCACAGCAGAACAGCAGCGTGTACGAGGCGGCGCCGTACAGGGACTCCTTGTGGCGGCGCCGTTCCTCGGAACGCTCCCAGGAATCCGCGCCGCCGGCGGTCGCGGATCCCCGGCCCCGGGCCAGGGCCACCAGGAGTGCGCTGACCAGCAGCCCAGCAACCCCGGTGACGGCCCAGCCGAGCGGTATGTCGGACAATTTCATCGCCGGAACCAGCCTCGCTTTCCTGCGTCGCTTTCCTGCGTCGTGATGGCGGGGACCATCATGACGGATGCTCGGCGGGGGAACGGCTGATTCGCTGCCAATGCGCTGAGGAGAGGGATTTCTGATCCGGCGGCAATCGCATTGTCGTATGAATGTGAAGCGGATTGTTCCCGAAATCGCGGGCTTTTCGGTCCCGGAATCGGACGGATTTCCGTCAACCCCGTGTGACGCCGGGGTGGTGCGGCTCAGCGCCGCCGGATCCGGGGGCAGCCGCCGCACATGTCCTTGGGCTCCACGGTGTACACGAGGCAGCAGCTGGCCCGGGCCCGGTCGGTGTCCGAAGCACCCGGTGCACCACGCGAAGCACCGGCGCGATCGGGCGCCGGGTCCGCGAAACCGGCGCCCGGGGTGAAGGGGGCCGGGGCGGGAGTGGGATACCGGCCCGCGCCGGGCGCGTGCGCGGGCTCGGCGGGTGCGGTGGATTCCGTCGGCCCGGTCGGCTCCCCGGGCGCCAGCAGCGCGGTCAGCTCGGCGCGCGCCCGCTCCCGCTCCCCGAGCAGCCCGCCCGCGTACCCGAGTCCCTCCACCACCGCGTCGGTGGCCATCGCCCACAGCACCCGCGGCCCGCGTCGCACCTCCGGCCCGAAGGCGGTCAGCACCGGCCCGAGGAACTCGGCCAGCGCGCGACGGAGTTCGGCGGCCAGCGCGTGCTCGTCCGCCGCCGTACGGGCCTGCGAGGAGCCGGCCGCCGGGTCGTCCGGCAGGCAGACGAAGGCCTCCGGACGGACCGTCAGCTCGACCGAGTTCGGGCCGCGGTGGACCGCGACGTCGTCCAGGCCGAGCAGCGGGACGCGCCGCTCCAGGAACCACGGCACGGTGAACAGCAGCGAGACCGGCCAGACGAAGCGGTGCAGCCCGAAGCCCGCCGCCACGTCCGGGCGCAGCGGCCGCCCGTAGCGGGCGAGGCCCTGCCGGGCGTCGTGGGCGACCAGCTCGCGCACCGCCCCGGGGTCCGCGACCAGGGCGGCGGCGGTCAGCTGGCCCTCGCCCCGCCGGGGCGGGGCGCAGCGCACGCTCACCACCGGGGTGAGCACGGCAAGTCGGTGGTACGACGGCGCGCAGGGGGCGGGGGAGTCCGGCGCGGGGCCGTGGGTGTGCGCCGCGGTGGTGCGGGGGGCGCACGGCGCGGGGCCGGGCCGGGTGCTGCTCGCGGTCATGGGCGGGCCCCATCGGGTCGACCGGGGCCGCCGCTGGACCGCCCGGCGGGCCCGGACGCCACGGCGACCGGGCCCGGCCGGACCGGGGCACGGCGGTGCCCGGGGAACGGCAAGGCGACCCGTCCGGGGCGCTGCTCGCCCCGGACAGGTTAGGCTCACCTTAGCTGATTATTCCCCGGGTCTCGCTGGTGATGCGTCCGCCCGGGCGAGGCCCCGGCGCGCGGGCGGTGCCCGGGGGCGTGGCGGACAGCTGGCGTGCGAGCCAGACCGGCACCCCGCCCAGGGCGTGCACCAGTCGGGCGGCCTCGGCGCGCAGCCGCGTCGCCTCGGCCGGCTCGGACACCTCGGCGAGCGCCGCGAGCGCCGGCGCCACCCCCACGGTGAAGCCGAGTTGCTCGCGCAGCCGCAGCGAGGCGTCGAACCCCTCCCGGGCGTTCACGCGGTCCCCGCGCGAGAGCGCCAGCGCGGCCAGGTGCCGCCAGGTGTACGAGCGCAGCAGTTCGTCCCCCCGCTCGCCCGCGCCCTCGTGTGCCCTCCGGTAGGCGATCCAGGCGGCGCTGCGGTCGCGCAGCAGGTTCTCGGCGACCAGCCCGCGCCGGAAGTCCAGCAGCGGGCGGCCCGGCGCGTCCGGCGGCAGCAGGGCCGAGGTGCGGCCGAGCGCGGCCTGGGCCTCGTCCAGTCGGTCGCGGGGGCCGAGCACGCTCGCCAGGTACGCCAGGAAGCCGCGGGCGCAGGCGGCGGCCGCGCGCTGCTCGGTGCCCTCCGCCAGAGCCTCGGCCAGTCGCAGCGCCTGTTCCGCCTGGGCCCAGTGCGCGGCGGTGAACAGGCACTGCTCGATGAGGAGTTCGGCCCGCGCGAGGGCGGCCGTCGGGTCGTGTTCGGCGGCCGGGCGCAGCAGTTCGGCGGCCTCCTGCCAGCACCCCCGGGATCGCAGCCGCCACACGGTGTCGCCCGGTTCCTCCGCTGCCGCCCGCCCCCGCCCGTCCGGATCGCTCGGGCCCCATCCGTGCTCCGACAACGCCACCTCCTTGTGTGCGCCATCCGGCAAGGGCGCGGACCTGCCCCTGAGGCCCGGCCGTCACGGTCCGTTCGCATGGTGACGGCAGGGCGAAAGGCCCACGCTGTGGCGGCAATTCAACACGGGGGTGAGCTTGTGCACCAGATCACGAGCGGAGGTTGTTGCTTTTGGTGGGGAAATGATCTAGTGGGGCGGCCAGGCGGCGGTCAGGAGGTCCAGCCGGTCTCCATCAGGGCCTCGGCGGCGCCGTTGGCGGGCTGCGGAACGCCGGCCAGGTCCAGGCTGAACAGGGCGACCAGCAGCTGTTCGCCGCGCACGGTGGCCTGGTGCGAGTACCCGGCCAGGGTGAACATGGCGGCGGCCATCTCCTCGGCGTGCAGGGTCTGCAACCACAGGCACTCGACCGACTTCACGTCGGCCGGCTCGGTCCAGGTGTCCACCTGGGCGACCATCCGGCTGCCCAACAGGGTCACCCCGTCGCGCTCCTGAGCCTCGGTCAGCTCCAGGTCGTCGAAGCCCAGCCACTCCAGGTAGCGGGCGGCGGTGAACACCGCGTCCTGCGAGGTGCGCACCGGGTGCGGGCGGAACGGTGAGCGGTGGCGGAACGGGCGGGAGCGCCCGGCCGAGCCCCCGGGCGGCGCGGGCGGGGCCGGCACCGGGGCGCCCATCGGGTGGGCCGGGTGCGGGCGGGAGGCCTGCGGGCCGGGGGCGGCGAGCGGGCCGGCCGTACCACTGCCCAGCCGGGTGGCGCGGTCCACCGGCAGTCGGACGGTGGCCCCGCAGTTGCAGGTGAACTCGGGCTGCGGCCACTGGTCGGAGCGCCCGCAGTGCGGGCAGCGCATGCTCAGCCAGGAGTCCTCCCAGGACCGGAACCGCACCTGCACCGGCACCCCGCCGCGCAGCAGCGGCACCTTCAGCGAGGCGCCGCACGGACACGGCAGCGACGGCGGTTCGTACAGGTGCTCGCGGCGGCAGGCGGGGCAGCGGATCGCCCGGGCGCCACCGCCCGCCCCGGGCCCTGGCCGCGCGGGGTCGTGTCCGGTGAAGTCGTCGGGCAGTCCTGCCATCGCGGGCTCCGTCCGTCGGTGTCGGGTGGGTGGGACGATTCCCATGCTCCCCGAAACGCCCGGTTTTGGGCGCGGAATGGGGCAATCCTCAGGGTCGGATCAGGGAACGCCGTCCGGGAGGGGCGATGCCGACACCCATCGCGGGGAGGATGCGCGGTCGGCGTACGGAGGATGCTCAGTGCGCGGACCAGCGTGCCAGGTCGGCGGGGGTGTCCAGGTCGTCCGGGACGGCCACGTCCGCGCACTCGACCAGGACCAGTTCCCCGGCGCGCGCCGCCAGCAGGGCGCGGGCCCCGGCGTCGCCGGCGGCCCCGGCGGCCGCCTCCGCGAAGTGCCGGGCGCCGATCAGCACCGGGTGCCCGCGCCGCCCGTCGTACGCCGCCGCGGCCAGCTCGGCGCCCGCCCGGTGCGCGGCCAGCAGCCGGGCCACCGCGGCCGGGGTGACGCCCGGGGTGTCCACCAGCATCACCAGCACCGCCGGGGCCCCGGGCGGCAGGGCGGCCAGCCCGGCCCGCAGCGAGGAGCCCATGCCGTCCGCCCAGTCCGGGTTGGCCACCAGCCGGCAGCCCGGCAGGTGCGCGGTGGCCCGTACCCGCTCGCCCTCCGCCCCGAGCACCACCGTCACGTCCGGGCAGCCGCCGGCCCGTACGGTGGCCACCGCGTGCTCCACCAGCGGCCGGCCCGCGTACCGGACCAGCGCCTTGGGCCGCCCGCCGAGACGGCGCCCGCCCCCGGCGGCGAGGACGAGGGCCGGGACGGCGGCTGCTGCGTTCTGCATGGGCCCAGCCTGCCCGGTGGGGCCGGGCTCGCGCAGCACCCTCGCGGTTGTACGAATCCACAAGGCGAAGGCGCAGGTCGCGGGCGGTCCCCGGCTGTTCGGCCGCTGGCCTCGCGGGCGCCCGCCCTCTGTACTGGCTCGATGAACACCGCACCGAACACCGAGCCGCGGCACCCGCTGGTGGACCGCTTCGGCCGGGTCCACACCGACCTGCGGGTCTCGCTGACCGACCGCTGCAATCTGCGCTGCACGTACTGCATGCCGGCACAGGGGCTGGACTGGCTCGCCCGGGCCGCGGTGCTCGACGACGACGAGCTGGTGCGGCTGGTGCGGATCGCCGTGGAGCGGCTCGGGATCCGCTCGGTGCGGCTGACGGGCGGGGAGCCGTTGCTGCGGCGGGGGGTGGTGGGGCTGGTCGGGCGGCTGGCGGCGCTGGGGGTGGAGCTGTCGCTGACGACCAACGGGATCGGCCTGGCCCGTACGGCTGTCGGGCTGCGGGAGGCGGGACTGGGGCGGGTGAACGTCAGCCTGGACACCCTGCGGCCGGAGCGCTTCGCGGCGCTCACCCGGCGGGACCGGATCGGCGATGTGTTCGCCGGGCTGGCGGCGGCGAAGGCCGCCGGGCTGGCCCCGGTGAAGATCAACGCGGTGCCGGTGCGCGGGGTGAACGAGGACGAGATCGTCCCGCTGGTCGAGTTCGCCGTCGAGCGCGGCTACCGGATGCGCTTCATCGAGTCCATGCCCCTGGACGCGCAGGGCGCTTGGGAGCGCGACGCGATGGTGACGGCGGACGAGATCCTGGCGCGGCTCGGCGAGCGCTTCGACCTGGTGCCGGTCGGGCGGCACGGCAACGCCCCCGCGGAGGAGTGGCGGATCGCCGGGACGCAGGCGGCGGTCGGCGTGATCGCCTCGGTGACCCGCCCGTTCTGCGGCGGCTGCGACCGGGTGCGGCTGACCGCCGACGGGCAGCTGCGCAACTGCCTGTTCGCCACCGAGGAGTCCGATCTGCGCGCCCTGCTGCGCGGCGGCGCGGACGACGACCGCATCGAGGCGACCTGGCGGACCTCGGTGGCGGGCAAGGGTCCCGGACACGCCATCGACAGCGCCGGGTTCGTCCGCCCCGACCGCCCGATGTCCGCCATCGGCGGCTGACAGCAGGCGGAGCGTGGGCTTCGACGTGCTCTTGGGGTCCTCGCGGCGTCGGCCGATTCCTCAAGCGACCTCCCGAGCGACTCCTGCGCGACTCCCGCGAGACCTTCCGGGCGTCCCCGGGCGATCCCCCGGGTGGGTATGAGGCGGGTGCGGTGTGCCCCGGGCCGGGGGCGGGTGGTATTCGTGGGCGGTGGCCCCGATGATCCCCCGCCTCCCGCGGCGCGCCCTGCCCGCCCTCGCCGTCCTCCTGCTCGCCCTGCCGGCCGGCTGCACCGGCCCGGGCGGTCGGCACGCCTCGGGCGCCCCGACCACCCGCCCGCCGCTCGCCGAGCGGGCCGCCGTCGGCGCCTCCCCGGCCCTGAAGGGGTTCTACGACCAGCGGATCGACTGGACGCCCTGCCCCGACCAGGGCGACGGCGACCAGGACGAGCCGGTCGTGCAGTGCGCCACCCTCAAGGTCCCGCTGGACTACGCCGACCCCGGCGGTCGCACCATCGGGGTCGCCGTCGCCCGGGTGCCCGCCGCCGACCCCGACACGCGGCTCGGCTCCCTGCTGCTCAACCCCGGCGGGCCCGGCGGCTCCGGAGTCGGCATGGCCCGCTGGCGCTGGAAGGGCTACGGCCCGCTGCACGACCACTACGACCTGGTCGGCTTCGACCCGCGCGGCGCCGGCGACACCACCCCGGTGCACTGCCTGGACGACCGCACCCGCGAGGAGTGGACCAGCACCGACGACCCGACCTACGACCACGGCCGGATCCTCGCCGACGCCTGCCAGGCCCGGCACGCCGACCTGTTGCCGCACCTCGGCACCCGCGACAGCGCCCGGGACATGGACGTGCTGCGCGGCGCCCTCGGCGAGCGCAAGCTCGACTTCCTCGGCCTCTCCTACGGCACCTACCTCGGCGTCCTCTACGCCGAGGAGTTCCCCGACCGCACCGGCCGGCTCGTCCTCGACGGCGCCGTCGAGCGCAGCACCGACCTGGTGCACCTCAACGGCGAACAGGCCGTCGCCATGGAGGCCGAGTTCCGTGCCTTCGCCGCCGACTGCGCCGCCGACGGCGGCTCCTGCCCGCTCGGCAGTGACCCGGCCACCGCCCCGAACCGGCTCGCGGACTTCCTCGACGGCCTCAAGGACCACCCGCTGCGCGCCTCCGACGGCCGTATCGTCACCGCCGCGCTCGGCTGGGCCGGCGTCATCGACGCGCTCAACGACGGCGCCCGCTCCTTCCAGCGGCTGCGCGGCGCCCTCGAACCGGCCCTCGCCCACGGTGACGTCGACGAACTGCTCAAGCTCGCCGACGGCGCCAACGGCCGTGAGGAGGACGGCCGTTACGAGACCGCCGCGGACGCCTTCGCGGCCATCCACTGCGCGGACGCCCCGATGGCGCCCACCGGGCAGGAGGTGGCCGGGGCCCTCGCCGACCTCGCCGCCGAGGCCCCGCTGACCACCCGGCACGACCCCGGCGCCACCCTGTTCGCCCCGGACTGCCGCCCCTGGCCCTACCGTTCGCCGGAGCGGCCGCACACCGTGACCGCGCCCGGCAGCGCCCCGATCCTGGTGGTCGGCTCCACCGGCGACCCGGTCACCCCCTACCCGTGGGCGCAGCGGATGGCAGCCGGACTGCCGCACGCCGTGCTGCTCACCCGCGACGGCGACGGGCACATCGCGTACGACAAGAGCGGGTGCGTGCGCGACGCCGTCACCGCGTTCCTGGTGGACGGCCGGATGCCGGCGGCCGGGGCGCGCTGCTCGTCCGACTGACGGTGCACGCGAAGGGGGCGCACCGCGCGAACGCGGTACGCCCCCTGGGGAGTCGGGGTCAGGACTTCGGGGCCGTCAGGTCGTAGAAGGTGGCGCCGCCGACCGTCTTGGTGGTGAAGTGGCTGGTCACCCAGGCCTCGATCTGGGCGGACTCGGTCTGCTGGCCGCCCTCGTCGCCCTGGCCGCCTTCGCCGCCCGCGCCGCCGAAGCCGCGGCGGGAGCCGCCGCCGATGAACCAGTGCACCTTGCCGTCCTGGACGTACTTCTGGAAGTCGGCCAGGCTGAGCGAGGGGTCGGTCCCGTTGAAGCCGCCGAGCGCCATCACCGGCTTGCCGGTGGCGAGTTGGTAGCTCGCGGCGTTCTGCGAGCCGCTGGTGGCGGCCGCCCAGGTGTAGTGGTCGGCGTCCTGCGAGACCAGGGCCGCGGCCTCGTCGCTGACCTTGGTGCCGCCCAGCAGGCCGCCCATGCCGCCGCCCATGCCGCCGCCCATGCCCTCGGGGTCCTGGGCACCGGGGAAGCCGTTGCCGCCGGGGAAGCCGTTGGCACCGGGGAAGCCGCCCGCGCCGCCGCGCTCGTGGCGGCCGCCGGAGCCGTTACCGCCGGAGCCGTTACCGCCGTTGCCGCCCGGGAAGCCGCCGGGGAAGCCGTTCTGCCCGTGCGAGCCCTGGCCGCCGGCCCCGCCCGGGAAGCCGCCCCGGCCACCCTGGCCGCCGAAGCCCTGGCCGCCCTGACCACCGAAGCCCTGACCGCCCTGGCCGAACATCCGGCCGTTGCCCGGGAAGCCCTTGGCGCCCTTGCGCCCCGCGCCGCCCGGCCCGAACGCGCCCTTCACGGAGGGCCCGGCGGTGATGATCGAGCCGTTGTGGGCGGTGTCCACGGTGTCCACCGCGTACGCCGCCGGACCGCCGAGCGCCGCCGCCAGGCCCAGCAGGCCGGCCACCGAGGCGATCCGCGCGCCCGTCCGTCCGGACACCTTCCCGGCGAACTGCCCGGCCATCAGCGCGGCCGCCGCGACCAGTCCGCCGACCAGCACCGCCCAGCGCAGCCAGGGCAGGAAGTCGGAGCTGCGCCCGAGCAGGACGAAGGCCCACACCGCCGTCACCGCGAGCACGCCCGCCAGCAGCAGCGCGTACGGCAGCCGGTGCCGCGCCCGCCACAGTCCGTCCACGCCCATGCCGAACAGCGCCGCGACGGCCGGGGCCAGCGCCACCGTGTAGTACTGGTGGAAGATCCCGGACATGAAGCTGAAGATCAGCGCGGTGGAGATCAGCCAGCCGCCCCAGACCAGGAAGGCCGCGCGGGCGGTGTCGGGCCGGGCGTAGCGGCGGGTCGCCCAGAGGCCGACCACCAGCAGGATCAGCGCGGCCGGCAGCAGCCAGGCGATCTGCCCGCCGATGTCGCTGCCGAACAGTCGGGTGATGCCGGTCTGGCCCCAGCCCTTGCCGCCCCGCATCGCGCCGCCCGGCAGGTCGAGCCCGGCCGGCAGGTTGTTTCCGCTGAGGGGGCGTCCGCCGCCGCCCACACTGCCGCGCTCGTTGCCGTCGACCCGGCCGAGGCCGTTGTAGCCGAAGGTGAGCGACAGGAAGCTGTTGTCCTGCGAGCCGCCGACGTACGGGCGGGCCGAGGCGGGCAGCAGCTCGACGATCGCCACCCACCAGCCGCCGGAGACGACGACGGCCGCGCCCGCGAGCAGGGTCTGCCGCACCCGCCGCCAGAAGCCGGTGGGCGCCACGACCAGGTAGATCACCGCGAAGGCGGGCAGGATCAGGAAGGCCGCCAGGGTCTTGGTGAGGAAGGCGAGCCCGAACATCACCCCGGTGAAGACCAGCCACCGGGTGCCTGCGGCCTCGATCGCCCGCACCAGCCCGTACGCGGACAGGGTGAGCAGCAGCACCAGCAGCGCGTCCGGGTTGTTGAAGCGGAACATCAGCGCCGCCACCGGGGTCAGCGCCAGCGCCGCGCCGGCCAGCAGACCGCCGAGCGGGGAGAAGCGGCGGCGCACCGTCGCGTACAGCACGCCGACGGTGGCGGCGCCCATCAGCGCCTGCGGGGCGAGGATCGACCAGGAGGAGAGGCCGAAGATCCGGGCCGACAGCGCCATCGGCCACAGCGACGCCGGAGGCTTGTCGACGGTGATGAAGTTGGCGGCGTCGGAGGAGCCGAAGAAGAAGGCCTTCCAGCTCTGGCTGCCGGCCTGGACGGCGGCCGAGTAGAAGGCGTTGGCCCACCCGGAGGCGCTCAGGCCCCACAGGTAGAGGACGGCGGTCGCGGCCAGCAGCGCCAGCAGGGTCGGGCGCACCCAGCGCGGGTCGTCCGCGCGGCCGCGCCAGGCGCGGGCCGGGAGGGTGCGCAGCCGTCCGGACCAGGAGGCGGGGCCCTTGGCGCCGGTGGGCGGCAGGGGCTGCTCGGGGAAGAGCGGTGCCGGGTCGGGCCGGTCGGCGCCCGGCTGCGGCACCTCCGGCGGCGGGTAGTTCGCGGCCTCGGGCCACGGGTCGCCGGCCGGAGGGGAGTAGCTGCTCGTGGTCATGCGCCATACCGTGCGTGGCGAGCCTGAGAGAACCGTGAGACGGGGCTGTGAGACGGGTGTGATCTGTCCCGTTTCACCCGGGCGGGCCCGGGTTTCAGGCGGGTTTCACCCGGTCTTCACGCCGGGGCTTCACGACCCGTCCTTCCCGGTCCTCACGCCGCCGGCGGCATGGTGATGTGCTTGCCCAGCCACTCCAGGGCCGGGGGGATCTCCCGTGTCCAGGTGTGGAAGTTGTGGCCGGCGGTGTCCAGGGTGATGGTGGACATCTTGGTCGGGGCCTTGAAGGCGCCGACCATGGCCTGGGTCTCGCCGTAGTTGTTCTCGTCGTTCGCGGTGGTCAGCAGCAGCGAGACCGGGGCGGCGGGCTGGTTCTTCAGCCGCCACAGCAGGTCGTTCTCCTGCTTCAGCTTGTCGTTGCCGCCGAACAGGTCGCCGGTGGTCGGGTCGTGGGCCGCGCTGTAGTAGCCGGAGAGCGCGACCGCGGCGGGGTAGCTGTCGGGCTTGCGCAGCGCGAACTTGAGCGCGCAGTAGCCGCCGGTGGAGTTGCCGATCACGGCCCGGTTCGCCGGGTCGGTGCCGATCCGGTAGGTGGTGGCGAGGGCCTTGGGCAGGTCGCTGGTGAAGAAGGTCTCCACCTGGGGGCCGTTCGGCACGTCGACGCACTCGGTGTCCCGGTCGCCGACCAGGGTGGGGCGGGTCATCACCAGGATGGTGGGCGGCAGCTTCTTCTGCTCGATCGCGTCGAGGGTGGACGCCGGGTACTGCATCAGCGAGATCAGCTTCTCCGGGGTGCCCGGGTAGCCGGTGAGCACCAGGGCCATCGGGAAGCGCTGCTTGGCGAAGCCCGGCTGGAAGTACTGCGGCGGCAGGTAGACGTACGCCTCGGTGGTCAGGCCGCTGCCGGCTCCTTTGACGTCGACCTTCTGGATCAGCCCGGAGCGCTCGGGCTCCGAGCCCTGGGTCGAGTAGAAGCTCTGCTGGCCGGTGACGGCGACGCCGGAGGCGTTCGGCGAGTGGTCGACCACGGTGCCGAGCTTGCCGCTGGTGCCGAGCAGGTCGGTCCAGGAGCTGTAGAAGCCGAAGTAGCTGTTGGCGATCAGCCCCATCGCGGCCAGCACCGCGACCTGGGTCGCCATGAAGGCGCCGATCCGGCCCAGCCAGGCCTTCCAGCCCTTGCCGCCGAACCGCGGCCAGAGCCACATGGTGGCGGCGAAGACGACGATCGCGATGATCGAGGTGATGATCTGGAGGGGGAGGCCGGTGAGACTGAGCACGAGCCCGATCGTAGTTGACCCTGATGGGCGAGCCGGGACGGCCCCTTCGGGTGATCCTTTGATTCCGGTTGACCCGGGTCGTTCGTAGTCGGCACCATGACGCGGGGTGTGCGCACACTGTGTGCGCCGGGTGTTACCGGGGTGGGGTCATGAGGTGCATCGGCAAGGCCGGTCTGGCCGTCGGTACGGCGCTGCTGCTCGCGGGCTGCTCGGGTGGCGGGGGCGGTTCGGCCGGCACCTCGTCCGGCGGTACGGCGGCGGGCCGGCCCGCGGCGAAGGCCGCGCCGAGCGCGGTGCCGTTCGGTCCGGTGCTCACCAAGAACATCGATCCGGTCAACAGCGCGCTCGCCCAGATCTCCGGGGTCAAGAACCTGAGCGACTTCGACGCCGCGCTCAGCACCCTTAACACCAGCGCGCACGAGGCTTCCAAAGCTCTGAACCTGGCGGACGCCCCGGCCGCGGTCGCGGAGGACGGGCATGACCTGGCGAACGCGCTGAGCGTGCTCCAGGGCGACGCCGCGAACGCCCGTGGCGACATCAAGGCCAGGGACGTCTGCTCCCTGAGCTCGGCCGAGGCCAACTTGGGTGCCTCACAGGGGTTGGCGGAGGTGTCGGCGGCCCTCACCAAACTGACGGCGGCCGGCTACTCGACCACCTTCACCGTCCCGCAGCTGCCCAAGCAGCAGTCCCGCTCGCTTGACAACGGCGCGATGGTCAGCAAGGGCAAGCTGCGCGGCGAGGGCGTCTTCAAGGTCGACAACGGCACCAAGAAGGACGCCGTCGTCTCGCTCGTGCTGAACGGCAGGACGGTGCACTCGATGTTCGTCGGCAAGGGGCAGAAGGCCGACCTCAAGGGCGTGGAGGACGGGACGTACGACGTCTACGTTTCCGAGGGTGTGGACTGGGATTCCGAGGCCAAGGCCTTCACGCAGAACTGCGGGTTCACCAAGTTCGAGGACAACTTCCCGTACGAGACAGGCCGCACCTCGACCTCCTGGGAGATCACCCTGCAGCCGGTGGCCGACGGCAACGCCAAGACCAGCGACGTGGATCCGAACTCCTTCCCGCAGCCGTAGCGTTCACCGGGCCCGCACCCATCCCGCCCGTAACGGGCATACCGGGACGGGTGGTTGTGGAATGGTGGCACAACAGGCCCCGGACAGTGGCGAGTTGTGCCGGAACGGTTGACCACTTGAGGTGATCATGGCACTTTCGTGCGGGCGTGGGCCTCGGCGACCAGTCGGGGACCCCGCCATCCCCCACAAGGAGAGCCATGTTCAAGAGACTTGTCGCGGTGGCCGGTACGAGTGCCGTCGTCGCGAGCGGGCTGGCCTTAGCCGCCGCCCCCGCGCACGCCGTCCAGGCGGCCGACCTGACGTCCACCATCGCCCTGGACGACTGCTCCGCCTCGCTGGTCCGGTTCCCCAGCTCCGTGGCCGGCGACCGGGCGATGATGCTCACCAACGGCCACTGCCTGCCCAGCATGCCCTCGGCCGGCGTGGTCATCCAGAACCAGAGCGCCAGCCGCAGCGGCACCCTGCTGGACGGCGCGGGCAACAGCCTCGGTACCGTCCAGGCCGACCAGGTGATCTACGCGACGATGACCGGTACCGACGTCGCCCTCTACCGCCTCACCGACACCTACGGGTCGATCAGCTCCAAGTACGGCGCCACCGCACTCACCATCAACGACGCGCACCCGACCGACGGCGCCTCGATGTACATCCCGTCCTCGTACTGGAAGCAGGTCTGGAACTGCTCCGTCAACGGGTTCGTGCCGACCCTGCGCGAGGACCAGTGGACCTCCCACGACTCGCTGCGCTACAACCTCGCCTGCAACACCACCCACGGCACCTCCGGCTCGCCGATCATCGACTCCGCGAGCGGGCGCATCATCGGCATCAACAACACCGGCAACGACAACGGTGAGATGTGCACCCTGGACAACCCGTGCGAGGTCGCCGCCGACGGCACCACCACGGCCACCAAGGGCCAGAGCTACGGCCAGGAGACCTACTGGTTCACCACCTGCCTGAACTCCAGCCGGGCCATCGACCTCACCGTGCCCGGCTGCCTGCTCACCAAGCCGGCCGGCACCGGCGCCGTCTCGGTCAGCAGCCCCGGTGACCAGTCCACCGCGGTGGGCGGCTCGGTCAACCTGCAGATCAACGCTTCCGGCGGCACCGCCCCGCTGTCGTACAGCGCGACCGGCCTGCCCGCCGGGCTGTCGATCAACTCCTCGACCGGCCTGATCTCCGGCACCGCGACCACCGCCGGCTCCTCCAGCGTCACCGTCACGGTCACCGACGCGGCCGGCAAGTCGGCCACCACCAGCTTCGGCTGGGCGGTCACCGGTGGTGGCGGCGGGACCTGCACCCCGGCGCAGCTGCTGGGCAATCCGGGCTTCGAGACGGGCTCGGCGGCGCCGTGGACCGCTTCGAGCGGCGTGATCGACAACAGCTCCTCGCAGGCGGCGCACAGCGGTAGCTGGAAGGCGTGGCTGGACGGCTACGGCACCACCCACACCGACACGCTGTCCCAGACGGTGACCATCCCGGCGGGCTGCAAGGCGATGCTGAGCTTCTGGCTGCACATCGACACCGCTGAGACTGGCACCACGGCGTACGACAAGCTGACCGTGTCGGTGAACGGCACCACGCTGAAGACCTACTCCAACGTGGATGCCGCGGCCGGCTACCAGCAGCGCACCTTCGACCTCTCGTCCTACGCGGGCCAGAGCGTCACCCTGAAGTTCACCGGCACCGAGGACGCCTCGCTGCAGACGAGCTTCGTGATCGACGACACCTCGATCCAGACCAGCTGACGCCGTACGGCGGCGCGGCACCCGCAGGGCCCGGCGGTTTCGACCGTCGGGCCCTGCCGGCTTTGCGTCTGATGCCTGCGCCGTGGTGGAAAGCCCGCGCCGGACAGCCCCCGGGGGCCTGATTTGCTCAGGTTTCGCTCAATCTCTTTACATGTTTTGTACGCAACAACGGCCGATGGTTAGGCTGCCGACTGACATCGAACGGGCGGGCGATTCGTCGGCGTGATGACCTGTCGTGCGCTTGCGCCGCTTGCGCCGGTCCACGGCCACATGGAGCCATACGGTTTGGGGGCGGGGACAAGTGACTGACCTGGATTTCGAGCGGCGGGTGAATCCGTGGCTCTTCGACAAGTCGGGGAACCTGACGGAGGCGGCGAAGAAGCAGTTCCCGGACCTCGCCGCTGCCGCCTCGGGTGCTGCGGCCCCGGGGTGGACGCCGCCGCCGGTGGCCACGGCGGGCCCGGGCGGGCCGACGGTGAAGGTGAGCCCGGAGGCGCTGCGCAAGGCGGGGACCAACGCGGGCACCCTGCACACTGACTTCGACAAGGCCACCAAGGACGTGTGGAAGGACCTCCAGGGCAGCCTCCAGGGCATGTCCAAGGACTGGGCGATCGTGGGGGCGGTCCAGGCCGCGCACGAGATGTGGGAGGCGCAGGCACAGACGACCAGCCAGGCGATCGCGGACATCTCCACCGGTCTGACCAGCAATGCCGACCAGTACGCGCGTGCCGACCAGGTGAACGCCCAGAACTTGAGGACGAACTGAGGCCGCCGACATGAGTACTTACTCCGACCTGCGCCAGGAGACGTTCAAGGGCATCGAGACCCTGGCCTCGGCGTTCGAGTCGTTGACGAGCAACTGGAATCTCTCCTCCGAGTTCACCGGTGACATCCTCACGCCGCTCCAGGGATCGAACTGGCGGGGCGACGCGGCCGAGCGGGCTGCCGCCACCATCACCAAGACCCGCAACGAGCTGGATGCGGCCTTCGAGGAGGCCAGCGCGATCGGCAAGGCTCTGCGGGACGCACACACCGAACTCGCCGCCGCCCGGGCGGATCTGGACGCGGCGTTGAAGAGGGCCGTCGACCACTCCCTGACGGTGGACGGGGACGGCGTCAACGTCAGCTGGCCCGCGCCGACGAGCGAGGCCGACAAGCACGACCCGACCTACGCCACCACCTACAAGGCTCTGGCGCAGTCGGTGGCCGACGACATCGCGAAGGCCGTGGCCCGCGCGAAGGCGGCCGACACCGCGGCCGCCGCGGCGCTCGGCGGCGCCACCGGGAAGAGCAAGACCGCGTTCCAGCCGTCGACGGGCCCGGAGGAGCAGGGCAAGCAGGCGGCCGACCTGTTGAAGCTCGCCGGGAACATCAGCGACGCCCAACTGGACCAGCTCAACAAGGCCCTGAAGGACCACGCCAACGACCCGCAGTTCACCACCGCCTTCTACAACCGGCTGGGACCGGATGGCTTCCTGAAGTACTACGGGCTGATGGCCACGGTCTCGTCCGACAAGGACGGCCGCAGGCCGCAGGCCATCGCGGACCTGCAGAAGAACCTCGGCCTGGCCCTGGCCACCGCCACCGACACCCACAACTTTCCCCACCTGTCCGACGATTGGGAGGCGGGGCTGCGCAAGGCCGGCTACGCCCGGCAGGACATCTGGCCGCCGAACACATCGCCGCACAACCTCAACCCGTTCGGCTACCAGATCCTGTCGAACATCCTGCGCAACGGGACGTACGACCCGCACTTCCTCAACCCGATCGCCGAGCACGTCACCCAGCTCAGTCTGGGGTCGGGGCAGTGGACCTCGGACCGCTGGAGCATCGACGAGTTCCAGTACCTGAAGTTCCTCGGTCTCCCGCCGGGTGCGGGGGAGGGCGGCTTCAACCCGCTGGGCGGGGTGATGGACGCGCTCGCGCACAACCCTGAGGCGTCGGTGAAGTTCTTCAACGGCGCGACCACCCTCTACAACCTCGACGGCACGGTCAAGGGCTACAGCTCGGACAACCACTACATCAAGGACCTGGCCAGGCCGGGCGAGGACTCGCCGCTCCGGGACATCTGGCCGGGGCACGACGTGATGCACGACCACGCGGGGCAGTCCACCACGCTGTCCTTCGGCCACGCCCTGGAGGCGGGTGTCACCGGCCGCCCGTTCGGTTCGCAGGACCAGCTGGCACCGCACACCGGGGAGCAGGCGGAGATGATGCAGACGGTGGTCGACGTCTTCGGCAGCAAGGAGGGCCCCAAGTCGCTCCGCCCCGGCGGTGAGTTCGCGGGCATCGCGCCCAGCCTCGGCCACATGGCGGCCGCGTACATGGGTGATGTGCATGTGGCGCTGAATCCGGAGGACGACGAGCTGACGACCTACGGCGCGCCGGCGAAGCTCAACCAGGGGAACACCGAGAAGCTGTTGGGGGCCCTGGGGCGCAACCCGGACGCCTTCGGCGCCATCGCCCAGGCCCAGCAGGCCTATACGACGGCGCGCATCCAGGACGTGATGCTGCGCCGGGACACCTACGGTCCTGAGTTCGACCTGGCCGTGACCAACGCGGCGCACTCCGGCGGCGAGGTGGCCGGGTATCTCACCGCGGGCCGGACCGCCGGGTTGGCGGACGAGATGAAGGGCCAGGCGAAGGCGTATAACGACTCCATCAGCCAGAACGCCATGTGGGGGAAGGCGATCTGGGCCGCGACCGGCGGCAGGGTGGCGGGGGATCTACCTGTTGTCGGCAAGGGCCTGTCGCTGCCGGTGAACTACTTCATCGACCAGATGGCGTCGAGCTACTACATCGACCCGAACATCGCTGACCCGGCCACGCGTGCGGATGACGAGGGCTTCAATGCGGCTGCCGCGTCCGCCAAGAAGACGGTGGAACAGGCCGCGCAGGGAACCGGGCTGAATCCGGACCGGATCCGGGCGCTGGCCTCGGGGGCCGCGAAGGGCGTGCTGAACGGCGGTACCTACGCCGCGGACCGCTTCGGTCGGGCCGTCAGTGGCTGAGGACAGGCGGCGCCCGCGGCGGTGGCTCGCCGCCGGGGTCGCGGCGGTGGTCCTCACCGGGGCCGGGTTCGGGTGGTGGTGGCGGTCGGCCCACGCACCGACGGAGCTGTCGACCAGTGCCTGCTGGTCGGTGCTGACCCGGGACGACCTCGCGCCGCTGACGGAGGAGCTGCCCAGGACGTTCGTCGAGCACTACCTGAAAGGCAAGGGGGAACGCCTTCGCCCGGGCATCGAGGACCAGAGGTGCAATCTCCAGCAGAACCCGGAGAAGTCCCTGGTGCTGGTCGACGTGCAGTTGATGGACGAGTCCACCATGCACTACACCGACGGCGCAGGCTCGGAGCTGAACCTCCCGGGTCAGAGCCGGCTCGACTTCGGTGCGGACGTGCAGGGGTGGAGCGGGCCGTACTTCGCGGAGCTCGGATTCCGGTGTGACAACCCGGAGAACACGCGCATGGGTCGGCCGTACGTGCACGTCACGATTAGCACGGGCGGTCCCGAGGGGTCGAGGTCGGAGAAGCTTCACCGGGCGGCCCTTGACTTCGCGTTGAAGTACGCCAAGGCCGTCGTGGCGGACTTTTCCTGCTCGAACCCGTTGCACCTGCCGGACAGCGTGCCCGAGACGGCGGCGAACTTCCCGTCGGCGGGCCCCTGACCGCTCACGGCCCACCCCTATGCTGAGAGGATGATCGACCCGATAGAGCTGGTGATATTCGACTGCGACGGCGTCCTGGTGGACAGCGAGATCATCGCCGTCCGCGTCCTGGTGCAGCTGGGGGACGAGTACGGCTGGCCGCTGAGCGAGGCCGAGGTGATCGAGAGGTTCGTCGGGCGGTCCGAGGCGGCCAACCACGCGATGGTCGCCGAGCGGCTCGGCGAGGAGACGGCGACACTGTTCGACAAGCGCTTCCGCGAGTTGCACGCCGAGGCAGTTGACGCCGGGTTGACCCCGGTGGACGGACTGCCGGAGGCACTGGCCACGATCACCCTGCCGACCTGCGTGGCGTCCAGCGGTACCCACGAGAAGATGCGCCACACCCTGGGCCGGACCGGCCTCTACGAGCGCTTCGCCGGGCGGATCTTCAGCGCCACCGAGGTCGAGCGCGGCAAGCCCGCGCCCGACCTCTTCCTGCACGCCGCGCGGAGCATGGGCGTCGACCCCGCCGCCTGCGTCGTGGTCGAGGACAGCGGGCCCGGCGTCACGGCCGCCCGCGCCGCCGGGATGCGCGCGCTCGGCTACGCGGGCGGCGTCACGGCGGCGGAGCGGCTGGCCGGGCCGGGCACGGTCGTCTTCCACGACATGCGCGAGCTGCCCGGGCTCATCGCCGCCTACCAGGGGTAGGTGCCGCCCTCCGGGCGGAAGAACCGGCCGGTCGCCCCGGTGGCGGCCTCGCCCAGTTGCCGGGCGATCCGCCGGCCGCCCTCCTCCGAACTCGCGTGGCCGCTGTGGCCGTTGAGGTCGGTCGCGCAGTAGCCCGGCTCCAGCGCACAGACCTTGATGCCGGACTCACGCAACGCCCGGGCGTAGACCAGCGTGACGGCGTTCAGCGCGGCCTTGGAGGAGCTGTAGGCGAGCAGGGTCGCGTGCTCCCAGATCGGGGACTCCGGGTCGGCCAGGAAGGAGAAACTGCCGAGGCCGCTGGAGACATTGCCGATCAGGGCGGCCGGGGACTTGCGCAGCAGCGGCAGCATGGCGTTGACCACGGGCATCCTGCACCTGCTCGACCGGCTGGACGACACCCCGGCCATGGTCTGCAGCGCCGCCCGCGACGTGCTCGCCTGGAACGCGATGGCGGCCGCACTGCTCGGCGACTTCTCCGCCCTGCCGCCCGGCGAGCGCAACATCATCTGGCGCTTCTTCACCGACTCGGACTCCCGCGCCCTGCACGACCCCGCAGGCCAGGCCGTGTTCGCCCGCCGGGCCGTCGCCGACCTGCGCTCCGCCGCCGCCCGCTACCCCGCCGACAGCGGGGTGCGCCGCCTGGTCGACCGGCTGCTCGCGGGCAGCGCCGAGTTCCGCGAACTCTGGGCCCGGCAGGACGTCGAGGTGCGCCGCTCCACCCGCAAGCGCATCATCCACCCGGTGGTCGGTCCGCTCGACCTCGACTGCGAGGCGTTGCACGACCCGCACCGGGACCAGTGGACGATCTTCTACACCGCCGCGCCCGGCACCCCCTCGCACTCGGCGCTGCGGCTGCTCAAAGTGGTCGGCAGCCAGGACCTCGCGGTCAGGGAGTGAGCGGGAGTGTTCCGGCGAGTGCCTGCGGGATGAACTGACGCCCCTCGCTGTGCCCGGGAAAGCCGCGAGCGTATATTGAACACGTTCAAACTTCGGACTGGGGGCACGCATGGACGTTGCGGCACGCATGGTGATCACGTGGCTGGCGACCTGGGCGGCACTTGTGGCGCTGTTGCTCGCGCCGACGATGCTCCCGGACCGATGGCAGTACTACATCTATTCGCCGGCCAGCGTGGGGCTGTGGATGCTGTCCATGCTCGTCGGTCCGGTCGTGGCCTGTGCCGTCAAGTGGCAGTGGATCCGCCATGGTGCGAGGAGGGCCGGAGGAGGCGGGGGCAGGGCCTGACGTCGAGCCCTGCCCCCGCCTACCCGGCCGGATGGTGGCGCAGCGTGGCCGTGGCGAGGTCCAGGAAGTCCCGTACGACGCCCGCGCAGCCGCCGTCCTGCGGCACCGCCAGGCAGGTCTCGACGGGTGGGAAGTCGGTGACCGGCAGATAGGCGAGGTCGGGGCGGGAGTACGACCCCGCGACGCTCAGCGGGACGAGCGCGATGCCCTGCCCGGAGGCGATCAGCTCGAACTTCTCGTCCAAGGTGTAGGTCCGCCGCGCCCGGGCGTCGAGGATCGACTCACCGTCGAGGTCGGCCGTGGTGAGGCTGCGGCGGCCGGCCAGCGGATGCGTCACGGGCAGGCAGGCGACCTTGGTCTCGTGCCCGATGGGGACGGTGCGCAGCCCCGCGTCGTCGAAGGGGCGACGCAGGTAGCCGACGTGCGCGCGGCCGTCGCGCAGTGGCGCGTCCTGCTCCCACCAGCGCAGGGGCAGCACGTCGACCCCGACCTCCGGGTGCCGCGCCGTGAACGCCCGGATCGCCTCCGACACGTGCAGGCCGGGCGAAAAAGCGACGACCAGTCGCTGTTCGCCCCGCGCCGCCTGCTGGACGCGTCGTACGGCCGCGTCCACCGTCGCGGTGATCCGCCGCGCCTCCTCGTACAACTGCCGTCCGGCGGAGGTCAGTTCGACGCTGCGGGTGGTCCGGGTGAACAGCATGCAGCCCAACTCCCGCTCGAACGCCCGGATCTGCCGGCTCAGGACCGGCTGCGCGATGAACAACGCTTGTGCCGCGCGGCCGAATCGGCCGTGCTCGGCGACCGCGACGAAGTAGCGGAGCTTGCGCAGGTCCAGATCCATGCCCGCACGGTATCAATGCGCCCGGAAGGGTATTGGACGCCCGGGCCGCGCCGCTCGGAGACTCGGGCCATGACCGACAACCGCAACACCGCCCTGATCATCGGCGCCTCCCGCACCCTGGGCCTCGGCCTCGCCGCCGAGTTCCTCCGCCGCGACTGGGACGTCATCGGTACCGTTCGCGGCAGCACGCGCACCGGCCTGCACGACCTGGCGGACGCCTCCGGTGGGCGGCT
Source organism: Kitasatospora sp. NPDC004669 (assembly GCF_040609455.1). Lineage (NCBI taxonomy): Bacteria > Bacillati > Actinomycetota > Actinomycetes > Kitasatosporales > Streptomycetaceae > Kitasatospora > Kitasatospora sp. NPDC004669. Next base: position 114,892 of record NZ_JBEXKB010000018.1, read on the forward strand.
GACCGTGGAGTCGCTGGAGATGACCGACCCGGACCAGATCGCGGCCCTGCGCGACCGACTCGCCCACCGCACCCTGGACCTGCTCTTCGTGAACGCCGCCGTCACTCGCGGCGACCTCCCGATCGGCGAGGTCCCGACGGACATGTTCACCGAGGTCATGGTGACCAACGCGCTCAGTCCGATGCGCGTCGTGGAGGCCCTCGGCCCGCTGGTCGCACCGACCGGAACCGTCGGCGTGATGTCCTCCGACCAGGGGAGCATCACCCTGAACACCGACGGCGGGCAGGACCTCTACCGGGCCAGCAAGTCCGCGCTGAACCAGCTGATGCGCTGCTACGGCGCCCGCCGGGCGGACGACCCGCGGACGCTGCTGCTGGTGGATCCGGGCTGGGTGCGCACCGAGCTCGGAGGGTTCGAGGCCGAGCTCGGCGTGGAGGAGAGCGTTCCCGGAGTGGCGGAGACGATCGAGCGGCACCGCGGGAAGTCCGGTCTCCACTTCGTCGACCACCTGGGCCGGGTCGTGCCCTGGTAATTCGTTTGCCGGGTCCGATCGGTGCTGGCAGGGTCGGGCGCCATGTCGGACTCTCCCGCTCCCCGCAAGATGCACGCGAACGAACTGGACATCGACGAGGCGATGGTCCGCCGGATGGTGGCCGCGCGATTCCCGCAGTGGGCCGACCTGCCGGTCGAGTTGGTGGACTCGGCGGGCACCAGCAACGCGATGTACCGACTGGGCGCGGACCTGGTCGTGCGGATCCCGCGCATCCCGGGGGCGGCCGAGGACATCGAGAAGGAGCACACCTGGTTGGGGCGTCTGGCGCCCGAACTGCCGGTCGCCGTACCAGTGCCGGTGGGTCTGGGCGAGCCGGGTGACGGCTGTCCGTGGCCGTGGTCGGTGCTCCGCTGGCTGGAGGGGGCCAACCCGGCGGCCGGGAATGTGCGCCAACCCAAGCTGCTGGCAGCCGACTTGGCGTCGTTCGTGACCGCCGTCCACCGGGTGAACCCGGTCGGCGGCCCGGCCTCCTACCGCAGCGAGACGCTGGCGGCGCGGGACGGGGCGGTCCGTCGGGCGGTTGGGGCGCTGACGGACGTGGTGGACACGGCGGCCGTAACTTCGCTCTGGGAGGCATCACTTCGAGCGCCCGGGCACCCCGGCCCGCCGGTCTGGATCCACGCCGACCTCCAGCCCGGCAACCTGCTGGTCGACGGTGCGGGACGGCTCAGCGCCGTCATCGACTTCGGCTGCGCCGGCCTCGGCGATCCGGCCGTGGACCTGATCACCGCCTGGTACGTGCTCCCGGCCTCCGTGCGCGACGCCTTCCGGACGGCCGTCGGCGCCGACGACGCGGCCTGGGCCCGGGGGACGGGTTGGGCGCTGTCCGTCGCGCTGATGGAGCTGGACTACTACCGGGAGACCAACCCCCGGATGGTGCGCACCGCCCGGTACGTGGTCGGCGAGCTGCTCGCCGACCACGCCGAGAACGGCTGACGGAGCGGGACCCTCACGGTCGCCGTGAAGCCCGCGACTCCTACGGGGAAACGACCTGGGCCGCCGCGAGGAGTCGCTTGCTCATGCCCAAGCGCTCGTACACGGCGATGGCCGACGGATTGTCCGCGTGGACCATGAGGGCGGCACGCCCGTGCCGGCGCACCAGCGCCCCGATGGCGAAGCCGCAGACGGCCTGCGCCAGCCCACGCCCGCGGGCGGCGGGGTGGGTGCACACGGCGGCCATGAATCCGCAGCCGACTGCCGACCAGACATCGGCTGCCACGGCCAGGGGCTCCGGTGGGGTGCCGCTCCCGAGGGAGTCGACGATTCCGGCCCAACGGTGCGCGATGCCGTCCTCCGGTTGTGCGAACGAGTCGGGAAAGAAGCGGTCGAACAGCGAGGTCGCCTCCTTCACCCTCACCTCGTCCAGCCACTCCACCCCGAGGGCGGGCGAGTCGGGAACGGTCGAGGTCTCCATCCAGTAGAACTCGGGGATCGGCGACAGACCGGGGACCGCGCCGATCAGCGTCTCGATCAAGGAGGCCTGGCCAACGGGGCGGTAGGACGGGCCGAGGTCGCCCAGCAGGTGCCGCACCAGGTGCGTGGCGTCATCGGCGCCACCCTTCACCGCCAGCCGGTCCCGCCCGGAGAGATCGGGGCTCGCCACCGCGAGGGCCGTCCCGTGACGCCAGGCCCGCACTCCCGGGCCCAGCCGGCCGTCGTGCTGCCCCTGAGCTGCCCACAGGAGGTGCCCGTCTCCGGCTGCGGCTTCCTCGACGTCGTCGAGGCGTGCAAGTTCTTCCATGCGCCTCTGCCTACCAAACGGCTCGATCATGCGCAGTGATCCAGCACTCAACCGCGCTTACCGGTCCCGGCGGGCAGTCGCCACTCGAAGGGCCACAGGTCCGCCGCCCAGGAAGGCGACGCGGCGGCGGTCGCGGGGGTGCGCAGGAAGGTGCGGTGGTGCAGTAGTTCGCGGCGTTCGGCGGGGGTGAGCAGGCGCTCGTCCGCTCCGAGGTTCCCGTAGTCGTCCGGGTCGAGGTCGGGGCGGCCGTCGATCGGGGCGTCCTCGGCGACGTTGAGCAGGTCGCCGTCGGCGGTGCGGTAGTCGAGGCGGAAGTCGGTGCGCCACTGGGAGTTGTTGCCCCAGCCCTGGGAGAGGTCACGGGTGGGGCGGTGGGCGCGGCGGTGCGTCCAGTAGATCGGCCAGCGGTCGGCCACCCCGCGTTCCGCGTGCGCGAGGCCCGCCCGGATTCGTACCCCAGCGCGGCTGAACAGCAGCTCGCCGAGCATCAGGCCGGGCCAGCGGACGTCGAGGATCTCGATGGGGGAGTCGGGGTCTTCGGCCTGCTCGACCTCGACGATTTCGTGCAGGAAGGGGTCGAAGGGGGTGGTGCCCTCGAACGGGGTCATCCCGAGGGCGGTGAACAGGTCCAGGTACGGCGGAAGTTGGGGGTCGAGGAGGAGGTAGTCGCTGACGCGGCTGAGGGCGTAGAGCTCCTGGAGGAGGTCCCAGCCGTCGTCTTTGTCGGTCCACCAGTGGTCGTGGGGGGCGGCGGCGTTGCGCAGGCGCGAGGCGTACCCGTCGGTGGCGGCCTGGTCGAGCCAAGGGGCGATGACGTCCTGGTACGGGCCGTCGGTGTCGAGTAGCGCCTCGTACAGCGCGCGAGCGTTCACCGGAGCGATCCTGACAGGTTTTACCCTCCGGTCAACCAACTTCCGGTCCGGTCCGGATAGCGTCCCGGGTCATGAACGTGGTCAACGTGAACGAGCGCGCGGCCCACCTGCCCGATGCCTGGCGTTCCCAGGTGTTGGGACTGGTCGGGACGGCGGCGGTGAAGGTGCTGCGGATGGACGGGCGGGAGCTGGCGGCGGAGGCGCACGGGACGGCCGAGGTGCTGTTCGTCGCCGATGGCGTCCTCGAACTTGATGTGGAGGCGGAGGAGTTGACGGTCGGTGCCGGTGAACTGTGCCGGGTGCCGGCGGGTGCGTGGCACGCCGTGCGGGCGGGCAGCCGGGGGACCTTGCTCATTGTGGAGGTGCCCGAGGAGGGGTGATCGTTACGATCACCGGTATGACTGCAGTGGACGAGCGCATCAGCCAGGCAGAACGACTCTACGAGCAGGGCGTGTTCGGGGGCGACCACGCGGCGTTCGCCGAGGCCGACCGGAACTTGGACGCGGTCGAGGCGGATCTGGCGCTGGCCCGGGGGCGGATCGCGCACGCGCGCTTCGTCGCGCAGCAGGTGGAGCCGGAGGAGGAGCTGGCCCTCTTCGAACGGGCCGGGGCGATCTACGAGCGGCTCGGCGACGTGCGGGGGCAGGCCGAGGCACTGTTCTGGACGGGGGCGTATCACCAGGCGGTTCGCGGGGACGAGGGCGTGGCCCGCCCGATCCTCGAACGTGCCCTGGATCTCGCGCGGAGTGTGGGCGACGACCTCACGGCCTCCTATGCCCTGCGGCATCTGGGGATTCTGGATCACAAGGCGGGGCGCCTGCGGGAGGCTAGGGCGCACTTGGAGGAGTCCACCCGGCTGAGGGATGAGTACGACTTCGCTCCGGGCGTGGGAGCCAACCATGTTGCGCTTGCCCGGATCGCGGCGGAGGAGGGCAGGCGGAAGGATGCGGCCAAACTCCTTCAGAGCGCCGGGGTGTTGGCGAATGACACGGACTCGTATGGGTTGATGGACTGGATCATCGACGCCCGGAAGGAGTTGGGCATCGGATGGGTGGCGGCGCCTCGCCCGGGAGCGGGCGAGGCGCCGCGGAGTGGCGCTTAGAGGAGTCCGAAGTCGAACTCCCCGGCGGCGACGGCACGGATGAAGGCGGTGTGGGCCGCGCGGCCGAATGCCAGCGCGGGGCCGGAAGGGTCCTTCGAGTCGCGGATGAACGAGGCCGATCCGTCCGGGCGGGCGATCTCGACGCAGTTGTGATTTCCGCCGCTGTACGACGACTTCTTGAAGATCGTGGTCTCTTCCGGCATGGCGAACTCGACGCAGTTGCCGGAGTCGTTGCTGCGTGAGGACTTGCGCCAGGTGAGCTTCAGGGCAGCCGCGTTGGGGTGGAACGTCATGTGAGCTTGTCTCTCTGGTCAGTGATGATGGCGAGCGAGTCGTCGAAACCGAGGGCGTCGGCCCTGATCGCGTCGAACTTCGCTCCGTAGATTTCTACGTCGGTGACCTCTTCGACCCAGAGGTTGCTCAAAGTGCCGTCCACCATGACGACATCGAGGTCCTGGCGCTGCGGGAAGCCGAGAATGGTGAAGGCTCCACCCATTCCGTGGTGGGCCGGCGCGCCGATCGGCATGACCTGGATGTTGATATTCGGCTGGGCGGCGCGATCGATCAGACGGGACAGTTGTTCGGCCATGACGGCGGGGCCGCCGACAGCGGACCGGATGGCTGCCTCGTGGATGACGGCCCAGAGTGTGAGTGGCTCGGACCGGGTGAGTGCACCTTGCCTGGCCATGCGCACATCGACCAGGGCCTCGACGTTGACGTCGGGCCGCATGCTGAGCTTCTTGATGATCTCGCGTGCGTATGCGGGAGTTTGGAAAAGGCCTGGGATGAAGGCGCCTTCGTAGGTGCGAACGGACGAGGCGCTGGCTTCCAGGGTGATCAGATCGCCGAGTTCGGGGCTGATGTGGGCGCCGTAGCTCTGCCACCACATGCCGCGCTGCGAGCCGTTCTTGGCCATGTCGACGAGTGCTGAAATCAGATCGGTGTCCTCGCACTTGTAGAGCGCGAGGAGCCGCTTCACGTCGTCCACCTTGGTGGCGCCACGGCCGTTCTCGATACGGGACAGCTTCGGCTGGCTCATGCCGCTGAGAGCTTCGGCGACTTCCTCGTGCGAGAGGCCGGCTTCCTCTCTCCTGCGGCGTAGCTCGGCTCCGAGTTGCCTCCGTCGAACCGTCGGACCTGCTGTTCCGGCCATCCCCGCCCTCTCTGAGCCTCGCGGACCAGTCTGCCTTCCCGGCGGTCACGTTCGCCACCGGCAACTGCCACTGTAGGAGCCCGGTTTGGCGTTCGATTTGGATATATCCAAAATTCTGAGATGAGTTGCCAAGAAGGGGCCGCTGGCTCCATGCTGAGCGTGACGAGCTGAGCACAGAAGGCAATCACCATGTGTCTAGCTGTGCGCTCGCGTCACGATCACGCTCCGAGCTGTCTCTCCTGATTGATCATCAATCGCTCGGAAGTGCCTTTCGACTCCCATGGAGGTTCCTTCGTGTTCTCCCTCGGACTCCCCCCTGACTGGTCGGCCGCGCGTGAGGAGTTGCGCGAGGCGACCTCGCGCGCCGGGTGGAAGCCCGACCTGGTCGCCGACGCCGAGATCGCGCTCCTCGAACTCTTCGTCAATGCCTGGCGTCACGGCGGCAGTGCGGCGCCCATCGTGGTCGTCGTCATCCTCGACGGCGTCCTCCGCGTCTCCGTCAGCGACGAGAACCCCGCCCTCCCGATCCAGCGGGACGGCTCCGACCCCTACGCCGTCTCCGGCCGGGGCCTGCACCTCGTCCGGTCGCTCACCCACCGCTTCGGCACGGACCCCCGGAAGTCCGGCAAGTCCGTCTGGTTCGAGCTGGACTGCGCCGCGTGACCGCCGACGACGACCGCAGCCGCCGCCCGATCGAGCCGGCCGACCCGCTCATGCGCACCTACACCGAACCGGAGGTCGCCTACCTGATCGCCGAACTCCACGATCTCGGCCGCAAGTTCGGGCTCCTCTGGCCCTCTGCCACCACCGACAGCGTCGTGGACGGCCGCGTCCTCGTCCGGTTCGGCAACGCCCCGGCCAGCACCGTCCTGAACCTCCTCGCCCTGCTCCGCGACCGCGAGCACGAGAAGGCCGAGGGCGACCCGTGCGACTCCTGATCGGCCTCGCCCTCCTGCTCCTCCTGCTCCTCGCCATCGCCGTCGTCGCCCTCGGCGCGGTCGCCGTCCTGCGGATGCCCCACCGCCCGGACGACACCGTCTGATTCGCGCGATACCGCTCAGGCCGTCCGGTCAGACCCGCCGGGCGGCCGGCGCCGCTGCCCGGCGCGATGTTCCTGGCCGCGGGGCTCGCGCAGCGGCGACCGAACAGTACGGGAGCCGGGTTCGTTCGCGCCCCAGTGCCTCGGCTCGCATCGTTGACCAGGTAATCGACGGGCGGGAACGCTTTGCTGTGAGTGGTTGGCCTGCCTATGGGGCGCCGCTTAACATCACCTGCCATGACTGCTGAATTCCGTCCCCCGGTGGAGCCCGATGTCACGCTCACCAGCCCGGCCGAGTTGTTGGCGGGCTATCTGGATTTCAACCGTGACGCCGTGCTGCGCAAGCTGGACGGTCTAACCGACGAGGAGCTGCGGGACAGCCGGCTGCCATCCGGCTGGGCTCCACTGGAGCTGTTGAAGCATCTGGCCTATGTGGAGCTGCGCTGGCTGGAGTGGGGCTTCGCCGGCCAGCAGGTCGAACAGCCGTGGGGCGATATGGAAGCCCGTGGCGGCACATGGCGTGTCGAGGCGGGTGAGACCGTCGAGGATGTGACGGCGTTCTTCCGCGCCCAGTGCGAGCGGTCCCGCGCGATCGTCGCCGGCGCGCGGCTGGAGGACCGGATGGCCACGCTCGGGGGCCGGGTCCCGCCCGAGGAGGAGCGGCCAACGCTGATCTGGGTTCTGTTCCATTTGCTCCAGGAGTACGCGCGGCATGTCGGGCACCTCGACATCGTCCGGGAGCTTGCCGACGGCGCCACCGGCGAGTAGCCGGAGGCGGTGTCTCACCGGCTCTTGACAGGACAGGTCGTCTGCGACGACCTGTTGTCGGCGTACGAAGTCAACATGCACCGTCTCGTACGGGTGACTGTGCGCCAAAGTTGATGCGATGACCGGTGGTTGCCCGTGAGTCCACTGTCGTCGGTTCGGGCGGCAGAGGGGCGGTCGACGGTGGTCTTGGACCCGCATCGCTGGCTGGAGTTGAGGCGGTATCGCGCGCTGTACGACTTCGGCGCGACAGCTACCGCCTCAAGAATCGCCTCGCCGCCATCGAATGAGAACGAGACGACGCAGCCTGCCCCGCGGTTGACGAGAGGCCACGGCTACCTGAGGGGTCGTTTTCTGCGGGCAGCGGCCCGGCGGGCATTGCGAGCCGCCGACGTGCCCCTGAGAGTCGCGAACTCGTTCGGCCCCTGCACGAGTCGGCATGCGCCGGTGTCCTGGTCAACAAGGATGGGCCAGTTTCCGCCAACTCGGATCGGACGCCCATCTTTGTTCGTCGCGGTGGGATACCAGGTGAAGCCGAACATGCCCATGGCAGCCGGGGTCGCCCACAGGCCGAGCTCAAAGGCCCATTCATCCCACCGCTCGGTCAAGCCACGACCGAACTCCTCCGCGAGCAGCCTTGCCTCGCTCTCCTCCAACAGGACCCCTTCCTAAGGCGATCAAATTACCAGGCAGACCCTACGGGAACAGGCTCGAACGTGGCGCACGTATCTCCGTACTTGATGGAGTAGCCAGAGGAGTACGCCGACACCTGTTGGTAACCGTCCATCGATGACGCGGTCAACGATCTAGAAGGGCGGCCAGTCGGAACCCGGCGGGGGAGTGACCTGCGGCCGCTGGCGCTTCTCGCCCTGCGGGTCCGTCGGCCAGCGTCGGTCGATGACGACCGCGGCCTCCTTGCAGGCGCGGCAGGCGTTGTCCCGGCCCGGCAGCCAGTAGTACGGCGAGGCGTGCAGGCCGTCCCGCCGGATGCCGCACAGGGTCGTGCCGAAGTGCCCGTAGGCGTGGGCGACATCGGCGGACAGGCGCTCCGACTCGGCCCGCTCCCAGCGCCACTCGGGCGGCTCGTAGCGCGGACGGGAGACCTCCTGGGGGCCGTGGCCGAGTTCGGTCCAGGCGTAGCACCAGGTGCAGAACCAGCTCTCCTTCACCGGGAGGGCCCAGTCCGGCCGAGGTTCCGATACCGGCACCGGCCGCATCTCGTGGTCGCACACATCGCAGGTCACAGCCGAACTCTCCCAGGCGCCACTGACAGGACTGTCAGGGCTTGGTCCAGGTCAGCGAGTAACGCCGCAACAGGTGCCACCGGTAGCGCACCCCGGGCAGCACCCGCCGGGCGGTCTCCCGCACCTCGCGGTAGCTCATTCCCGGCGGGGCTACGGGCATGCCCTCCGGGGCGCCCGCCCGCCGCAGCACCTTCACCGCCCGTACCAGCGGCGCGGCCGCGACCCACCGGGCCCAGTCCGCCGCCGACTCCTCCCGCGCCAGGCCGACCACCACCAACACCCCGCCGGGGCACAGCAGTTCCCGCATCCGGATGAGGGCTGCCTCGAAGTCCATGTGATGGACGGCCGTGACCGAGCAGACGAAGTCGAAGCCCTCGCCCGGCAGGTCCAAGGTGAGGAAGTCCCCCTCCAGGAAGGTGGGTTCGGAGTAGGCGGCCCGTGCCAGCGCAACCATCTCACCGGAGAGATCCACTCCGACAACCCGCCCGCACCGCCGCGCCAACCTCGCCGCCAACAGCCCATCCCCGCACCCCACGTCCAGTGCCGTCCGGCACCCGGGCGGCACCGCCCGCAGGATCCCGGGGTGCCGGGCCACGTTGGTGTTCCAGTAGGGGGCTTCCTCGCGCATCACCCCACGGTAGAGGTCCCCGGCCGGTCCGGTGTCGGACGGGCACCGGACCGGCGGTTGGGATCGCGGAGCCCGGCCGGTGGGCCGGGCGCCGCGGGGCGGGTCAGCTGGCCCGGGTGAGGTGGCGGGCGAAGAAGCGGGCGGCGCTGTCGGCCTCGAAGCGGGGGAGTTCCTTGTGCCTGCCCGAGTTCACGTGCAGCGACTTCTCCTTCGAGGCGAAGGCGTCGAACAGCGCGAGGCCGGCCTCACGGGAGATGTGCTCGTCGTCCCACTGCATGTCGTACTCGATCGGGATGGTGATCTGCTTCGCCTTCTCGGCCAGGGTGTCGGGCCAGTGCTGGCCGAGGACGGCGGCGGTGATCCGGGGTTCGGTGGCCACGAACGGCAGTCCGATCGCGGTTCCCATGTTGATGCCCCAGAAGCCGACCGGCCCGTCGGCGCCGATCTCCGGAAGCTCCTGGAGGGCGTCCAGGGTCGCCCGGTACTCGGGTACGGCGAGGTCCGCGAGGTGGTCGTTGTAGCGGACGACGATCGGGCCTTCCGGCTCGCCGGCGGCCCGGGCCCGGAACAGCTCGGCGATTTCCGCCTCGTCGTGTGCCGTGCGCGGCCGGTCGCCGTGGCCGGGTGCGTCGAGGACGGCGACGTGGAAGCCGCAGCCGTTCACGAGGAGGCCGGCGCGGCCGGACATGGCCGGGTGCTTCTTGTGGTTGCCGCCGCCGTGGGCCATCAGGACCAGGGGTGCGCGGTCGGCCGCGGCGGAGACCGGCGACCAGAGGACGCCGGGGACGTCGCCCAGGGTGAAGTCGCGCTCGCGGATGCCGTTCGAGGACGACTCAGAGGTGAACTGAAGAGCGTACATAGCGTGCTGCCTTTCGGGAGTGCCCAAGCGTGTTCGGGGGCTCCCGGCGGACAGCTATGTCTATCGCCCGACCGTGACGGCGAGGGGGAGCACCCACATCGATACAGCGTTCACGGGGTCTCACCTCCTTGTTCGTTGTCGCGGTCGGGGGAAATCCTGCAGCCTGGACGGCCTCCGGCGCAAGCCCGGTTTCTCCTCACCGTCCGTCAAGTGCCGCGGCCACGGCAGCCTCCGCATGCAGACGAGCGGTGGGGAACACCGGGACCGGGCTGTCCTCCGGTCGAATCAGCAGTTCGATCTCGGTGCAGCCGAGAACGATCCCCTCCGCTCCCGCCGCCACCAGGCCCTCGATCACCCGCCGGTAGGCCGCCCGGGACTCCTCCCGGACCTCCCCCACGCACAGCTCCTCGTAGATCACCCGGTGCACCAGGGCGCGCGAATCCGCCTCCGGCACCAGGACGTCGAGGCCGCAGGACGCCAATCGCCCCCGGTAGAAGTCCTGTTCCATGGTGAACGCCGTCCCCAGCAGACCCACCCGTCGAACGCCCGCCGCCCGGACGGCCGCCGCGGTGGCGTCGGCGAGGTGCAGCAGCGGCACGGAGACCGCCGCCGCGACCTGGTCGGCGACCTTGTGCATGGTGTTGGTGCAGATCAGCAGCAGGTCCGCGCCGGCCGCCTCCAGTGAGCGCGCCGCGCCGGCCAGGATCGAGCCGGCCTCCTCCCACCGACCCGCCGCCTGCAGCTGCTCGATCTCGGCGAAGTCGACGGAGTAGAGCACCAGTTGGGCGGAGTGCAGTCCGCCGAGCCGGTCCCGGGTGAGCTCGTTCAGCAGGCGGTAGTACTCGGCGGTGGATTCCCAGCTCATGCCGCCGATCAGGCCGAGGGTCTTCATGGGTCAGTTATAAGCCAGGAGAAAGTATCGAGGCAAGAATATAAGGATTACTTTGTGGTGTTCTCGGCGTTCCCGGCCCTACCGCGGCACCCGGTGCTGCCACTCCCGGGTGAACACCACCGATCCCGCCTCCAGCGCCCGCAGCTGCACGATGCTGAGGAAGTGCCCGGCGTCGCACCGCAGTTGGGTGCGGGTCTGGACGGTGACGTCCCAGCCGATGTCCGGCCGTTCCAGCCGCACCGTGCGGTCCGTACGGGCCTGGGCGCTGAGCGGGGCGCCGGTGAGGATGCGGTACGCGGTGACGGTGTGCTCGTCGCGGACCAGTCCGTCGGGGTGGGTGCGGGTGCCGTCGGTGGCGGGGGAGAGTTCGGTGCGCCACTCGTGGCGGCCGATGTCGTGGACGGTGACGTGTTCGGGCCGGGCGGTGAGCGGCTCGGTGAGGTGGATGTCCAGCGGGTCGGGCAGCGAGGGTGTCTCGAAGGTGACGGGCGCGGCGCCGACGTCCGCCGCGAGGTGGCGCACGGGCAGGCTGAGGGTGGAGCGGGACGGGTCGAGGGCGTACCCGGTGTCATCGGCGGACGGCCACACCCACGGCCAGTAGACGGACGAGAGGGCGAGCCGCAGCCGGTGCCCGGCCGGAACGGTGGCCGCGCAGGCGGCGAGCTCGACCTCGGCGTCCGGCTCGGTGGCGGTCAGTACGCCCCGGGTGAGCAACTGCGAGGTGCCCTCCGGGCCGACCGCGCAGAGCCGGGCCACGACCTGGACGGACCCGCCGTCCTCGCGGAGCCGAAGCCGAAGCCGCGCCGTCGGGGCGCCGAGCAGCTCGATCGGCTCGGGCAGCGGCTGGGAGTCGAAGCAGACCGAGCGGCCGTCCTCCTCGCGCTGGTCCGGCGGCTGGTCGGCGGGGCGGCCGTGCGGGACGTAGGCGCCGGCGTTGAGGCCGGTGTGCTGGGGGGAGCGGACGTGGACGTAGCGGTCGTCGGAGGAGGTGCCGGCGGTGCTCAGCTGGCCGTCCAGGTCGTAGTGGATCTCCCGGACGTCGGGGGAGGGCCAGCTGTCCTCGCCGGCCCAGCGGGTGCTGATCCAGCTGCGCAGGGCCGGTTCCTTGAGGGCGCCGGTGTCGACGCCGCGCAGCCAGTGGTCCCACCAGCGCAGGGTCTCGGGCAGGGCGGCCTCGGGCAGGCCGTGCGGCCAGGGGCCGAGCAGGGCGTGCGCGGTGGGGGATTCGGCCAGCAGGCGCAGGACGAAGGAGCAGGACGGGTCGCCCCAGCCGGCGACCGCGAACACCGGGACGGAGACCGGCACGGTGGTGTCCCCGGCGGCGAGCCAGGCGTCGACCGGGGGTTCCAGCGACTCCATCCGGGCCAGCCAGCCGGAGCGCCAGGCGTCGCCGGTGTGCCGCGGGTCCGGGGGGAGGGCGGCGTCGGCGACCAGGGCGGTGAGCCGGGCGTGCAGGTCGGCTGCGAGGACGGCGCCGCCGAGCCGGTGGCCGCCCTCGGGGCAGGCGACGACGGCCGCGCCGACGGTGTTCGGGGTGCGGGCGGCGAGCCGCAGCGCGGTGGTGCCGGCGGCGCCGACGCCCAGCAGGCCGACCCGGCCGTTGCACCAGGGGCGGCGGGCCAGCCAGTCGATGACGGCGGTGCCGTCGATGAGTTCCTGCTCGCCGTCGGGTTCGGCGGGCAGGCCGCCGGAGTTGCCGTGGCCCCGGGTGTCGACCCGGACGGCGGCGTAGCCGTGGCCGGCGTACCAGGGGTGGCGGCGGGCGTCCTCGGCGGCGGTGCGGTCGGACAGGCGGTCGGCCGAGTACTCCAGCAGGGCCGGGACGGGCTCGTCGCTGACCGGGCGCCACAGCCGGGCGGCCAGCTGGGTGTCGTCGGGCAGCGGGATGCGGACGTCCTCGCGGGTGGTGTGGAAGGGGTAGGACGGCATGGCCGCTCCCATCGGGTCCCGGGCCGGTGAGCGTCGAGCGGCCCGCGGTGCGTACGGGGATCGCACCGCGGGCTGTCGGCATTCCGACCCTAGGGGAGGAAGCGGCGGATTTCCTGATGAGATGGGACGAAGTGGCTATGCCCTGCTCGGCCGGGCGGGGACGGACGTGAATCGGTCCGGCCCCGAGACCGACCTGTAATTGCGTATGACTTGCAACTACTTGCCCAAGGGGGCAAAGATGGCCCAGCTCTGACCGCCCTGCCGAAAGGACAAGACGATGACCGGCCCCCGCTGGCGTGACCGGCTCACCCGTGAGGAGTGGATGCGCCTGGCCGGGATGGGCGGCTTCATCCTCGCGCTGCACGTGGTCGGCTGGTTCACCCTGCTCGCGCTGGTCGCGCCCGAGCACTACGACGTCGGCGGCCAGGTCTTCGGCGCGGGCATGGGCCTGACCGCCTACACCCTCGGCATGCGGCACGCCTTCGACGCCGACCACATCGCGGCGATCGACAACACCACCCGCAAGCTGATGGGCCAGGGCAAGCGGCCGCTGTCGGTCGGCTTCTGGTTCTCGCTCGGGCACTCCTCGATCGTCTTCGGCCTCTGCGCGCTGTTGGCCTTCGGCATCCGCTCGCTCGCCGACCAGGTGGAGGCGGACGACTCCACCCTGCACAGGATGACCGGCCTGATCGGCACCGCCGTCTCCGGCACCTTCCTGCTGCTGCTCGGCCTGATCAACCTGGGCGCGTTCAACGGCATCCTCAAGGTGTTCCGCCGGATGCGCGAGGGCGAGTACGACGAGGCCGAGCTGGAGCGCCAGTTGGAGCGGCGCGGGCTGATGAACCGGATCCTCGGCAAGGTCACCCGGGCGGTCACCAAGCCCTGGCACATGTACCCGGTGGGCCTGCTGTTCGGCCTGGGTTTCGACACCGCCACCGAGGTGTCGCTGCTGGTGCTGGCCGGCGGCGCGGCGGCCTTCTCGCTGCCCTGGTACGCGCTGTTGACGCTGCCGATCCTGTTCGCGGCCGGGATGAGCCTGCTGGACACCATCGACGGCTCGTTCATGAACTTCGCCTACGAGTGGGCGTTCTCCAAGCCGGTCCGCAAGATCTACTACAACCTGACCGTCACCGGCCTGTCGGTGCTGGTCGCGCTGGTCATCGGCCTGATCGAGCTGATCGGCCTGATCGGCGAGAAGCTGGACATCACCAGCGGCCCGATCGCGTGGATCGGCGGGCTGGACCTCAACTTCGTCGGCTACGCGATCGTCGGCCTGTTCGTGCTGACCTGGATCGGGGCGATCGCGTTCTGGAAGTTCGGCAAGGTCGAGGAGAAGTGGTCGGCGGGGCTGGCCGCGGCCGAGTCGGAGTGACCTGACGGGAAAGCCGAGGGGCCGGTGACCGGGGTCTGGTCACCGGCCCCTCGGGGCTTCACGGGCTCTTACGGGCTTGACGGGGCTCGTTCGACGGCGGGTGTCACCGCAGCGCGGCGAGCACCGCGTCCGCCATCACCTGCTCGCCGGTCGCGTTCGGGTGGAACGGCACGGCGGGTGAGCCGGGCAGCGCGCCCTCGATCCAGCGGTCGTCCGAGCAGACGTCGTGCCCGACGGTCGGCGTCGCGGTGTCCACGTACGTCGCGCCGCCCGCCGCCGCCGTGGACTTGAGGGCGGCGTTCAGCTTGTTGAGCACGCCGTACATGTACTCGACGTCGCCCGGCGTCACCGGCTGGCGCAGGACGCACTTCGAGCCGTCGGCGGGCAGCACGGACGGGTAGCCGACCAGCAGCACCCTGGCCTTGGGCGCCTTGGCGTGGATCTGTTTCAGGGTGGTGGCGATCTGCGGGGCGATGGTGGTGGTGATCCGCTCGGCCAGGTCGTCGTTGCCGTACTGCCAGGACCAGGTGTTCCAGTCCCAGTAGCCGTGGTGGTAGACGTCCTTGCAGGGCGTGCCGAGCGGGTTGACCACCGCGCCGGCGATGCAGGTGGCGACCAGTTCGCCGAGGCCGAGGTCGCTGGACGCGAGGTCGTTGCCGCCGATCCCGAGGGTGACCAGGTCGGTGTCGCCGGTCACCGAGTCCAGCTGCGGGTCGTTGACCCGGATGAAGGCGTCGTACTGCGGCTGGGTCATGGCCTTGACCTTGGCGGCCGCGCAGGTGACGTCGGTGTAGGCGCCGGCCTTGAGCGCGGCGGCGACCAGGTGGCCGTAGTTGTGGTCGGAGCGCAGGCACAGCCCGGCCGACTGGCCGGGCACTCCGGCGCCGGCGGCGTAGGAGTCGCCGAGTGCCACGACGTGTTTCGGTGCGGCGGTCGCGGCCTGGGCGGTGGTGGAGGTGAGCGCGAGGGCGGCGCCGAGGGCGACGGCGGCGAGCGCGGTGGAATTGCGGAGTCGCCGGGAATTCCGGGCAGGGCGGAGCACGGTTCCTCCTGGGGGAGAGAAACGACGGGTGGGGGTCGTGGTTCGAGGGGTGGGGGTCGTGCCGAGCCGGGCCACAGCTACTCGCAGGTAAGTTACTGCCAGGTTTCGCGCACGTCCATCGTTTCGGCGGAAATTCCGGAAATTCCGTCAGATGGCACTGGGTGACATTTCGAATTCCGCTCCACCGTGTATCGGAGATATTTCCGAAACGGGGTGGAGCGGAATTCGTGTCGGCGCTTGTTACCGACCGGTTGACCGGGCGTCACCCCAGGCCGCACTATCGGGCGCACACCGACAGCCGCGACGGAGGACTGCGCAATGGCCCTGGACGCCGACGTCATCGTCATCGGAGCGGGACTCGCCGGCCTCGCCGCCACCGCCGAACTCGCCGACGCCGGGCGGAAGGTGATCCTGCTCGACCAGGAGCCCGCCGCCTCCCTCGGAGGCCAGGCGCACTGGTCCTTCGGCGGCCTCTTCCTGGTCGACTCGCCCGAGCAGCGCCGGATGCGCATCCGCGACTCGCACGCCCTCGCCCGGCAGGACTGGCTCGGCACGGCCGGCTTCGACCGGCCCGAGGACGCCTGGCCGCGCCGCTGGGCCGAGGCCTACGTCGACTTCGCGGCCGGCGAGAAGCGCGCCTGGCTGCACGGCATGGGCGTGCGGTTCTTCCCGGTGGTCGGCTGGGCCGAGCGCGGCGGCTTCCTCGCCGACGGGCCCGGCAACTCGGTGCCGCGCTTCCACATCACCTGGGGCACCGGGCCCGGGCTGCTCGCCCCCTTCGTCCGGCGGGTCCGCTCCGCCGCCGCCCGCGGACTGGTCGACCTGCGTTTCCGGCACCGGGTCACCGGGCTGTCCGCGACCGCGGGCGTCACCGACACCGTCACCGGCGAGGTGCTGGTGCCCAGCCCGGCCGGCCGCGGCGAGGCCAGCTCGCGCGAGGTCGCCGGGAGCTTCGAACTGCGCGCCCAGGCCGTGATCGTCACCTCCGGCGGCATCGGCGGCAACCACGACCTGGTCCGCAAGGCCTGGCCCGCCCGGCTCGGCACCCCGCCCGCCAAGCTGCTCTCCGGGGTGCCCGCGCACGTCGACGGCCT
This sequence comes from Kitasatospora sp. NPDC004669, assembly GCF_040609455.1. Classification (NCBI taxonomy): domain Bacteria; kingdom Bacillati; phylum Actinomycetota; class Actinomycetes; order Kitasatosporales; family Streptomycetaceae; genus Kitasatospora; species Kitasatospora sp. NPDC004669. The sequence goes on from NZ_JBEXKB010000018.1 coordinate 131,177, forward strand.
GATGCTGGAGATCGCCGGACGGGCCGGCGCCAACCTGATCAACGGCGACCGGATGTGGCACTACACCGAGGGCATCGAGAACTGGGACCCGATCTGGGCCCGGCACGGCATCCGCATCCTGCCCGGCCCCTCCTCGCTCTGGCTGGACGCGCGCGGCCGGCGGCTGCCCGTCCCGCTCTTCCCCGGCTTCGACACCCTCGGCACCCTCGAACACATCATGGCGAGCGGCCACGAGCACACCTGGTTCGTGCTCAACCAGCGCATCATCGAGAAGGAGTTCACCCTCTCCGGCTCCGAACAGAACCCCGACCTCACCGGCAAGTCCGTCCGCGCGGTGCTCGGACGGGCGCTGCCCGGCGCCCCAGGGCCGGTCCAGGGGCACCTGCGGCGCGGCCCGGACTTCGTGGTCGCCGGCGACCTCGCGGACCTCGCCCGGGGCATGAACGCCAAGACCCGCGAACCGCTGATCGACCCGGACGAGCTGCGCCGCACCGTCGAGGACCGCGACCGGCAGGTGACCAACCCCTTCGCCAAGGACCTCCAGATCACCGCCATCCACGGCGCCCGCCGCTACCTCGGCGACAAGCTCGTCCGCACCGTCGCCCCGCACCGCATCCTCGACCCGGCCGCCGCCCCGCTGATCGCCGTCCGGCTCAACATCCTGACCCGCAAGTCGCTCGGGGGCCTGGAGACCGATCTGTCCTCGCGGGTGCTGCGCCCGGACGGCGAGGTGCTGCCCGGCGTCTACGCGGCGGGCGAGGCGGCCGGCTTCGGCGGCGGGGGCGTGCACGGCTACCGCTCGCTGGAGGGGACGTTCCTCGGCGGCTGCCTGTTCTCCGGGCGGACGGCGGGACGGGCGGCGGCGGAGGCCGTGGCGTAGCGGTGGGCCTCGACGGTGCGGGCCTTGACGGTGCGGGCCGTCGGCTCCGGGTCGCCCTGCCGCAGTCCCGCCCCATCGCCGTACCGTCCATCCGGTGGACCGAGTAGCCGCCGGTGAGGACCACCGAGAGCCCGAGCGCCCCGCACAGGATCCCGAGCACGCCCACGGCCACCGAGAACCACAGGCCCACGCCCCTCCGCTTCGGCATCCGCCCGTCCTTCCCTGGAAACTGCCCCGTGTCGGCGCGGGACCCTGGGCATCCTGATGAGGAGCGCCCGGCCCGGCGGAGGGTCCCCGGGCGCCCGGTACAGTTCCGGTGCAGAGCGTGCCGCCGACCGGGGCCCGCCGACCCGAGGGGGAGCAGAGCCGATGAGCCGCCGTGACCGCGACCGCGACCGGAAGCAGGGTGCCGGGTCCCCGGTGACCGTGACCGTCTGCCGCGGCTGCTGCTGCGGCACCGAGGCGAAGCACCCCGGGGTGGACCACGCGGGGCAGTACGAGCGGCTGCGGACGGTGGTCGGCTCGGCGGGCCGGGTCCGTGCGGTGAAGTGCCTGGACGTCTGCACCCAGTCCAACGTCGTGGTGGTCGGCCCGTCCAGCGAGGGCCGGGCGGCGGGCGGCCGTCCGGTCTGGCTCGGCTTCGTGCTGATGGACGAGATGATCGACGACATAGCCGCCTGGGTGCACGCCGGCGGCCCCGGCCTCGCCGACCCGCCCGGTCTGCTCGACCTCCAGCTGATCTCGGTCTCCCGCCGGGTGCGCGAGGCGCTGCCGGACTGACCCCCTTGCTGACGGATCGTCAGATCGAAGTCCCGGGGCGGCCGCGAGGCCGGACCACTACCATGACCGGTGCATCGAGCGGTTCCGCGCAAAGGGAGGAAGACGATGACGACGGTCTGCCGCATCTGCGCGGGCACCGGCCGGACCGCCGGCCTCAACTGCCGTACCTGCCAGGGCACCGGCACCACCGAGGTGGGCGGTGGGGGTGGCAACTGCTTCCTCTGCAACGGCACCGGGGTGTACGTCCGCTACCGGGTGGACGCGACCGGTGCCAGGCAGGCCTACCGGGACGAGATCTGCCGCACGTGTGACGGCACCGGCGACCGGGCCGCGACCCACTGGGACGAGCCGTCCGCCTGAGGCGTATTCGCCGGTGTCGCGAGGGCCGGGTGCAGTCGCGACACCGGGTCAGGCCCTCGCGCCAGTGGGGCCCATGATCCGACATCGATTCGGTATGAACATGCTCTTTACTTAGTCATGGTCGAACGTTGGTGTTCGAGTGGGGGATGCGCTGACACTCGTTCACCGGAAGTCCGCGTGCGGTCAACGCGTCGCTGACAGAGTCCGGCGCATGGATATCCCCAACATGGGCGTGCCGGCCAAGCTTGTCGACCGCATGAGCATGGCCGAGCAGCACGAGTACCTGCGGGCCCGCTTCTCCCGCCGTCGGATGCTCCGCGCCGGCGCCGTGACCGTGGGTGCCATCGCCGTCGGCGGTGCGCTGGGCGGTGGCACCGCGGTCGCGGCCCCGGCCGGCCCGCAGCTGCTGACGGGCGGCACGACGGACGGCATCGACGGCTCGCTGGTCGCGCCGATCGGGCGCCACCTCCAGTTCGGCCCCGAGCCGGACACCCAGTTCCGTATCTCCTGGCAGGTCCCGGCCCCGGTGAAGAAGCCGTTCCTGCGCTTCGGCAAGCACCCGTGGGACCTCAGCCACAAGATCCAGGCCGAGGTCCGCGCCCTGCACACCCCGGCGCTGACCCCGAACAGCCAGCCGGTGGACCAGTACTACCTGCACGTGGCGCTGGAGGACCTGCACCCCGACACCACCTACTACTACGGTGTCGGCCACGACGGCTTCGACCCGGCCTCGCAGCAGCAGATCTCCACCCTGCACACCTTCCGCACCGCGCCCTCCCGCGACCACCGCTGGGGCAAGGCGTACGAGCCGTTCACCTTCACCGCCTTCGGCGACCAGGGTGTCAGCTCGCACGCGGCCGGCAACGACCACGTGATCCTGGCCCAGAAGCCGGCCTTCCACCTGCACGCCGGCGACATCTGCTACGCCGACCCGGCCGGTTCCGGCACCGACCCGGACAAGTCCGTCTACAACGCCCGGACCTGGGACGACTTCCTGGTCCAGACCGAGACGGTCGCCGCCAGCGTGCCGTGGATGGTCGCGTACGGCAACCACGACATCGAGGCCTGGTACTCGCCCAACGGCTACGGCGGCGAGAACACCCGCTTCTACCTGCCGGAGAACGGCCCGGACCCGCGCAAGGTCCCCGGCGTCTACAGCTTCCGCTACAAGAACGTCGGCGTCATCTCCCTCGACGCCAACGACGTCTCCTACGAGATCCCGGCCAACCTGGGCCTCTCGGCGGGCAAGCAGACCGCGTGGCTGGAGCGCACCCTCAAGGACCTGCGCGGCGACGAGACCGTCGACTTCATCGTGGTCTTCTTCCACCACTGCGCCTTCTCCACCACGGTGGCGCACGCCTCCGAGGGCGGTGTCCGCGAGGCCTGGGTGCCGCTGTTCGAGAAGTACCGGGTGGACCTGGTCATCAACGGCCACAACCACATCTACGAGCGCACCGACGCCATCCTCGGCAACAAGGTCTCGAAGCAGGTGCCGAGCGGCGCCGTCATCGAGCCGGAGAAGGACGGCGTGGTCTACGTGACCGCGGGCGCGGCCGGCCGCAGCCTGTACAAGTTCGACGTGCCGGACACCTACGAGGGGCACGAGAACCACCAGGACGAGGTCACGACCTACTACTGGAGCAAGGGCCGGGTGAAGACCCCCGAGACCATCCAGTGGTCGCGGGTGCGCTACACCGGCTACTCCTTCATCAAGGTCGACGTCACCCCGGCACACCTGGGCCAGAAGTCGGTCATGAAGGTCACCGCGTTGACCGAGGACGGCAAGCAGATCGACAACTACAGCATCCTGCGCAAGGTCGGCGAGGGCTGGGACTCCGGCCGCGACGACGACGGCGAGGGCGGCGGCTGGGGCTGGTAGGCCCCGACCGGTGTGACGGGCCCCGCGCGGTGAGGCCCCGACGTCGAGGTCGGGCGGCCTCGACGTGCGGGGCCCGCTCGGTTCTCAGCGCCGGGGCCCGTACATGATCACGGCGACCCCGGCCAGGCAGATCAGCGCGCCCAGCACGTCGTAGCGGGTCGGCCGGAAGCCGTCCACGAACACGCCCCAGAGCAGCGAGCCGGCCACGAACACCCCGCCGTACGCCGCCAGCACCCGGCCGAAGTGGCTGTCCGGCTGCAGCGCCGCGACGAAGCCGTACGCGCCGAGCGCCACCACCCCCAACCCGGCCAGCCACCACGGCCGTTGCTCCTTCACGCTCTGCCAGACCAGCCAGCAGCCGCCAATCTCGGCGACTGCGGCGAGGGCGAACAGAGCGACGGAACGCAGCACGGTCATGCTGCCGAGCGTATGTGCTCAGCTCTGCCGGTACGTGGCCAGGAAGCGCCCGATCCGGTTGATCGCCGTCTCCAGGTCGTCGGCGCGCGGCAGGGTGACGAAGCGGAAGTGGTCCGGGCGGGGCCAGTTGAAGCCGGTGCCCTGGACGACGTGGATCTTCTCGCGCAGCAGCAGGTCCAGTACGAAGCGCTCGTCGTCGACGATCCGGTGCACCGCCGGGTCGAGCCTGGCGAAGGCGTACAGGGCGCCCTTGGGCTTGACGCAGCTGACGCCGGGGATCTCGTTGAGCGCCTTGACCGCGATGTCGCGCTGCTCGGTGAGCCGGCCGCCGGGCAGCACCAGGTCGTTGATGGACTGGTGGCCGCCGAGCGCCGCCTGGACGGCGTACTGGGCGGGCACGTTGGGGCACAGCCGCATGCCGGAGAGCATGGTCAGGCCCTCCAGGTAGTCGGTGGCGTGCTGCTTGGGGCCGGAGACGACCAGCCAGCCGCTGCGGAAGCCGGCCACCCGGTAGGCCTTGGAGAGGCCGTTGAAGGTGAGGGTGAGCACGTCGTCGGCGAGGGCCGCCAGGCAGTGGTGCTCGGTGCCGTCGTAGAGGATCTTGTCGTAGATCTCGTCGGCCAGCACCATCAGGTGGTGGCGGCGGGCCAGCTCGAGGATGCCCTCCAGCAGCTCCTTGGGGTAGACCGCGCCGGTGGGGTTGTTGGGGTTGATGACGACGATCGCCTTGGTACGGGCGGTGATCTTGGCGGCGATGTCGTCCAGGTCCGGGTACCACTCGGCCTCTTCGTCGCACAGGTAGTGCACGGCCTTGCCGCCGGCCAGCCGGACGGACGCGGTCCACAGCGGGTAGTCCGGCGCCGGGACGAGCACCTCGTCCCCGTCGTCCACCAGCGCGGTGACGGCCATCTGGATCAGCTCGGAGACGCCGTTGCCGAGGTAGACGTCGTTGACGGTGACGCCCCCGACCCCGCGCTGCTGGTAGTACTGCACCACCGCGCGACGGGCCGGCAGGATGCCGCGCGAGTCGCTGTAGCCGTGCGCCTGGGGCAGGTTGCGGATGATGTCCTGGATGATCTCCTCGGGCGCCTCGAAACCGAACGGGGCCGGGTTGCCGGTGTTCAGGCGCAGCACGCTGTGCCCGGCCGCCTCCAGGGCGTTGGCCTGGTCGACCACCGGGCCCCGGATCTCGTAGCACACGTCATTCAGCTTGCTGGACTGCCGAAACTCCATCTGCGGCCTCCCGACCGTCACCACCGCTCCGTTGCTTCTGCTTTGTTCTACCAAGCTGGCGCTTGGAAAGTCCAACCTCTTAGCTATGCTGATCCACATGTCACGCCGAAGCTACGACCAGTACTGCGCCGTCGCCCGCGCCCTGGACGCGGTGGGGGAGCGCTGGAGCCTCCTGATCGTCCGTGAACTCCTCCGCGGCCCGCGCCGCTACACCGATCTGCACGCCGACCTGCCCGGAGTCTCCACCGACATCCTCGCCGCCCGGCTCAAGCAGCTGGAGGGCGAGGGGCTCGCCGTCCGGCGCAAGCTGGAACGGCCGGCCAGCGCGACGGTCTACGAGCTGACCGAACGCGGACGCGAACTGCGGCCGGTGATCGAGGCCTTGGGGGAGTGGGGGCTGGGCGCCCTGGGCGCCCAGCGGCCCACAGACGCGGTGCGCGAGCACTGGTTCACGGCTCGAAGCGCGGTGGAGGGGGCGGCCGTCGTCGCCGGGTGACCGCCGGGTGCGGGGGTGGCCGTCGCGTGAAGGGGCGGCGGCAAGGCCCCCGTCGCCGGCCGCCGCCCCGTGTCCCCAGGATGGCGCGCACCGATAAACGGGCACTGGACGCGGAATGAGCGTAGGGGCCCCGACATTGAGGCGCGTGGGCGTGCACGTACGATCGTCGGACCGCGAAGCCATCCCAGGAGAGCGGAGGCAGTCCGTGCCCACCACCTACCGCAGCTACGTCGCCGTCGGGGACTCCTTCACCGAAGGCATGTGCGACGACCTGCTGCCCGACGGCCATCACCGCGGCTGGGCCGACCGGCTCGCCTCGGCACTCGCGGCCGAGCACACGGACCGGGTGGGGCCGGCGGACGGGGACTTCCGGTACGCCAACCTCGCCGTCCGCGGCAAGCTCATCGGCCAGATCCACGACGAGCAGCTCCCCACCGCCGCCGCCATGGGCGCCGAACTCGTCACCCTGGCCGGCGGCCTCAACGACGTGCTGCGCCCCGGCTGCGACATCGACCGGGTCGAGCGGCTGCTCGGCCGCTGCGCCGCCGACCTGCGCGCCACCGGCGCCACCGTCGTCCTGTTCACCAGCACCGACCCCACCCGCCGCCTGGCCGGCAGCGCCCGGCTGCTGCCCGCCATCCTGCGGATGAAGGCCTTCGTGCAGGAACTCGGGCAGCAGGACGGCTTCGCGGTGGTCGACCTGTTCTCCGCGCCCTGCTTCGACGACCGCCGGCTCTGGGCGGAGGACCGCCTGCACCTGTCGCCCGAGGGTCACCGCCGGGTCGCCGAGGGCGTGCTGGAGGCGCTCGGCCGCCCCGCCGCCTTCGACTGGCGAGCCCCGCTGCCGCCCGCCGCCCCGACCGGCCGGGCCGAGAGGCTGCGCTCCGACGCCCGCTGGCTGGGCACCCACCTCGGCCCGTGGATCGGCCGCCGTCTCACCGGCCGCTCCTCCGGCGACGGCCGCCCGCCGAAGCGGCCCGAGCTGCTGCCCTACCGCTAGGGCCTGTCCGGTCCGACTGCTTCAGTCCTCCTGCTTTTCCAGGACCAGGCTCGCCATCGGGGCGTGGGTGGTCCAGCCCAGCGAGGTGTAGAGCGCCTGCCCGGCCGCCGTGCCGACCAGCACGCCGGTGCGGGCACCGGTCTCGTGCGCGGCGGACTGCAGGGTCCGCATCACCACCGAGCCCAGGCCCCGGCGGCGCTGCTCGGGGGCGGTCACGATCTGGTCCGGAACGGCCACCGGGCCGGCCAGGCCCGCCTGGCCCCGGGCGGCGAGGTGTCCGTCCTCGGTGCGCACCAGCACTCGTAGGATCCCGCCCCTGGTCCAGGTGGTCACGGTGTAGCCGGTCGGGAGCTCGGGCCGCTCGGCGGAGAGCGGGACGGTCATCAGGAAGCCCGGCTGGTCCAGCCGCCACTGCGGGCCGAGCCAGGGGCGCACCGTGTCGTCCTCGGCGAACAGCTTCAGCCAGGTGGTCGGCGCGGTGATGGTCTCGGCGAGCTTGCGGACCTCGGCCTCGGTCGGCTCGGGCAGCACGTGCCGGCCCACCTCCCCGACCGGTGCGCCGACGTCGATGCTCCAGCCCCAGGGCTGTTCCACCGGATCGGCGGAGCCCCGGGAGACGGTCCAACCGCTGATCCACATCCGGACCAGCTCGGTGATGCTCGACTGCGGCATGCCGCCTCTCCCCCGTTCGTAATGGCCTATCTGCCGTCGCACACCTTACCGGCGCGGAGGCGGGTCTGCCCAGTAGGATTTCTGCTCCACGGCGCCGGACCGGTGCCCAGCTGCTGGAAGGACCCCGGAACGTGCGCGAGACCGAGCCGCCGCAGGACCGGACGGCGGCCGCGCCGACCCCGCTCCAATCCGACTGCCGCAGCTGCTTCGGGCTCTGCTGCGTCGCCCTGCCGTTCGCGGCCACCGCCGACTTCGCCGTCAACAAGGCCGCCGGCACCCCCTGCCGCAACCTGCAGACCGACTTCAGCTGCGGCATCCACGCCCGGCTGCGGGACAGCGGCTTCCAGGGCTGCACCGTCTACGACTGCTTCGGCGCCGGACAGCGGGTCTCCCAGGTCACCTTCGGTGGGGTCGGCTGGCGCGAGGAACCCGCGAGCGCCCAGCCGATGTTCGACGTGTTCCCGATCGTGCGGCAGCTCCACGAACTCCTCTGGTACCTCACCGAGGCGCTCACCTTCGAGCCCGCCCGCCCGGTCCACGCCGAGCTGCGCCAGGCCCTGGAGGAGACCGACCGCCTGGCCGGCGGCACCCCAGAGGAGATCCTCGCCGTCGACGTCCCCGCGCACCGCCAGCAGGTCAGCGACCTGCTGCTGCGCGCCGGCGAACTCGTCCGCGCCGCCGTCCCCCGTCGCCGCGAGTACCGCGGCGCCGACCTCTTCGGCGCCCGCCTGCACGCCGCCGACCTGCGCGGCGCCAACCTCCGCGGCGCCCTCCTCGTCGCCGCCGACCTCTCCGGCGCCGACCTGCGCCTCGCCGACCTGATCGGCGCCGACCTGCGCGATGCCAACCTCGCCGGCGCCGACCTCACCTCGGCCCTCTTCCTCACCCAGGCCCAACTCAACGCCGCCCGCGGCGACGCCGCTACTCGCCTCCCCGCCGCCCTCACCCGCCCCGCCCACTGGCCGGAGACGGTCAGTGCCGCCGTGCCTGCCGCCGCCCCGCGCAAGCCCCGTGGCGGGGCCGGGCCGCAGGGCGGCGGCCGCTCGGGCAGGCCGCGTCGGCGGTAGCCCCGCCTCGCCGCTGTTCACGACTCGGGGCGGAGCGGGTCCTCGCAGCGCCGGCCGCCCCGCGCGGGTCCGTGGGCCCGTGCTCGGCTACCCGCCGGGGTGGCTCGGCATCGTCAGGGCCCGTCGGCGTTCACCGGTCCCACGGCGGCCCGCCGGCGACGCGACCGCGGTTCAGGCGTCGGCGTAGCCGCGGGTGAGGAGGTCGAAGGCGCGGGTGGCGTCGGCGACGGCTTCGGGGTGGAGGTCGTCGGCGGTGCGGCCGTTGTCGTGGATGCGGTGCCAGTTGCGCAGCGCGAGGACGCGTTGGGTGGCGGTGGCCTGGGCGGCGAGCAGGGGGGCGGTGAGCTCGTGCGGCGGGGCGAGGTCGGGGACCTCGCGCAGGGCGTCGGCGAGGGACTGTTCGGCGCGGGCGACGTAGGCGCCGACCCGGGCGGCCAGGCTCGGGGTGCCGTAGACCAGGGCGGTGAAGGCCAGCACCTGGGGGTGGTCGTTGAGGCCGGTGACGGGGTCGCGCCGGGCGAGGCCGTCGAGGAAGTCCCGGCGCAGGGCGTCGAGCACCGACTCGCCGTCGGCCCGGCCCCGGACCGCCTCGGCGGCCTGTTCCTGGTGGTCGGCGAAGCGGTGGACGACCAGGTCCTCCTTGCTGGGGAAGTAGCTGAACAGGGTCGGCTTGGAGACCTCGGCGGCGGCCGCGACGTCCGCCACCGACACCTGGTCGAAGCCGTGTTCCAGGAAGAGCGCGATGGCCGCCTCGGAGATGGCCTGCCGCGTCCGTTCCTTCTTGCGTTCCCGCAGTCCGCTCATGGGGCCAGGCTAACAGCAGCGGTTGACCGGGGCAGGTTTCTAACTCGGTATGAAAGTCGGGATATCGGAAGTCGGGGGCGCTCGCCGGGGGATCGGAGGTCGGGGATCGGGGGTCGAAGGTCGAAGGTCGGGGGATCAGGAGTCGAAGGACTCCATGATCCGCCGGACCGACGCCACCACCGGCGCGCCCGCCCGTACCAACGAGGCCACCCCGGAGATGTTGCGCAGCGCCCGCCGCAGCGCCGGCGGCGAGGCGGTGGAGCCGTCGCCGATCTCCTCCAGCGACTCGTCCAGCACCTCCCGGTCCTCGGCCGGCACCTGGTCGCGCAACAGTCGTACGGCGGCGGTGAGTTCGCGCAGTGCAGCCTGGGGGTCCAGCGGGCCCTGGTTCTTGACGATGCCGATGTTGTGGTCGCCGTGCTGGGTGACCGAGTCGCCGAAGTGGAAGGAGTTGCTCACAGTCCGACCCGCTTTCCGGTGTTGTGGTCGCCGTACTGGGCGATCTTGTCGCCGAAGTGGGCGTTCTCGACTTGGATCGCGAACTCGGCCCGCGGGTTGTGGATTGCTTTCCTGAGGCTGCTGATCTGTCGGGAGTCGTGGCTCGTTACGACGATGGTCCTTGAGCTGGCGGTCTCGATAATCAGCTTGTGGAGAGTCTTTCTCCGTAGCCCGGCGCGCAGTTGGTAGAGACCGATCAGGAACAGGAGCGGTAGCGCGATCGGACCGGCGGCCATCAATGTGACGTTCAGTGCGGACTGATTGGACGTGTCGATGGTGATCGCTAAATATGCCAGTGCGAGTAGCAGGAAGATGAAGCGAGAAATTGTCCACGAACGCTCGGGTGGGCGTTCCACCTGCGGTCGCGTGCTGGTGACGCGGCTCAACGGATAGGCGTCCTCGCCGACCCATAGCGCCTGCCCTTGCACCCTGACGTGCATCATGAGTTCGCTCCCCGGTATTCCTACACGCTGCGGTCGGCGAGGACCTCGCGCACGACGTGGCGGGCGTTGGAGGTCAGGGCCGGGTCGGTGTGGCGGTAGTAGGGGATCGTCACCAGGGCGATGGAGAACGCCCAGGCGCGACCGCGGGCCCACATCGCGTCGTCCGCGTGCAGGGCGGCCCGGAAGGTGGGGCGGGCGGCGGCGGGGAGCAGGTTCCAGGCGGCGATCAGGTCGGCGGTGGGGTCGCCGACGCCCATCAGGGCGAAGTCGATGACGGCGGCGAGCCGGCCGGTTCTGGAGACCAGCAGGTTGCCGGGGGTGAGGTCGCCGTGCATCCAGGTCGGCGGACCCTGGTACTCGGGGAGGCGGAGTGCCTTGTCCCACAGGGCGGTTGCGGCGACGGTGTCGATCGCGCCGGCCAGCTGGGCGATCGCCGCGCGGGTGGCGCCGTCCCGGGAGGCGAGCGGGAGGCTGCGGTGCCCGGCCGGGCCGCCCGCGGGGTCGGCGGCGCGCAGGGCGTTGACGAAGCCGGCCAGGTCGCGGGCCAGCGCGTCGGGGGCGGCGAGGGCGCCGACGGCCGGGTTGACGCCGTCGAGCCAGCGCAGCACCGACCACTCCCACGGGTAGCCGGCGGCGGGCCGGCCGACGGCGACCGGTGCGGGGACGGGCAGCGGCAGTCGCGGTGCCAGCCGGGGCAGCCACTGGTGCTCCCGGCGGACGTCCCCGGCCGACCACTCCACCCGGGGCAGTCGGACGGCGAGTTCGGGCCCGAGCCGGAACATCGCGTTGTCCGTCCCGGCGGACCCGACCGGCGTGACCGGAAGACCCACCCATTCGGGGAACTGGGCGGAGAGCAACCGCCGTACCAGGGCCGCGTCGACGACCGGTTCATCGGGGTGCATCCGGGCGGCAGCGCACATGCCCGGCAGCGTACAGCGCAGATCGCCGGGCTTCAGCCGGATTCCCGAAGTACCGGGCTCGATAAGGTGAGGAGATGGTGATCAGTCAGCGGACGGACGGGGAGCGCCGGGCACTGCGCGCGGCGCTGGGTGCGTTGGCGCTGCTCACGCTGCTGGGCGCGGTGGGCGACTACAGCGGACGGCCGGGCGGGCTGTTGGTGCTGCGCGAGTGGTTCGACCGGCCGCTGCTGCTGTTCACCGCCGCGCTGCCGCTGCTGCTGGCGGTGCTGTACTGCGTCACCTGGCGGGCCTGGATCCGGGTGGTCCTGGGCGTCGGCGTCATGCTGACGGCCGCGGCGACGGTCCCGCTGTGGATCTTCCTCGACGCCCCGCAGGTCACCGGGACGCAGAAGGCGCCCGACCGGTCGGACCGCCGGATCGTCCGGCAGGAGCAGGCCGGGATGCTCGACACCGCCCAGTGGATCTTCGTAGACCAAGGCGCCGGCCTGACCACCCGCCGCTGGCAGATCGCCTACGCGGGCTTCAGGGCCGACGACTCGATCGACGCGGCTTGGGACGGGCCGGACCGGATCAGGTTGACCTACGGCGGCTGGACGAAGGTGATCGACCTCGCCGCCGACGGCCGGCCCAGCGGCTCGCTCACACTGGCGTGACTCGCACCCCCGATCGTCCCGCCCCGGCCCGTCGGAGTGGGAAGCCGCAACTTTGGCCCGTTCAAGCCTGATTGGGGCCGCCGCGGGACCGCGCCACGCCCGTCGCCCCGGGTGCGGCCGGGAGCCGTCACCGGTACCTGCCAGAATGCAGGGCGTACGGCGAACGCTCTGAAGGAGAAGGTGACCGGCTTCGTGACCACGCCAGTCGAACAGGGGGCCCGGCAGGCCCAGCAGGCGATCGAGCGGAAGATCGCCGAGGAACTGGGCGTCCGCGAGGGGCAGGTGAAGGCGGCCGTCGACCTGCTCGACGGCGGCGCGACCGTCCCCTTCGTGGCCCGGTACCGCAAGGAGGTCACCGGGTCGCTGGACGACGCCCACCTGCGCACCCTGGAGGAACGGCTGCGCTACCTGCGCGAGCTGGAGGACCGCCGGGCGGCCGTCCTGGAGTCGATCGAGGCCCAGGGCAAGCTGGACGACGCGCTGCGCGCCCAGGTGCTCGCCGCCGACTCCAAGGCCCGGTTGGAGGACATCTACCTGCCCTTCAAGCCCAAGCGGCGCACCAAGGCGCAGATCGCCCGCGAGGCCGGGCTGGAGCCGCTGGCCGACACCCTGCTCGCCGACCCGACGCAGGACCCGGCCGTGCTCGCCGCCCGGTACCTGGGCGAGTCGGTGGCGGACGGCCCGGCCGCCCTGGAGGGTGCCCGGGCGATCCTGGTCGAGCGCTTCGGCGAGGACGCCGACCTGGTCGGCTCGCTGCGCGAGCGGATGTGGACCCGCGGCCGCCTGGTCGCCAGGGTCCGCGACGGCAAGGAGGGCGACGGCGCCAAGTTCGCCGACTACTTCGACTTCGCCGAGCCCTACACCAAGCTCCCCTCGCACCGCATCCTGGCGATGCTGCGCGGCGAGAAGGAGGAGGTGCTCGACCTCGAACTCTCCCCCTACGACGGCGAGTCCGAGGGCGACCTGCCCGGCGAGAACGACTACGAGCAGCGCGTCGCCGGCCGCTTCGGCATCGCCGACCGCGGCCGCCCGGCCGACAAGTGGCTGGGCGACACCGTCCGTTGGGCCTGGCGCACCCGCATCCTGGTCCGGCTGGGCATCGACCTGCGCGCCCGGCTGCGTGCCGAGGCCGAGGACGAGGCGGTGCGCGTGTTCGCCGCCAACCTGCGCGACCTGCTGCTCGCCGCCCCGGCCGGCACCCGCGCCACCATGGGCCTGGACCCGGGCTTCCGCACCGGCGTGAAGGTCGCCGTGGTGGACGCCACCGGCAAGGTCGTCGCCTACGAGACGATCTACCCGCACCAGCCCGCCAACAAGTGGGACGCGGCCCTGGCCGCCCTGGCCGCGCTGGCGAAGAAGCACGACGTCGACCTGGTCGCGATCGGCAACGGCACCGCCTCCCGGGAGACCGACAAGCTCGCCGAGGACCTGATCAAGCGCCACCCCGAGCTGGGGCTCACCAAGGCGATGGTCAGTGAGGCCGGCGCCTCGGTCTACTCGGCCTCCGCGTTCGCCTCGCAGGAGCTGCCGGACCTCGACGTGTCGATCCGCGGCGCCGTCTCGATCGCCCGCCGTCTCCAGGACCCGCTGGCCGAACTGGTCAAGATCGACCCCAAGTCGATCGGCGTCGGCCAGTACCAGCACGACCTGAGCGAGGTGAAGCTCTCCCGCTCGCTGGACGCCGTGGTCGAGGACTGCGTCAACGCCGTCGGCGTGGACGTCAACACCGCCTCGGCGCCGCTGCTCACCCGGGTCTCCGGCGTCACCGCCACGCTGGCCGACAACATCGTCGCCCACCGCGACGCCAACGGCCCGTTCCGCACCCGCAAGCAGCTCAAGGACGTCGCCCGGCTCGGCCCCAAGGCCTTCGAGCAGTGCGCCGGCTTCCTGCGCATCCCCGGCGGCGAGGACCCGCTGGACGGCTCCAGCGTGCACCCCGAGGCCTACCCGGTGGTGCGTCGCATCCTCGCCTCGACCGGTGGGGAGCTGCGCGAGCTGATCGGTAACAGCGAACGGCTGCGCGCGCTGCGCCCGGCCGACTTCGCCGACGACACCTTCGGCGTCCCGACCGTCACCGACATCCTCGGCGAACTGGACAAGCCGGGCCGCGACCCGCGCCCGGCCTTCCGCACCGCCGTCTTCAAGGAGGGCGTCGACAAGATCGGCGACCTGGAGGTCGGCATGGTGCTGGAGGGCGTGGTCACCAACGTCGCCGCCTTCGGTGCCTTCGTCGACGTGGGCGTCCACCAGGACGGGCTGGTGCACGTCTCGGCGCTGTCGAAGAACTTCGTCAAGGACCCGCGCGAGGTGGTCAAGCCCGGCGACATCGTCAAGGTCCGGGTGCTCTCGGTGGACGTGCCGCGCAAGCGGATCGGGCTCACCCTGCGGCTGGACGACGAGGTCGGCCGCGACCGGGGCGACCGGGGCGACCGGGGCGGCGACCGGGGCGACCGGCAGGCCCGCCCGCCGCGCCCGGAACGGCGCGGCGGCGGCCAGGGCGGCCAGGGCGGCCGCGGCGGCGGC